>JBBRWA010000263.1:0-8535 GCA_038246345.1 Chitinophagales bacterium
AAAACCTGTATTGATTTTTGGGATTCAACTTTATTCCGGTAATACGCTCCCAATAACATGGGATCGAAAGAGTGCTCCTCCGTTTTATACAGTGCTTCTATTCGGCTGAAGTTGAACAAAGGATGGGCATCAATTTTTTCACAGCGAATTTTTAGAAACGCACAAAAACGTTCGAATTGCAGCGGGTCCGTAAAGGAGCCAAAACGGTCGATGGCGTAGAATTTTTCAAAAGCGGCATTGATAAATGGGCGGTGTTCTACTGTAAATCGTTCCTTGTGAGCATCGCTCATGGCTGCCGTTGCCACGCTTCTGGGGTAGTGGTAGCCGCTGTGCAACCGTGCCTGGTTTACAATGGATGCTTTTTGAAACAGTCGATCCTCCTTTTCAATCAAAGCCACTTTCCCTCCCTTCTCAGCGAGATAAAGTGCTGCGTAACATCCGAAAATGCCGCCGCCGATGATGATGTGATCGAAATTTGTCAAGGTGGTGATTAATTTTTTGCAAACAATTCAAAACCCAAAGTTACAACCCTTAACCATGAAACCTTGACCCTGAAAAAAACAAAAGGGCGACCGAAGCCGCCCTTTTCGAAGGTGTACTATTTGAACGAGGGGGGTAATTAATTTTTTGTATTAGGGTTGGCTGTTGTGTTAGGGCTGGCTGCGGTACTAGGTGACGAGTTTACCATCTCGCCAATTTTGCAAGACCCATTATAGCGGGCGCCTTCTTCAACAATCATAGTCCTAGCAGTAATATTCCCCTCAATTACAGCCGATTCCATCAAGTGCAAAGCCTCCTTTACATGAACATCGCCCTTTATCTTTCCTTTAATCGCGGCGTCTCGGGCTTTGATGTTCCCTTGAACATAACTACCTTCGCCCATTACAAATCGCTTGTCGACCTTTACTTCCCCCTGGATATTTCCATCAAGGCGCACATTTTCGCTACACTGAAATTTTCCTTCAATGGTGGTGCCTTTGGCAATAACAGTGGTGGCTGCTCCTTCTTTATCGCTGCCGTTTAATGTTGCAGTAGCGGGACTTTTTTCTTTTGTACTTGAACCAAACATGATGGAGTTGATTTGTGTTGTGGATATAATTTGATGTTTGCCAATACAATAAAGAATCGTGCCAAATCTTTCGGTTTAGAAAAATTCTAATTTTGCCGGGCATATACGTCCATTAATGCCGTAAATATCTGTAATAAATTTGTATAAACCACTGCAATAAAAGGCATTACCTCATTTTTTTCTTTTTTATTATGTCCGTTACCATTCTTGCCATTGAATCTTCTTGTGACGACACCGCTGCCGCAGTGGTGCGCGACGGCGTCGTGCTGTCGAATTGTGTCGCCAATCAGGATGTACATACGCAATATGGCGGGGTAGTTCCAGAAGTCGCCTCAAGGGCACATCAGGCAAATATTGTCCCCGTAGTAGACCTGGCATTGAAAAAAGCAGGTGTCAAAAAAGAGGAAATCACGGCGGTTGGGTTCACGCGAGGGCCCGGCTTGATGGGTTCGCTGATTGTGGGCACTTCATTTGCCAAATCTTTTGCCTTGGCATTCAACTTGCCGCTCATGGAGGTAAACCACATGGAAGCGCACGTATTGGCGCATTTTGCGGAAAATCCAAAGCCCAGTTTTCCATTTTTATGCCTAACGGTTAGTGGAGGGCACACACAAATTGTGCTTGTGCGTAGTTTCAGGGATATGGAAGTGATCGGCCAAACAGCTGATGATGCCGCAGGAGAGGCATTTGACAAATCCGGCAAATTGCTAGGGCTCGGCTATCCGGCTGGGCCGGTAGTCGACAAAATGGCGCAGCTGGGAAGCGCTGTGTTCCCTTTTCCAGAACCCTCCATGGAAGGTCTGAATTTCAGCTTCAGCGGCCTAAAGACCTCCATTCTGTATTTTTTAAAAAAACGAATGGGGGAGAACCCCGATTTCATCAAGGAGAACCTGCATGATATTTGTGCTTCTATTCAAGAAACCATCGTCACCATTTTGCTCAAAAAACTGCGGAAAGCAGCCCGTCAAACAGGAATCAAACAAGTGGCTATTTCGGGCGGGGTAAGTGCAAACTCCGGGCTGCGGAAGGCATTTATGGCCTTGGGAGAAAAAGAAGGCTGGACGGTGTACATACCAGCTTTCCAATATTGCACCGACAACGCGGGTATGATCGGTGTGACAGCGCATTACAAGTATTTGGCGGGGGAATTCTGTGGGCAGGAAGCCGCTCCCTTCGCTCGCTAAATGTGATAATTTGATAATTTGATAATTGGGCGCCGGCTTGGGATTTGTGGGAGATGGGTCCCAAGGCAAACGTATAAACGGAGCACACTAAAGGGCACTTCAACAATTGTAAATCATGTAATCGCCACCCGTCAATCAAATAAAATCTGGCATTTTATCTGTTTGTTTCTTATTATTCATGCACCAGCCCTCGGTATGAGTGCTTAGTAGGTTTCCCTGAAATACATTAAGATAGCGCCAAATAGGGTCACCAGGAAGAGCAGCACAGAGGCCATTTTGATGGAATAGTGGATATGCCGTATAAAAGTCTCGATCTCGTTTTTAAACTTAGGATAGCGCGGCAGTATTTCGTCCTCCAGTTTTTTGCGATTGAAAATATGGGCAGCGCCAAATTCTACATTGTTGCGCACCAGCACGCCATACACCTTAAAAACCTTTGCCCGGAAGTAAAGGTTCAGGAACAACATGCCGATGAATAGGGCAATGACAATGGAAATTAATAAATAATACATTCTTTTAGAGGTTTCATGGTTTCAGGGTTTCATGGTTCACACGATTCGTTTTTTCCTTGAACCTGAATTCCAAAATTACCAACTGATCGTGTAAACCATGAAACCCTGAAACCTGAAACCATTTTTTATTTCTTTTTCTTCTTATAATTCTCCAGTACGAAAGATCCCAGTCCTGACAGGGAAGAATAGAAGGCTTTCCCGTTATTGGTTTGTGTGAATGCCTCCACAAAGCGCACAAGATACGGGTCTCGGGCGATCATAAAAGTGGTGATGGGAATATCAAGCTTTTTGCAGCGCATGGCAAGGTTGAGGCATCGGTTTACAATTTTGCGGTCGAGACCAAAGGAATTTTTGTAATAGTTTTTGCCGATTTTCAAGCAGGTAGGCTTTCCATCCGTAATCATGAAAATTTGCTTGTTGGGGTTGCGGCGCTTTTTGAGGATATCCATTGCCAGTTCCAAGCCTGCAACGGTATTGGTATGGTAAGGCCCCACTTGCAAATAGGGGATTTCCTTCAATTCTATAGGCCAGGCATCGTCTCCAAATACAAGAATATCGAGGGTGTCTTTTGGAAAGCGGGTTTGAATAAATTCAGCCAGCGCCAAAGCTACTTTTTTGGCCGGAGTGATACGATCTTCCCCATACAGGATCATGGAGTGCGAAATGTCAATCATCAATACCGACGACATTTGAGCCTGATAATAGGTCTCATGCACCTCTAAATCGTCTTGCGTGAGGTTGAATTCATCAATGCCATGATTGATGTAGGCGTTGCGCAAGGAATTGGTGACGGCCAGGTTTTCGAGACTATCGCCAAATTCGTATGGTTTTACATCGGCGGTGTACTCATCGCCCCGGCCAATAATGGGGGTGTTGTGCCGACCACTTCTGGCTTTTTTTAGGTCGCCAAAAATATCTTCCAAACTTTTCTGGCGCAGGCTAATTTCCAATTTTGAAGTTGGCCCCATCCCACCTTCTTCGCCATCCGCACGGATATAACCCCGATCGATTAACTCTTGAATAAAGTCACCCATGCCATATTCTGGCGTGGTGAGGTTGTATTCCCGATCGAGTTCATTGAGCCATGCCAGCGCTTCCGATACATTGCCGGAAGTGTAGAGCATCAACTCCTGAAATATCTTGAAAAGCCGATCGAAAGTGCTTTCATTCGGGTCGGGGGTGTAATCTGAAAAACGGAATCCGAGCATGTGTGTTGAATAAGTTCCGCGTTGTGCGGGTTATTGGAGTAAACAGTTCCGCCCTGAAATGGTTCTTTGCGCTGCTTATTCCAAAATGATCTTCACGCTTTCCTGTTTCTTCCGGCTCGATACCAGGTCGATAATCTGCTCCCTTACGCCGTCAAAAATCGAAACCATCGCCGTATTGGGTTCTGCTTTGCCAAAATCATCGGCATATAGGGTAAGGTAATATTCCTTTCCAGGAGGCAGTTCAATGTCGAATTCTTGAGGCTTGAGGCGCAAATAAAGGTGGTCAATTACCTTTTTCTCACCGAGATACACAGAAACGATGTCTCCGTCTTCAACCTGGCTGTCCCAAAGCTTTATCTTGACTTTGCGGTTTTTTACCCGGATTTCACCCCCAACTTCGACGGCGCGACCACCTATAGATTCGGGCTTCGGCGTTGGCGTTACAACCACAGGCGGTTTTTCTACCGGCTTTGGCTTTACGGGCGGTGTCACAGGTGGCTTAGGTTTGCTCTTTTTTTTGTCGCAAGGCAACATTGCCGTGCCCGTAAAATCAATGCTAAAACCAGGTCCCTGTGTGGTGACATTGCTGACCAATATCATGTAAATTTCGCCTTTTGCAACTTGCAGCGGTGCCAACCAGGCATTGTCCCCAACGTCAAAACAACCAGCATCTACACTGCTGTCTGTTTCTCCTGCGCGCAGACCGGTAGGGCCCAGGCAGGGGCTGACGCCTGCGGCAGACATGGGGTCGCCAGCAGCATTGCAGCGCACGATTTTTTTGTTGTTGCAAGTACCATCCAACAAGCGATACACCACAAAATCAATGTCATCATTGAATCGATTCGGGGTAATCGTAAACAATAGCGAACCGCTTGACTCAATTTCAAACTTTATCCAGGTGGAGTTTTCTTCTGCCTGCCCCTGATTTTCACTGCCCATAAAACAAGAAATCAGGTCGGCTTCGGTTCTGTCTTTGCCCTCGCCAGCAGCATGGCCGATGTTATAACTCTTTTTTTCGCAGATTTCTTTGGCGTTCACACAATCGGCGTTCAATTGTCCAAAAGTGCTTGTGAGAGAGCAGGTGAAACCAATAATTAGGGTGAAAATGGCGCGCATTTGTACAGTTTTATTGCAGTTCAATTTTTCCTTAAACGTCAAAACTATCGGAATCGTTTTGTCAGCAGGACATTTCGGTCAAAATAGGGCAATAAAAAACGCCGATCGACATCATATCGACCGGCGTAAATTATTTTTCGGCTAAAAATCTTTTTCCTATCGGAGTACATTCAACTTGGCCACTTCGGCTCTGCCTGTTTGTTTGTTTTCCAGCCGGACAAAATAGGGGCCAGCTGGCAGATTGGAGACGTCCAGGGGGAATCCATTGCTGCCTTGATTCACGAAGACTATTGTGTTTGAAATTAAGGCGCCACCCAGGCTATGCAGCGACAATCTTGCATCGAAGGAAGAAGCAGCATTTTCAAAATGTACTTCTGTGTACCCTCGGGTTGGGTTTGGAAAAATACTCAGAGGCTTCTGCGTCAAAGCGCTGTCCCAAGTTCCGACAGAACCAGAAAGGTAACAGCTAGGGTCTACAATGGCGGCCGTATCTACCAAAGAAATTTTTTGATAGCCCTCAAACATAACTTGTGTAAGAATGTCCTCGCTGGCCCCCAGCCAATCTTGCAGTATGGTCGTAAATACCTGGCGGTAATCGAACTGCATGTTCTTCAGTTGGTTGTCATTGGTCAAATCGCTCAGGTTTACATTGGTACCAAGCACACCTGCGTTCACATTTTTTCCAAACAACATCATGGGCGCAAGGGTACCGTGGTCGGTGCCATCAGAGCCGTTACCTTTGGCACAACGGCCAAACTCGGAAAAGGTGCAGGTCAACACCTGATCTGCCAAGCCAAGCCCCTCCAGGTCTTCTTGGAAAAACTTCACGGCTTCAGACAGGTGGAGCAACAAACCAGCATGGTCGCCTACCGTTGGGCTTCCGCCGTCTACTTGCGAACTGTGGGTGTCAAATCCGCCAAGCTGGCACAAATAGATTTTAGTTTTGCAACCACCTTTTATTAGACGTGCAATGGTTCGAAGCTGGTTTGCTAAAATATCTTTGTTCGTTATAGTAGTGGGGTAGGTTGTCAGATAATTGGAGCCGGCATTAAATACCGCGGTGATGCGTTCCGCATATTGACTGGTGCTTTGCTCCACGCCCATAATATACTCTAATTCATGACCTTGTTCGGAATCGGGCACATTTGTAATGGGCGCGCCACCGATGGTTTGAATGAGCGAATAGAAGCCCGCCGCATCTTGTCCACTGAGGTTGAGCACGTTTTGGTGCTCTGTTTCAGTATGGAAGCCAAGTGTAGGGTTTGGGTTGCCTATTTGGATACCAAGTGGGTCGGGCATATTGGTCGTTGGCACACCCACGACATCTGGGTAAAAGCCTTGAAGTGCTCGTCCCATCCAACCGGATCGAATATTGCTGTTGGCCACAGTACCATCGCCGCCACTAAACCACAAATCAGTGCCTTTGAAGTGGGATTGGTTCAGGCTTTCGTACCCTACGCCTTGTACAATGGCAGCAGCACCATTTTCATACAGCTCCTTCACTTTTGCCAAGGATGGATGCAGGCCTACCTGCTCATTGTTGCCCAAGGTGCCGTCAAGATTGAGCAAACTTGATTGTGGCAGGGCAATTGCCGGACGCAAATTGGCGTACGTATCGTATTGGTTAATTGGAATAATAGTATTCACCCCATCGTTGCCGCCTTTCAGCTGGATGAGTACCAATGCCCTGTCTTCCACACCATCGCAGCTGTTGAGGATGCTGGCTATTTTGCTGTTGGCAAATGGGCGCATGGCGTGGCCGTTCACGGCGAATGAGGTGACACCGGCAGCGGGGAGTATTTTTAGAAAATTACGACGTTTCATAATTTTTGAATTGTAGTATGATGAAATCTGTTCCTAAGAACAAGGGGGAAGGGGGCAAACAAATCAATAGAGGGCCAGTCTTGAAGAGCTGGAATATCAATGACTTAGTATGTAATGAATTAGTGGCCGCCTCTTCAGAATGTTTGATATTCCGGCGAGTACATAATGGCATTGATCAGCCTTTCCAACACAATTTTTACCTCTGTTGCATTGTTGGTTGAAAGGTAATTTTGCCATTCATACGTCCAGTCAGCAGCAGGTAAGTTGTCAAGAAATACCGTATTGTAGAAATAGTTGAAACGGTCTGCGTCCACTGTTTCAGGCAGCATATAACTTAACAAGTCCTGCACCAGCACATAAGGGTCTGCGGGATCGCCAATTACACCACTTGTTTTAACCCACGGGGCTATGTCGAGTTTTACCCCGAGATTGGTGTTGGTTGATCCGCCAATGAGATATTTTCCGGCAAGCAACATGGCAGGCACTTTGTACCGGGCGATGATGGTGCTGGAATTAAACCAGGCGCGGCTGTAATCAGGGTCTTGGTAAAAGCCAGGATAACCGGCAACATCACTGGGGTTGAATGGACTGTAGTTGGCTAAGCCGAACATTCGCTGTGCTAAGCCTCGCTCATGAAAGAGATAATTAGCACCGGGCAATGTTGCCGAATCTGCTGGGTTTAGGTTGAAAAAGGTGAGGGCGTGATAGGCAAGTTCCAGCGGAGACTTGATGATGCCACCCACGATCTCGTCTTTGTTGTCAGAGTCGTCTTCATCAAAGAAGTGCTTGCTTTGCAACAGTTGGCGAAGCACGGGAAGCACTTCGAAGTTGTTTGCTGTTAGGGTATTGGCAAGCGGTACGATAATATCTGTTTCTATTTCAGTGGTAATATTTTTACTCACAAAAAAGCGATAGAGCCTTCTACAAAGGTTTTTAGCTGTTTCTGGCTGATCAAATATCATTTTTACAAAAGCATCCAACTCGGTGTACATGCCTGCAGCATTGGTAGCGCCTGTGATCACTTTGTCTTGAAACCGGTTGCTGAATTGTTTATTACCGGTGGAGTGTGTGCTATAACTCACCGTACCGCGTGGGATTCCTGTTTCAGGGTCAATAACTGTTCTGCCATTCGAAGTCCTAAACCCCGTAAATACCTTTGCGGCTTGAATAATATCATCCTCCGTGTAATTGGTATAATCTCCAGGGCCGACCTGAGGGCCTTTGCCTATGGTAAATAGTTCTAAAAATTCCCTTGCGAAATTCTCATTGGGGCTGTTTTTTGAATTTTGCTGATTGTTGAGGTATACCAGCATCACATTGTCCATGACGATTTTAGTCGCCAATTTCTTGAAGTTTCCCAATGCACCCCAACGGAGTAGCGACAGGTAGTCGTAAAACTGTTTGCTGCCGGATGACTGGTTGCTAACGGTCATGTATTGGTGCCAGAACAAGGTCATTTTATGGACAATACCTGGATCGCGCATGGCTTCATCCGACCACCAGCTGAGTACATATCGGCGCAGGACAAATTCTTGCGCGGGCAACTGAGCGGTAGCAAGACCCGGCAAAGGCATTATCCAAGTCACATTTTCGTTGGGTGTTGTTGCTGTGTCATCAAAAAT
>JBBRWA010000264.1:0-8473 GCA_038246345.1 Chitinophagales bacterium
CAAAAATGCACAATTATAGCCAAAGCGTGAACAGGCTTTTTAACTTTGCCGAAATTTTCCCGAGCACATGACACAAAAACGATTCCTGCTGGCACTTGTTTGGAGCGCCTTTTCCATACTTTCTATTTCCGCACAAAACCTCTTCCAGAAATCATACCACCGCGCCTTTTCAGAACAAGTGCTGGCGGTGGAAACCCAGAGCAACGGCCATGTCGTCATGGCAGGCTACACAATTGTGGCAGCAAACGGGCAAAAAGATATGTGGATCAGCCGGGTAAACGCATCCGGCGACCTGGTTTGGTCAAAAACCTACACGCTCGGCCAGTCGAGCAGCGCAACCGCCCTCAAAAAAACAAGCGATGGGAATTTGCTCGTCGCCTACAATACCACGGGTTCCAGCATCAGTGCCAATGCCTCTGGCTGGATGAAAATAGGCGTGGATGGCAATGTCATCTGGTCAAAAAAAGCCATTGGCAATTCAGTGCTCAACAATATCAGCCCAATAGCAACGGGCGGGTACCTGCTTTGCGGCCAAAGTTTCACCGCTGCTGGCACGCAAGCGTCGGGCTTGGTGGTAAAAATCACTGAAAACGGCGACTTGCTCTGGGCCTCCGTTTTTGGTGAAAATGGCAGCAGTGCTGTTACCGATTGCTGGGAAGACGGCTTGGGTTTGATTCATTGTTGTGGCTATACGAGCGACACCGGGGGCAAAAAAAATGGCTTTTGGGCCAAATTGAACGGTGAAGGGGAACATACTGGCCCAGTGCGCCGCTATGGCAGCGCCGACCACGATGAACTGACGCGGATTGTACCCATGGGCACCAATCGTTTGTTGATGAGTGGCTACACCCTGGGTTTTAACAACAGCCCATACGCTGTCGTGTGGACGGTGGTAATTGACTACGACGGCGCCTTAAAATCATCCAAAACGTTTGCCTTGGCGGAGAACAACCTCATCGTCAAGGATATGATTGCTGTTCCAGGCGATCAGTATTTGCTGGCTTTGGGGAACCAAACGGGGCAATTAAGCCCTGCTATTTTGATGAAATTGAGTGTTGATCTGGACCAATTGTTTGCCTGTCAATACAAGGGTGGGAGCGAGTCGGATGTTTTTGCACAAGTCCTAAAAACGAGCGCGGGCTTCACAGCCGCTGGAACGACCAGTAAAAACGGCGACAGCAACGCCTATCTCGTTACCACCGATGTAGAAGGCCGATTGAACAACGACGATTGTTGCCCGTACCAACTTGAAATCCTCCGCAAGGATGTGTCTCCGGAAACGGCGGCTTTTGTTCCTACACAAACTGCTTTTTACGCCGTGCAAAATGCGACCCTTACCACAACAGCCCAAATGCTCACCATCAATGATCTTTGTCAACAAATTGACCTGGATTTCAGCTTGTCGCAGGATACCATTTGTCCGGGCGAATGCGTGGAGATCATAGTAGTAGATAGTACATTAGGCGTGCAATATACCTTTGAATATCAAGGCGGTATGGAGAATCCAGACAAGCCGGGCCAAATATGCCACACCGATGGCCCGGTGCTTTTTATTACCCGAAAAGGAAACAACGGAGCTTGTGTGCACAGCTTGACCAAGCGTGTGAACCTGGGAGGGGGACGCAGTAATTTCCCCAATGCTTTCACCCCCAATGGCGATGGCGCGAATGATGTTTTTAAGCCGGTTTTTGGATGTGTGCCGGTGAGCGTACACTTCCAGGTTTACAACCGTTGGGGGAAAAAGTTGTTTGAAACCAGGGATGTTAGCGGCGGCTGGGATGGCAGGGCTGACGGCATTGAGGCGGCCTCGGATGTGTATGTTTGGATGCTGACGTATCAAGTGGAGAATAATGGGGCCTTGGAGCAGTTGAGTGAGCGGGGGGAGGTGACCTTGCTGCGTTAGGGCACGCCGTAAAATTCTAGCATGTCATCGATACAGGGTTTTTAGTTTCGTCTGTACCAGTATCTTTAGGACTTCATTTTTATGATGCAAGCACTTCAACATTCCGCCGGAAATCGCCTATTCAGCTACCTGATTGGTCCTCGTGTCTTTCCGCTGCTGCTGGCATTCTTCTGTTTGGGAACAAGGTCTTTTAGCCAAAATAGTGACAGCACATCGGCACTTTGGCAAAAAATAGAAGCCAGGCTGGACCAATCTCCCAATGGCACTGATTTCGAGTTTATATGTCAACTTGTACAGGTTCACTGCGGTAATGATTATGGTTGCCTCCGTGAGACTTATAACAGGGTAATGAAAAATTTGGAGAAAAAATTCAACCTCCCGGCAGCTGCTTATATCGGCGAAATCGTTGTCAAACTTGCCCAAAAACATAAAGACCTGCATACAGAAGCCTTAGCTTACAACAATTTGAGCCGGTTTTACAATGCGATGGGATTTACGGAATTGGACGCAAGATGTGTAGATAACGCGCTCCGATGCGCCGAACAATTAGGAGACAATTTGGCCATTACCAAACTCGAGTTTCGAAAACTGACCCAGAGCCTGAACTATCGCAGCATAAATGAAGTGTTGCCGCAAATGAACGCCCTGCTTGATGCAGCAATTAAAAATCAGGATACATTGGCGATCAATTGGCTGCACCTGTGCCTTATTGAACATACTGTAAAAGCCAAGCACTATGATGAGGCGTTGAAACACATAGAGGCAGTTGAGCAAATACCCATTTCTATTCCAATCAGCGCATTTGAATATGGCAGTCTTATTCTCACAAACACTGGACGAGCCACTTTGGCTATGGAGCGGAATGACCTGGTAGAAGCAGAACGGTATTACCAGCAAGCGTTACATTTTACCGAAGAAGAGCCCAGTCATTGGTTAAATATAAAGACACTACACAGCTTGACGAAATTAGAATGGAAAAGGAATGATAAAAAGCGCGCTAAAACCTACCTGGAAATAGCCAGGAAGAAAGCAAATGCGCTGGAACTTCATGATTTGCTGGCCAATAATTATGCGCTGCAGTCCGAAATGGCTGAAGCGGAAGGGCGCTATAAAGAAGCCCTGGCGTATTCGAAGCAGGAGCTCCAGGAGGATAGTTTGTTCAAAAAAGGGAGTGCGGGTTTTAATGTGCAGACTTATTACTTAAATATGGAAAAGGAACGTCTGACGACCGAAAATCGAAACAAGGCGTTGGAATTACAGATAAATAAGGTGCAACTCCTTATCGCAATTGTGGTTATTTTCTCAGTTGTTGTTTTAGCGGGCTTTTTCATATTTTTTTATAGACAACAAAAGAGCAAGAGTGTGCGACTTTCTGCCCAAAACGCGCTTATTCAGCAACAAAGTACAGAACTCCAAAGTCTGGATGCCGCCAAATCAAGGTTTTTTGCCAATATCAGCCACGAGTTGCGTACGCCACTTACGTTGATGCTTGGCCCCGTCAATACCCTGTTAAAAGAAAGCCAACTTGCAGAAAAACAAACAAGGTTGTTACAGTTGGCTAGCCGAAATGGCAGGCAGCTCGAAGTCTTGATCAACGACATCCTAGACTTGCGCAAGCTGGAAATGGGAAAAATGACCCTTGACGAAAAACCTGTCGGGCTCTTCGATTTCTTCCAACGGCACTGCGCACAATTTGAATCCATGGCAGAAGCCAGACAAATTGATTTTTCTTTTGAAATCAATTTGGATAAAGCACTGGTCACTTCAGTAGATCCCGAAAAATGCCGACAGCTTTTGAGCAACCTGCTGTCCAATGCGTTTAAGTTTACCCCAAAAGAAGGATGGATTACCGTGAAGGTGGCGTTGCATACAGGCGCATTACAACTGCAAGTAGCCGACTCTGGCCCGGGCATCCACCCCGACGACTTGCCCCATGTTTTCGATCGTTTTTTTCAAACAACGCTACCGAATAAAGCCATTGAAGGGGGAACTGGTATCGGACTAAACCTATGCCAGGAATACGCCAAACTATTTGGTGGCAGCATCCAGGTAGAAAGTACATTGGGTGAAGGAAGCGTTTTCCGGGTGCAATTCCCGGTTAGCGTCGCCAGTGATGTGCCAGCAGCTAACAGTGCTTCAGTGCCCGCCATTCCGGCGCTTGATACCATGGATAAGATTCCGAGCTGGTCGCCAGCGGCACCTTATACGCCGGTTCCAGCTGGAATTGCTACTGCCATTATAACAGAAGTTGCCAAACCAAACATCTTAGTAGTAGAAGACAATCTTGACCTACAGGAATACCTCCGACTCACCCTGGGCGATCAATATCAGGTAATCTCTGCTGAAAATGGCTTGGCCGCCTGGGAATACTTGCAAACGGACAAACCACGGCCATCCCTTATCCTTTCAGACCTCATGATGCCGGTCATGGATGGATACCAGTTGCTTGAAAAACTGAAATCAACCGATGCCACCCGGCACCTGCCCGTCATCATGCTCACCGCCCGTGCGGATGCGAAAGACAAACTCAAAGCACTTCGGATAGGGGTAGATGATTACCTCACCAAACCATTCGACGAAGAAGAGTTGCTGGTGCGGATCGAAAATTTGCTAAAAAACCAATCGGTCAGACAGCAGGAATCCGCCGTAAGTATCGCCCAGACACCGGATATTCCGCTAATATCGCAGGAAGACCAGGAATGGCTGGAGGGTTTCGAAGCTTTCGTTGCAAGGCACCTCCGCAGCGACCTCATTTCCGTTGCGCTATTGACCCAGGAATTCGCCATGAGTGAATCCACCCTGCTGCGCCAGCTGAAACGACTCACGGGTTTTTCGCCACAACAATACGTGCAGGAAATGCGGCTCGATGCTGCTCGGCAGATGCTGGAATCCAACCAGTACAATTCCATTCAACAAGTAGCGGACAAAGTAGGGTATGCCGATGCCCGCGCTTTTGCCCGGAGGTTTAAGGCGCGGTTTGGGAAATTGCCTTCCGACCTGCAAGTGGGGTGATTGTTCCCGAGAAAGGTTTGTTCGCCTACTTGACTTTTTCATTTTGATGGCTTGACTTCGGAAATACGTTGCCAAAGCGACGCTATGGGCCATGTACACCCGCATTTTGACGGATTCAGCTACCTATTTGACGGATTCAGCCCATTGGCTGTCCCGAACTTTGCCCCATCAAAATTTCAAAACAAACCCTTTATCCTGCTGATGCGGTTACGGGGTCAAGGAGTAAGCCGAAAATCCCTAACAGAGTAGGCCATCATGAAATCAACTAAATTTTCTGCCATGAAAAAATTAATTACGTCAAGTCTCATTTTATTGTGCTGCAGCTTTGCTTTGCTCGGGCAGACGACAGTTACAACGGGAGTGAATCAGCCCGTCGGTTTGGCTCTTAAAGGAAGTCAATTGTATATCAGTGAATATTCAGGGGGTAAAATATCAAAAGCTGATCTCTCCCAAACCTTGCCAACTACAGCTACCACGGTATTAAATGGGTTGACCAACCCTACAGGATTGCTCGTCATTGGTGATTATCTCTATTTCAATACAGAGGTGAATATACCAAGTGCAGGAAATGCACGCACAGGCAGGATCAACTTAACGGTCCCCAACCCTGCAATAGAACAAGTAGTTACAGATAATTTTGGAAGGCATCAGGGGTTTCTTAAAGATGGTAATACCCTATACATCAGTGGCAATCTGGGTATTTTTAAAGTTGACTTAGCAAGTCCGCTCCCACAAGCACCCATCGTCGTCCTTTCAGGCACAAGTGCTTCAGGAATGGCTTTGTATGGAAACGAATTGTATTTCGGGTTTTTTGATGGTGACCAAGTAAAAAAGATTGACATCTCTCAGCCAAATCCAATCCCGACAACTGTGGTTTCAGGATTATCAGGCCCCGATGGAGTTACGATCAACGGCAATTATTTATACATATCTGAAGCTGCTGGAAGCAGGATTAGAAGAATTGATGTAACCGAACCAAACCCAGTCGTAGAAATAATTGCTTCGGGACTTGATGGCCCCACTTTGACACTATTCGATGGGCTGGACCTATACTTTGGTGAGTATGATGCCGATAAAGTAACCAAAGTCTCTGTCAATCAACTTTCTTTCTCCAGCCAAGCCCCCGCCTGCTCCAATAATGCCACGGTACAAAGAGG
Source organism: Chitinophagales bacterium (assembly GCA_038246345.1). Taxonomy (GTDB): domain Bacteria; phylum Bacteroidota; class Bacteroidia; order Chitinophagales; family Saprospiraceae; genus M3007. The sequence continues at coordinate 6,073 of JBBRWA010000264.1, forward strand.
CGGTGCTTCTCCCACGGGCGGCGTGTACAGCGGCCCCAATGTAACCGATAATGGCGATGGGGAAACCTATACCTTCAATGCCATGGCGGCAGGACTTGGCACTTATACCGTCACCTATACATTTGGAACACTAAGCGCGACTAAAACGCTCAGCGTTGTGGCACCGCCCACCGTAACCTTGCCTGGTGACGAAACAATCGACATCAATGCTGGCGTACAACCCATCATGGGCGGTATGCCTTTAGGCGGCACCTATTCCGGTCCTGGTATCGATGTGGCAGGAACCACCTTCGACCCCATGGCGGCTGGCATCGGCACGCATGCCATCACGTATACCTACACCGATGGGAACGGCTGTAGTGGCGTGGCCACAGTTAATATTACCGTAACCAGCGCGGACGATGGCTGCGCTGGCTCAGCCAACATCAACAACCTCTTCGGAGGAGCGCTTAATATACCAGTCGTATCCAGCCAATATGACAATACAGGATACAACGCAACTGGAGACCCTACAACGGGCTTCGATTGCTTTGCGGAAAACGCCGGTTCGAGTCTTGAACACACCATTTGGTACAGCTTCACGGGCGATGGCAACACGTATCGGATCCGTACGGTGAATTGTGGCGCTACACCCTACAACGATGACACCCAAGTGGCCATCTACACTGGTGCCTGCGGCAACCTAAGCCCTGTGGCCTGCAACGATGACGAAGACGTAAACGGTGGGGTGTACAACATCAGTATTGATATCCCCACACAAGCTGGTGTCAACTACAGCATGCTGATAGATGGTTGGAACGGGACAGTAGGCAAATTCTGCCTGGAAGTGACCAAAACCGCCCTCAGCGCCGTCACGAACATCGACCAAACCAACATCCAGCTATACCCCAACCCGACAACCGGCGAAATCCAGCTCCGCAATGTGGCTGCCGATGCCGTGCAAGTGCTCGACAACATGGGCCGGTTGGTGCTGACGCAAGAGAATCCGGGTACGAGCATTGATATTTCTAATGCGCCTGCGGGGGTGTATTTCCTGAAGATTATGGCGGGAGAGAAGGTGTACTCGGCACGGGTGGTGAAGGAATAGTTTTATAGTTTCGAAGCATAGCCTGAAGAAGGTACTTGGAACCTGCCAATCGAAGGAGTATAGGTTGGTAGGTTTTTTTGTGCCGCGCTTGCAAAAACCACTGAAATATGTGCCCATTCGCCTGCTGGGGTATTTGCCTGCCATAGATAGGCAATTTTCCTGCCGCCTCCCGTATTTCCCCGCAATTTGACAATTCACGTATTTCTACGCTAAGGCAGAAAGGTGCTATTTCTAACCTTTGTGCTATTAAATTTTTTAACACAAACCAAAAAAATGGGGGACGCTGAAAACCCAAAATAGAGTAGGCTAAAATCTAAATCAAATCTTTATTATGAAAAATCACACCATCATCACTTTCGTTGCGCTGTTCGGTTTTTTTGGAATAAATGCACAGACTTTACTGACTTGCACCGGAAGCAAGACCGGTGCAAAAATTTCATTTATGTCCAAATCAGGACAAGATATTAAGCTTAAAGTCGATTGGGACGAAGGCTCTACCTTTTCCTCCGCTAATGTAGAAATAAAGAATGGTACTTGTGTAGACTGCTCCTCCATCGGCGGGATCGGTCGCCCGAATGGTAGTTCTAAAACATGGACAATCCGCCAAACAAACACCAATGCGCCAGTGTCTATTGCATGGGCTACCACAGGTACAATAAAGTACTGTGGTGGCAATACACAAGCCAATGTTCCTATGACTGCCCCAGTAGATCCAAACTGGAAACAAATGCCTGCTGTAGCCAAACAAGTTATAGCGGGAGGAACCAAGACTTTTGTAATAGGAACTGATGATAAATTGTACGAATGGAATTACACAACAAAAGCTTGGGTCAATGCTGGCAGAACGGTCGTTAGTGCTGCCGTAGATTTCAACAATTCAATATGGACGATTGAGGGCAATAAGATCTTCCGTTTCGATGGTTCTTGGAAACAAATGCCTGCAGTAGCCAAACAAGTAATAGCTGGAGGAACCAAGGTGTTTGTTATAGGAACTGATGATAAATTGTACGAATGGAATTTTAGCACCAATGCATGGGTTAATGCCGGCAGAACTGTCGTTAGTGCTGCAGTTGATGCAAACAATTCAATATGGACGATTGAGGGCAATAAGATATTCCGCTTCGATGGTTCCTGGAAACAAATGCCTGCTGTAGCCAAACAAGTTATCGCTGGAGGAACCAAGGTATTTGCTATAGGAACTGATGATAAATTGTACGAATGGAATTTTAGTACCAATGCATGGGTAAATGCCGGCAGAACTGTAAAGAGTGCTGCAGTAGATTTAAACAATACAATATGGACGATTGAGGGGCA
>JBBRWA010000265.1:0-8451 GCA_038246345.1 Chitinophagales bacterium
GAAGAGTTTGGCCGTAGTGGAAGCATTTCCAAATAAGATTATTTCGGCATCTGCATCAAATAGCAAGGTTGCTCCAGCTTCAACCGTGATTTCATTTTCAAGTTGCGTATTGCCGCTGAACAGAAAAGAAACGGGCAATGCAGGCCACAGACCGGATTTCCGCACCTGAACTCCTTTTACTTTTACCTGCTCGTTCGTGTTGCCGGTCAGTACATTGGCGGTACCAGCCAATTGACCCAGCGAGTTGGCCGTAACGGACGCCACATAATCACAATTGGTGATGGTATTGCTGCTGAAGGCGCTCAGCGTACTTTCATCGTGTATATGGAGGCCAGCCGAAGCACTGTTCAGTATCCGACTGTTGGTCAGGGTCAATCCGGCATCACCCAATCCATTTCCGACCACCACATTGCCTACGCTACTACCCGTACCGGCTCCGGCATCTTGTATAGTGCAGTAAATCAATTGATTGTCCGTTTTTCCATAAAGGACAATTCCTTTCCAGTAACCTCTGGTATTGTCTTTACCCCTGAATAATATAGGCTCGGCGGCGGTTCCGTTGGCGTGAATGGAAGTGTTGTCCATCTCCAGGCTGCCATTGTTTTCAAACACGATTTCGGTACCTGGTTCGATGGTGAGCGTGGAGTTCACCCGAAACAGGATACGACCGGTAATAATATAGTCGACACCGCCTTTGTTGTGGTTGGTCCACGTTTGCGGATTGTCCGAATAAACTATAGCGCTGATAGCAATGGCGTTGGTCGGCCCTTCGATGGGTTCTGGTTTACACGCCCATTGGGCAAGCACAACAGTGAAGAGGAGGAGCAGGAGTTTGTTTTTTGTTGCGTACATGGTTAATCAATTTTTAGGTTAAATTTAAAGGGGCAAAATGCCTTTATGTACTTAAGTGTAGCCACACAAAAAAACATAAGTGGTGCGGCGATTATTTTTGAAAATTATTTTTTCGGACCCATCATCCATTTACCAGCACAAAGCCTCCCCAGTAAAACGGCTGCGGGTATTTTGCTTTGAGTGCGAGTTGGGCTTTGCGAAAGGCGGCCGATTTTGACATGCCGGAGGTCCAGTTTTCGTAAAAATTATTCATAAACTGTTCGGTAGCCTTGTCTTCTACTTCCCAGAGCGACATGATGAGCGATTTGGCGCCTGCGATGCGAAAAGCGCGTTGCAGTCCATAAACACCTTCTCCATTCTGGATTTTACCGAGTCCGGTATTACAGGCCGAGAGTACGACGAGTTCGGTGCCATCCAGGTTGAGGACGGCTGCTTCGAAAGCAGTTAAGATGCCATCTTCCCCCTGCAGTACTTCTCCAGAAATACTGTTGGCTGCACCAGAGAAAAACAACATCGATCGCAGCGCAGGATTGGCGCCTGCACCCGGAAGTCGCGGACTTCCGGAAGTGGTGGCAGGTGCTGAATTCAAAAAGTAGCCATGGGTGGCTATGTGTAAAATGGAAGGATGCTGGAGTTTTTTTACGGCGGCTTCGGTCGCTTGCGCCTGGGTGAACACCTTGGTTTCCCATTGGTGCGCAGTTAGTTTTCGGGCAATATCGTTCACTTCTTTTTCACTGGCGGGCAAAGGTTTAATTTCAAAATCACCGTTTGTAACAGCATTTGCCAAATCGCGCATGGTGCCTGGTATTGTACCCGAAGATTCAGCAGATGTATTGTTGACTGTTAGGTCATTGTCAAATTTTGGATTGCCGAAAAGTACCGCTGTGCCAGGTTGGAGTTTTGTTTTTTGCTTGTCTTTGGTGAGCAACTCGGAGAGGTTGGTCACTAATTTTATTGATTGGTGGTCAATAACACTGGAACCATCGGGCAGTCGCAAGGTATTCAGGTTTATTTTATGGTAAATACCGTCGGGTGAAAAATACACCGTTTTTACCCCGTTCAGATTTTCAGCCACCTGCGCCCATAATTTTTGATAAGATATTATGCCAACTTCCTGAATTTTTTTGATATCTGATTGATATTGGCCAAAAGTAAAAGTCTCCAGATCGTTCCCTTTTTCAATAAAAATCATTTTTGGGGCCTCGTATTCAGGTCTGATAATTGAAAAAGCATATAAAACGGTATCTGTAATCCGATCAATACCCGGAAGCCGAAATCGCCTAACATCTACGGCTGCTTCGCCAGGTTGAAGGGCTGCGCGGATATCTTGCCAGTAAATATTTTTGTCCGGCTCTACCTGTGCCAGTCCCTTTCGCACCAGATTTTTTTCCAGACTCTCGGCAGATACCTGTAATTGCCGGATAGCTTCCGGATCGGCAGCAGGATCCTGTAGCATAAAATTGACCTGTTCAAGAACGTCCAACCATTCCGTATAGGATTTTTTTAAATCCGGGTCATTGCTGTTTTGGACTTGCGCTGCCGCTTTTCGGGTGGTTTTTTCCAGAAGATTTTTCGTAAATAACTGTAAGTCAAAAAGTTGAGCTGCCGCATTGGTGCCTGGATTTTTCCAGGCAATGGTGGCCAGCATACTAGACTCGGTTATAAGCTGATCCGCGAGCTGCATACGCTCCTGATCAGACAATATGGCTAATTTGGGTTGTATAAGAAACCTATTGATCTTTATAGTTTTCGCCAGTGCATCTAGGCTTTCTTCATACAGGTGCGACAAAAAGTATTTAGTTGCTTTTTCAGTGTATAAACTTGCTACATAGGGCGCATTGGGCCCTTGGGTTGCAATGGTGTTTTGTATCGCTGAGTCAAGCAAAACCATGGCAGTGGGGATATCATTTTTTAAAAATGCCACCTGGGCTTTGGCTTTGAGGTAGGTGGTTCTGACTTCCACTATATTTTGCTGATTCCATTCCACCCTATCCTCAATCTGGGCGAGTATTTGTTCGGCGTCTGCCAATTTATAAAGGTCACCGAAGGTACATGCCCTTAAAGCCATTTCCAAAAGGTTGACCGGCATACTCTGCGCTGCTTTTTCTTTGTCGAGTTCGTTGCCTTCCAGTGCTTCTGCATAAGCGGCTTCAACCTGGCCATCGAGAAAATATGCGTGAATTAGGTTTGTACTTACTTCGGCCCGCTGTATGAACCCTGAGCCACAGCATACTTTCGCCACCTTTTTGGCTTCCAGTAATGTTTTTATGGCCTCGGCATGTAGTCCAAGCATATTTTTGGTAACACCCAGCATGTTAAGGCCCAACTCCATATATTCTCCATTTTCACCGTTGGGCAACTGGCGCTGCAGTTCGACCAAGTGCGTAACCAAGGGTTCCAATTCGACATAGCTACCACTGAAATTCAGCATCCAGCAATAACTGTAAAACATTTGGACATATTCGTCACTTACTTCACCGTATAGTTGTTTGGTTAGATTGACGGCCTTTAAAAAGTAAGGTTTGGATGCTGAAAATTGTCCTGAACTTACAATCAACATTGCAACATCACGATTTAAACTCGCGTACGTAAGGTCTTTGGGGAGATTGTTGTGGTCAAATACGGCTAAGCATTCGAGGTAAGTATCGCGGCCTTTATCTAATTGCCCCATAGATTCATAAACCAGTCCAATATTTCTTCGTGTTCGCAAGGTCTTTTGATGGGTCTCCCCCAGAATTTCGGTCTGTATTTTTAATGCGCGTTCGCCCACATCCAATGCTTCGTCATACTTTCCCATCCGGCCACATTGAGCCATTAGATCGGCCAACAAAGTGGCAAAATCCACCGTATTCGTATTACCAGTTTGGGTTGCAATATCCACCGCTTTATGGTAGAGGGAATCCGCTACCTGCCACTCCCCTAATTTATAAAAACAAAATGCTTTATAGTTGATCAGCATAGCCATCGGAAGCCCCGGGCCTTGGGCGTTGATTTCGTTTTCTTTTTGCTCTATAAAAGAAAGTGCTTCTTCCGGCAGGTTTTGCTTCAGGAGTGAATCTAATACTACTTTGTATGAAGTATCCTGAGCCAAAACAACGGATGCTGATCCCAGCATCACTGAAAAAGTAAAAAATTTCAAATATGAAAATTGCATGCCAGCGGTTAGTTTAGCGATTTAGAAATGAGGGACTGATCTCTGTATTCAGCGGGCACAGCAAGCAATGCGGAACGGGCCATCTCTCCGTCGCCGCGCAATAGGTATACCCAGATTAATAAGTACCCTGCTTCTGTTTTCCATTTTTCCTCCGCAAGGAGGGTATAAAGTGCAGGCTCTGCTACTTCCGGGCGGCGAAGGAGTAAATTAGCAACGGCGCCAAGGTATGCCACAGTGTCGCTTTGTGTTTTGTTGAGTGATAATTTTTTCAACAATCCTGCTGTTTCTTCCGGATGATTCGTGCGGATAGAATGAACTATTGCTGTCCATTTTCCCGATTCCGGCACCACCGGTATAAAATCTTTTGTTGATTGATCGAACATTTCTAAATATTGGCTGGAAACTTCCTCTTTAGGCAAATCCCGGTATACATCACCAGCCGGGGTTCCTCCTTTTTTGAAGTTGCCAGCCATTGGTTTGCTTTTTAATGTCGTTGATGGCGTATGTTGTGAACCGTCCTGGGCAGATTTACTATTCTCCGGCGGGGTGGCGTTCGTAGCAGGAGGCACTTGTAGTAGTGGCGTTGTTTGTTGCTGACTGGTGGAGACAGCTCCGGCATTCCACCAAATAAAGATGCCTGCCAGCGTCGCCACCAGCAAGCCAAGTAAGCACGTCACCCAAATCCATCGTTTTCGTTGATATTCCCTGCGCATTTGGGCCGCGGCTGCTACATCGTTCCATGCATAGTGCCAGGCCAAGTCGCCACGCAACTGACGGATTTCCTCGAAGGAAGTCCGCAAAGCCGCATCACGTTCCAGTTGTATCTCGAAATCATTTCTTTCGGCATCCGACATCCTCCCATCCAAATACGCTTCGATATCTAAAAAATGATCTTCCATCTATTTATCGTTAAGTGTAGGTAAACTGAAAAACATAAACGGGAAATGTTATTTTTTTGTAACATTAATTTCAGGCCCCGAATAACCAGCCTTTTTCACCATATCCTTCAGTTTTTTCATACAATCGCTCCTTTTGACCCGCAATGACTCAACCGTCGAATAAGCAGATAAACGCTGCTCCACCACTTCTTCATCAGCATATCCGTCCAGGTATTTCAGCCGGATAATATCGGAGCAGGGTGGGCCAATATTATGGAACAGCCGGTCAATCAATTCGATATGCTCCTTTCTCTCAAAATATTCTTGCACCGTGTTATCCTGTAAATGCTGCTGGTCGTCGATATCGGCATTCCCGGCATACTGCCGTCCGCGGGTTTTGTTCAACACGACGTATTTGACGATTTCAAGAAAGTAGGTCGACAGTTTGGCCGATTGCAGTTCAAATTCCGGCGCTCTTATTTTCTTCAACAGGATGATGCACGCATCATTGAACACCTCCCCCGACAAGTGCCGCGGTAGCTTTTTTTGTTCCAGCAATTTATGCGTGAACCCAGCAGATTTATCCTGCAGGTATAATATTGCCTTCGACTCGCCCTTCCGAACCGCGTTCAACAAGAAAGCCTCCTCCGCAAAAAGATTTTTACCGGTTCTGAAAAAATGCATAGTGGACGCGAAGATATCCATTTGGTGAGGTATTCACATTCCGCAAACACTTTTTGCTCAATTCTGGCCATCCAAAAAATACATATCCACCTCCCCCTTATTCTTCGCGCTGATCTTCCCCCGATACACACAGGCAAAAGCGCCTTCCAAAAGCCCATACGTCACCCCACTCATATTGATTTTACCGGGTTCCCCGCTGCTCTCCATCCGCGCAGCCGTGTTCACCGTATCGCCCCAGATATCATACGCGAATTTCTTGACCCCAACAATCCCCGCCACCACGGGGCCGCTGTGCAAGCCAATGCGGATCTGAAAATCATAATCCAGCGCTTTTTGCCGCTGCCGCACAAATTCCTGAATATCGAGGGCTGCTCGTGCGGCTGCTTGCGCGTGGTTTGGGTTGGTCTGGGGCAAACCCGAGACTGCCATATAGGCATCGCCGATGGTCTTTATTTTTTCCAGGCCATGCCGTCCCATGATCTCGTCGAAAGCCTTAAAATTGAGGTGCAGCTCGCTGACCAGGTCCTGCGGGGAAAGATTTTCTGAAATCTGGGTAAAGTTTACAAAATCGGTAAACAGGACGGTTACGGCATCAAATTGCCGCGCCACGGCGCTGCCGGCCTCCTTTAGTTCCCCCGCCACCGCTGCGGGGAGAATGTTGAGCAATAAATTATCAGATTTGAGTTTCTCGGCCTGTATGACCTTGTTCGACTTTTGTTGGTTGAGGAAGTTCCTGAAAATAAAGAAGGAAAGCAGCGACAACAGAAGGATGCCTCCGATATAAAAAAGGCCTTGTGTTTTTTGTGTTTGCAGTTCTTTGTCTTTGAGGGCAAGCTGCGTTTGTTGTAGGTTTACCTGGGTCGCCTGGAGCTTCTGCTCGTTTTCTGCCAAATTCAGCAGCTCTTGTTTTTCGCGGGTGGCACTTTGTTCAAGACTCAGGTCGGCCTGAGATTTTAAATAGGCCAGGTGCTGTAGCTCCTTGTCTTTATTGGCGAGGTTGATGGCGATTTGTTTCAGTTCCAATTCCTGTTGTCGCTTGGCAGCCAAAAGGGTTTGTTGCTCCAGTTTTGCATCCGTGATGATCTGGTGCCGCCGCAGGGAATCTTCCTTTCGGCCAAACTCGAATTTCAATACCTTTTGGGTCACCTCCCGTTGTTTCTCTACATTGTTGATGCTGTCTTTCAATATGATATGTCCGTGGTAGGCGAGGTATGCGCTGTCGAACTTCCCGGTTGCTTCATAAATTTTGGACAGCTGCAGCAGCGCCTCGCTGGCCGTTGGAAGGTGTCCAACCTCATTGGCCAGTTCCAGCGCTTTCATGTCATTTTGGTGTGCGAGCGGATAGTTTTGCTGCAAAAAGTGAATGTTTCCGATGCTGGAATAGCTGGAGGCAAGGCCTTTTTTGTCATTGATCTTTGCTACAATAGCCAAAGCCCGTTCATGGTAATCCATGGCGGCGGGGTAATCGGCCAGTTTGATATAGACGTTGCCGATGTTGCCCAGGTTATTGGCAATCCCGGCTTGGTTGCCCAGTTGCTCGTTGATTTTTAAAGCGCGCTGTTTGTATTCCAACGCTTTTTTGTTGTTTTTGAGTTGGGTGTACACGTTGCCCAGGTTGACGAGGTTGCCGGCGACGTTGCGCAGGTTGCCTAGGTTTTCACTGATGGCCAGCGCTTTTCCAAAATATTCCAGGGCGCTGGTATAGTCCTGTAATTCGTTGTAGATGTTGCCGATATTCCCAAGGCAGTTGGCCAAATTATTTTTGTTGCCCGTGCGTTCGTTGATAAGCAGCGTTTTTTGGTAATACTCCAATGCCCTCGGGTAGTCAAAAATGGAGTAATACACCAGGCCAATGTTGTTGAAATTATTCCCCTGACCCTGAATGTTGCCCGTCTGTTCGTTGAGCTCCAAAGCCTTTTGGTAGTTGTCAAGGGCTTTTGGGTAATTAGCTTGCAAGAGGCTGTTGCTGCCCAAGGCGCTCAAGGCGTTGGCGAGGAATTTTTTGTCGGTGAGCTTGGAACTTACCTGCACCCCTTTTTCAGCATATTTCATGCCCGCAGCGGGATCCGCAGCATTGTAGCGGCGGGCAATATCGTACAGCAGTTTTGCCCGGATGCTATCGTCATTGACATAGGTTTTTTCCAGGTTCAGCAAGGAATCGAGCTGTTGCCCTTGCAGATTTGAACCTGAAAAAACAGCCATGAAAATGACCGCTATTCGGCGCATCGCAGACATTAGAACCTCATTCGGCGAATATGTTGTGCGTAAGTGCGGCACTAATCGGCGATAAAGATGACATTCACGCAGGGGTTCACCCGGGTGTCGTTCGTCGTGGTCGGAAAGGTGGCTACGCTGGAGTTGTTAACCGCCTCGTTGAAGGATTCAATGCGGATGTTTCCCACGGTTTTGGGGAATGCAAATTTTCCGTTGCCCGTTTTGGTAATGCGGTAAAATGCGTTGGACGTAACGGTTATGCCGTATTGGACGCCTTTTTGCAAAGTAACTTCCGGGATATCAATGGAAGCGCTTTCGTGCAGGGCAGAAGATGCTATGTTTTTTGTGCTCAACGCTACCGGAATTGGCCCGGAAATATCCCAGAGGATTGCTTCAAACGGGCCGGTAGCGGGCAGTTTTATGCCCAAGCCCGTGATTTTTCCGTTTTCCAGCGGGGTAAATGCGAAGCCGTACGCCCAGGTATCTGCGGCCAGTTCAATGGTATCAATATTACTGCCTGCTTCGTTGAAAAATTCGTAGAAAGGGCTTTCCTCATTCGGTGCGTTGTCTTTTGTACAGCAAAAAAACAGCGCGGAAAAGCACAGGAGAGCAGTTAGGGTAAGGATGCTGGATTTCATGACATTGGGTTTTAGCGTACAGAAGTAGGCC
>JBBRWA010000266.1:0-8387 GCA_038246345.1 Chitinophagales bacterium
CAAAAAGAGTCAAGGCATTAGGTGAAAGTTAATTCAAACTAATTTCTACCAAATACTTAGCAGAAATTAGTCTGCACTAATTCTCTCCCAACGCCTCAATTTTCAGTGCCTTATTTTTATTTTTGCTTTTTTGCTTTTTGCCCTTTTGCCTTTTGCCTTTTGCCTTTTGCCCTTTGCCTTCATCTAATCTTAAGTCATGTACAACCGCGACCTCCATCCAAAAATTGATGCCATCCTATCACAAGAAGGGCCGGGCCACAAAGGAGACTTGTTCTATGCGCGCCTGATGGCCAATGCCGCGGCCATCCGCACGCTTTACCAGGAGCTGTATGCGGAGCATCCGTTGTGCGACCAGGGTTTTGAACAGCTGATCCAAGTGGTGGCCGAAGCGGCGCAGAACAGGCCTGCCTTTTTGAAGGAGAAGGACGCTTTGAAGGCCAAAAGCGATCACTGGTTCTTGAGCAACAACATTGCCGGGATGAGCCTGTACGTCGACCGCTTTTGTGGCGACCTGCACCAACTGGAGGGCAAACTGGACTATTTTGAAAAGCTGGGGGTCAACTTTTTGCACCTGATGCCCATTTTTCAAAGTCCGGCCAATGAAAGCGACGGCGGCTATGCGGTGTCCGATTTCCGGAAAGTGGAGCCGCGATTTGGCGCGCTGGACGATTTGAAAACGCTGATCCAAAAAATGAATGATTCGGGCATGTACATCATGCTCGACATCGTGCTCAACCATACCTCGCACCAGCATGAATGGGCTTTAAATGCCAAGCAAGGGGATCCGAAATACCAGGGCTATTACTATTTCTACGAAGACCGCCGCTTGCCGGATCTTTTTGAAAAGGACATGCCGGATATTTTCCCAGAAAGTTCGCCGGGTAGTTTTAGTTACCAGGAGGATTGCAAGCAATGGGTCATGACGGTTTTTCATGGGTATCAATGGGATTTGAACTTCACCAATCCGCAGGTGCTGTGCGCAATGCTCGACACTATTTTCTTTTACGCCAACCTGGGTGTGGATGTCTTGCGGATTGATGCCCCGGCATTTATTTGGAAACAGATGGGCACCAGTTGCCAAAACCTGCCCCAGGCGCATACGCTCCTCCGTTTGATCAAGCTGTGCGTGGAGGCGGCTACCCCCGGCATGGCGCTGTTGGGCGAGGCGATTGTGGCCCCCAAGGAGATCATGAAGTATTTTGGGACGGGCGATTTTACTGCCCGGGAATGCGATATCGCCTATAATGCCACCCAAATGGCCACCCAATGGGACACGCTGGCTACTGGCGACACCCGATTAATGCTGGCCTCCCAAAAAGATCTCCTGGAAAAGCCCTACGGCACGTCATGGATTACCTACACCCGTTGCCACGACGATATTGGATTGGGCTATGAGGATGCGGCCATTGTGCAAGCGGGTTTTACGCCCTTTGAACACCGAAAGTTTATCAAGGAATACTATGCTGGGATGCTGGATTATTCACCGGCGCGCGGGGCCTTGTTTTCGGTGAATCCCAAAACCCAGGATGCCCGCATCAGCGGCACGCTCGCTTCCCTGTGCGGACTGGAGAAGGCATTGGAGGAAAAAGACGATGCTGGCGTTGATTTGGCCATTCGCAGGATACTGTTGATGCAGGCGCTCAGCTGTTTCATAGGCGGCATTCCCATGTTGTTTTACGGCGACGAGTTGGGCTACACCAACGACTACAGCTACCTCAAAGACCCTTCTAAAAGTTATGACAACCGTTGGATGCACCGTCCGCTGATCGATTGGAAAAAGAACAAGAAAATTGATACGCCGGGCACGGTGGAGCACCGCATTTTTTCTGCTACGCAGCAGTTGCTGAAGATCCGAAAATCATTGCCCGAAGTGGCGGATCTAAAAAACCTACGGTGGTTGGCGACCCACCATCACCACCATGTGGCCAGCTTTGTGCGCACGCTGGAGGCGAAACAAATATGCTGCCTCTTCAATTTCAGCCCTCAACCCGTGCATTTGTACGCTGGGATTTTAGAGGAGCAGGGGTTTCATGCGCCATTGTTTGACCATTGGTCGGGTGCGCCATGCGTCTTGGAGAGTGAAGGTGGGTTTTTGAAAATGGAAGGGTATGGTTTTTTGATTTTGGAGGAGGGGCGTTTGACCCTGGCCCTGTCCCCCGCCCCGCTCGCGCAAGACTTCGGCCCTTATCCTGTCCCGTAATTTTCAAGTCGTTTTTATTGAAAACTGTGGCAAAATCAATTGAAAAAGTGACTGTCCATCCGCCATCACGATCACCTGCCCCCCTTCCCTGAGTTGTCTTGCTGTAAGCATCTGTCCACGTTAAAAGGGGAAAAGCAAGACAGGATGTTTTTGTATAGATACATTCAGCGCACTTTACGTGGACGGATGCTTACGGCATGACAACTCAGGGTAAGGGAAGCGAGCGATGGTGAGAGCGGCTGGATAGTTACAATTTGTCCTTCACTCGGTTGTGGAACTTTCCGACTTTGATGACCCAGTATTCCGGGTAAATCTCATGGATAGTGTTCTTTTTATATAACGCTACCTGCTTGTCTGCAAGAGTCAAAATATCGTTTTTATGCAATCCCCTGAATACCGTCGTGCCGTGATAGACGTAATTTTCACCCTGCCCCAAGTCGAAGTAGGCAATGGTAATGGAAATGACCTTTTTCACTTCGGCGTAGGGTTGGCCTTCTTTGATGTGTTCAGTGATTGCCTTGGATGTGCCATAGAGCATCCGATGGAAATAGTCGTACTCCTTGCTGTTCTGTACTTCGACGATGACCAACTCATCCTTCGAGTTTTGCACGAGGATATTCACCCGGTTGTGCTTATCGTCCTCCGTTTCCTTATTGCTTTCGCTGTCAAGGATTTGCTTGATTTTCACCTCCTCGCCCAATAACTCCGACAGGAAGCCTTCGAGGATGTCGAAGTTGGCTTTGTGGCGAAGCATTTTCTTCATCGCCCAATCGAAGCGGACTAATTTTTTCACCAATTCTACATTAATTTTGCTACAAAAGTACAAGAGCCGGAGAAAATATGCTCTACGGCTTTTGGGCGCATTGGTTTTGCAGGTTTTTATCTGCCGTGAGCAAAAACTCAAATCCTTCTTCCAGCATGGAACGTATCAAATCTCCATTTTTCTTCATCCTCGGTATAGGTATAATGGCGCTCCAGGAGTGCGCGTAGTTGGATCCGCTTTGCCTTTTATCAAAGCGTCAACCTTGTTTCTTTTTCCACCATTCTTTTCCCAATTTGCTTTCCATCTTTTTTACGTTTTCCAAGCTGAACATTCGCATGATGGCGTTCGTTTCGGCAAAATCTGTAATCGTTGCCGCTTCTTTATCCGCCCATTGGAAGCCTTTCAGCACAAAATATGACTGCACCCATTGCCAAAATTCCTGCTGGTCGAAGTCGCGGGCTTTGAGATAAATCTCTGCGTGTGCCATCAGATAATGGTCGTCAGGGATGTTTGCCTCGTCCTTGATATAATAGCATTCATACTTTCTGCGTCCACCGGATAGCTGATGTTCTCGGGGAACAGAGCCTCCGTGCTGGCTTTGGAGGCCGGTGCGCAGCCCGATTCCATCAAGGAAAGCATGGACAAGGCGGCGGCGGTACTGCCCACGAGTTTCACCAGTTCCAGCATGAATACTTTGCGGGATAGTGGTTTGTGGGTGTATTCGTCATAGAGGTTGATGATGCGTTGGTCGAGCATGAGCGGTGGATTTAGTTTTTTTTAGGAAAGTATGGAAAAGAGGCTGCATTTGTTCTTACTTATTCGTCGCGCCACGAAAAGTGGTCAGACGAGCGCCTTATTGGTCCGACGATTTTTCATCGTCTGACCAATAAGTATCAGTAAACGCTTGAATTCATTCGTGTCTTTTTCCTACAAAAATCAAGGCTGATAAATTTTTTTCAAAAAAAGATCACGGACCGAAGCTACACTGCATTAAGGGCATTCTTAAACAACCATATTTAAACCCACCCTCAAACAAAATTGCAATGAAAATCTTAGCATCAATTCAAAAAAGTCTCTTTGCCGTAATCATGGTATCGCTCTTTATGGCAATCCTTCCTGGCTGCGACTCAACACATCCGGCACAAGAAAAATTTACCACTTTCGCGGAACACCTGGAACAAGTTAAAAATGCCAAGTTCTCGGATTACAAAGGCCTTCCAGATGTAGCTGTCCGGGATGAAGCCGAATTTGAAAAAATGAAAAGCCACATCCTTTCCATGTATGAAGGGGTAACTGTCAACAACAGCTTTGTTGAAGCAGATGGCATGTATGTGGACTGTATCCCATTCGACCAGCAACCTTCTTTGAAAGCCTTAAAACTGGAGGAGCAATCAACGGAGCTTGAAGCGCCGCAGCCCGCTGATCTCTCTCCAGAAAAAGCTGGTTCCGAAAATAAATCCACGGGCGTAGATATCTCCTTGAAAAAAGGCAGTGTGGATGAATTTGGCAATGAAAAGTACTGCCCAAAGGGTTCTATTCCAATGCGCAGGTTACAACTGGAGACCATGGTCCGGTTTGAAACGTTGGATAGCTTTTTCAGCAAAACGGGCAATGCGGAGGAAGATAGCTACCAAGTTCCAACCGACCGCGCCGGAGAGACACACTACTACGCCCATGCTTATCAAAATGTGGCCAATTACGGTGGAGAATCCTGGATGAACCTTTGGAACCCAACGGTCAGTACCAACCAGATGTCGCTGACACAGCAGTGGTATGTTGGCGGTACCGGAGCCAGCCGTCAAACGGTAGAAGGCGGCGCGCAAGTGTACCCAGCGAAGTATGGTAATAACAAAGCTTGTCTGTTCATCTATTATACCAATGCCAACTACGTTTCTGGAAGTGGTGGTTATAATTTGGACGTAGCCGGATTTGTCCAAACCAACAATTCGATAGTATTGGGCAGCAACTTCTCGAATTACAGCACCACCAATGGTACCCAGTATGAATTTGGTATGCAATGGCAGCGCGCTTCAAATGGCAACTGGTGGCTTTTTTACAGAACTAGCAGCACCACTATTGCTGTAGGATATTACCCAAGGTCTCGATTTAACAATGGGCAAATGGCCTATTCTGCACAAAAAGTAGATTTTGGTGGTGAGGACACGGGCAAGCCTTCTGCAAAACAAATGGGCAGCGGAGCATTCGCCAATACTGGCTGGGCCAAGGCTGCCTATCAGAGAAATCTTTTTTACATCAACACGGCCAACACCAGTGCTTGGGCAAGCCTAACAACCAGCATTACCAGCAGCAGCTGCTACACCATTTCCAACTATAGCGGCGGATCGGGAAGCTGGGTCAACTATTTCTATTTTGGTGGACCAAGTTGTAATTGATACTTATTGATGTGAAGAGGCCGCCTCATAAGTCCCATCCGGGACTTATGAGACGGCCTCTAACTTTTGCTGCACTTCCCGAAAGCCTGAAACTTTCGGGAAGTGCAGCCTGGTATCACGCCGCGCCATTCAGCCCAACACCCCCCTTATCAAATTATCCCATTATCAAATTATCACATTAAAAAAGCTTCCACTGCCGCTACCAGCTCCTCCGGCTTGTCCGCGTGCACCCAATGTCCCGCCCCTTCAAGGGTCACAATTGTGGCCTGCGGAAACAGTGAATGGATCAACGGCTCGTCTTCCGGCCTGATGTAATTGGAATTGCCGCCACGGATAAAAAGCGTGGGCTTGTCGAAAGGCTCACCCGATACCGGGGCCAGAATGTCCTGAAAATGTTCCCACAATACGGGCAAATTCATTTTCCAGGTATAGGTGCCGGTTTCCGTTCTGGTGATGTTTTTCAATAAAAACTGGCGGGTGCCTGTGTCGGCAATATGCTCGGAAAGGAAGGCTTCTGCTGCTTTTCGGGAGGGAATGCTCGGCAGGTTCATGTCGAGCAATGCCTGAAAGATATTGGAATGGTTGTCTTCAGCCTGGCCGGGCGCTATGTCGACCACCACGAGGCGTTCCACCATATCGGGGTAGGAGAGGGCGAGCTGCATGGCTACTTTGCCGCCCATGCTGTGGCCGATGAGCCGGGCGGAAAACATCCAGTGGGCCTCCATGAAAGCGCGGAGGTCTTCGGCCATTTCCGGGTAGGTGTGCGTGGGCACATGTGGCGATCGGCCATGGTTGCGCAGGTCTGGCGTGACGGCCAGAAAATGCTCCGACAGTTTTTTGGCGATGGTTTGCCAATTGTCGGAAAAGCCAAACATGCCGTGGAGGATGATTACTGGGTCGCCAGCGCCGAATTCTCGAGAGTACAGTTCCATAAGGCAAAGGTAGTGTCATACCGCAGAAGGCGGCATGCCAAATTCCTTGGAGTACAGTCTAGAGAAGTGCGAGGGGTTTTTGAAACCAGTGCGGAAACACAGTTCTTTGATGCTGACATGCCGCTCCGCCTGCAAAATTGCCCGGGCTTTTTGAAGCCGGAAAGTACGCAACATCTGCATGGGCGATTGGTCGATCAGCACTTTCAGTTTGCGGTCGAGCTGAGAACTGCTCATGTTGAGCAACTGACAAAGGCGGTCTAGATTGAACGCATCATCCGTGTAATTGGCCTCAAAAAGCTCCTGAAGTTGCAATATGAATGCATCTTCTACTTGTTGGTCGACACTGCTGTGTTCCGCCAAATCCAGTTTTTTATCTCCGGATAAAACCCCTTCGTACCGCGCCTTCCATTGCCGTTGCAGGTGCAACAAGTTGTGCAACACCATTACTAGCTCCGATTCATCGAAAGGCTTGGTCAGGTAGGCATTGGCGCCGCGACGGTGCCCTTCCATGCGGTCGACATGCTCTACTTTGGCCGTCAGCATGACAATGGGGATATGGCTGCTGCGCACGTCGTTTTTAAGGGTTTCGGTTACTTCATATCCGTTTTTCAGGGGCATGGCCACGTCGGTCAGGACGAGATCAGGCATCAATTCAAATGCTTTTTGGATGCCCATGGCACCATCGGTGGCCATTTCCAACCTGAAATGGGGTTGAAGGCATAAGCGTAGGTAGGCAGCAACATCGGGGTTGTCTTCTACTACCAATAGCATAGGCTTTTTGCTGCTTTGCGCCGTCAGGGTCTGTCCAGCGGTTTTTGCCGGTGCAGTGCTCGCGTATGCTGTCGCTGGGGCGTCCAGTTCTTTTATGGGCAGAAAAATAGTAAACGTAGCACCTTTCCCGAGTTGGCTGTCCACAGCGATCCTGCCGCCCATTAGTTGCACTAGGTCACGTGTCAGCGTCAGGCCAATACCGGAGGAACCTAGTTCACCCTGTGCATTGCTGCTTTGAAAAAAGCGATCAAATACGCGCGGCAAGTCCTTGGCGGCAATCCCTTCCCCGTTGTCGGACACGCTGATGGATAAGTGTTCTCCTGCATTTTCTTTTTGGACATTTACCGTAATTTTTCCGTCAGGTTGGGTATAGCGCACCGCATTAGAAATCAGGTTGTTCAACACTTTTTGCAACAGTTGCGGGTCGTATGCAGTCCATAATGCTGTTGGATCAATATCGATATCCAGTTGAAGCCCTTTGCTGTTGGCGAGTGGTTGGAGGCTTTCCACATGCTGTTGTATGAAACCGATGATATTGCCTTCGGTCAGTTGCAGTTGAAATTGGTTGCTCTCCAGCTGCGCCAGGTCCAGCACCTGATTGGTTAATTGAAGCAATTGGTCGCCTTGGCGCATAATTTGCCGGGCATTTTCCGGTGCCGAGTCGGCTTTTTCGCCGCGTGAAATGCGGTTGGCAAGCCCAAGAATTACGGTCAATGGCGTGCGCAGCTCGTGGGCGACATTTGCAAAAAATTCATTTTTTATGGCTTCGAAGGCTTTCAAGCGTTTAGATTCACGCTGGTTGAACGTTGCGTTGTTGCGCAACTTGAACACTTGTATGCGGTACCGGCTGTACCCATAAACGGCTGCGGCGGCCAGCAATACATAAACGATATATGCCAACCAACTGCGGTACCAGGGTGCACGGATCTCCAGGATAAAAACCACAGGCTTTTCGCTCCAGGGGCTATCGGCGGTGGCGGCCTGAACCTCAAGCACATACCGTCCAGGAGGCAAGGCGGAATAATTGACGCTGTGCGATACGCCATCGTCCACCCAATCGTGGTCGATGCCTTTTAATCTATGCCGGAAATGATTGGTGGCAGGGTTGGAAAAATCAAGTGCTGCAAATTCGAACAAGACATTGTTTTCTGAAAAAGACAGTGAAAGCGCGCCGTCCAGGTCGGGCAACCGAACCACTCCGCGTACTTTAATTCCGGTAATGGTCACGGCTGGTGCAGTCTTTTTAGCACGAATGTTTTCCGGTTTGAAATAGTTGAGCCCGCTCACGCCCCCGAACCATAATTGGCCATCTTGCGTGCGCAAGTACG
>JBBRWA010000267.1:0-8355 GCA_038246345.1 Chitinophagales bacterium
AATGATTGGCGTGATATTGAAAAGTATATTTACAGGGTAAATCCTGCTATTTAAACAGTAATTGCCTCCAGGCAAACTTGCTGCTAATCCCGAGTTTTTCTTGCTAGAAAAACTCGGGGTTTTTTATTTCCCCTTGAAAATCGAGGTTAAAATTATACGCGGTATTGTAAAACCCATTACATTTGTACCGTCCCTCATTCAAAAGATAGTCTCTCCACTATACTAAACAAGGCAAAATGTCAGTTTAATGGCCGTTTTGCAACTGTTTAGATATTGCCTTATTTGGCTTTTCGAGCAATGAACGAGGGTTCCGCTCGACTTTACATCACTTTTTGAACGCTTACTTGCCGGGTACATACTCGGTTCAACTATTATTTAAACCATACTGCTTATGAACACGATTTCTCGTGGAGGGTGGGTGTCGGTACTGCTGCTTTGCACTGCTGGCTGGCTTTCCGCCCAAAAGTCATCCCTTAACGAAGACCTCGTGAGGGCCGATCGCCAATTCGCCCTCTACGCTTACAATCTGGCCATGCAAACCTATCAACAGGTTTTAAAAGACGATCCGCGCAATGCCCATGCGCTTGCGCGCACTGGCGACTGCTACTACCAACTTAACGCACCAGAAAAGTCCCTGGAATGGTACCTTAAAGCCATTCGACAGTACAACACGGAGGCCGATGTCCATCTTCGGTACGGTATGGCATTGATGCAAACAAGTGCCTATGACGCGGCAAAAGACCAGTTCCTGGAATATGCCCAAACAAACGAGGCCGTTGGTAACCACTACGTCAGTGTTTGCGATTACGCCACCCTGAATTCAATGAAAGCGTCTGCCTGGCAGGTAAAGAACGAACCACTCAATACAGAGTATGCCGATTTCTGCCCGACATTTCTGGGCAGCCGCATTGTTTACAGTTCGGCACGTACCGATATTATTGCCAAGGATAAATCCAGCGATAGCCCCAGTGGGTCTCAAAACTATTTGCTGGTTACGCAAGTGAATCCAGAAAGCGCCTTGCTGCAAAAGCCACAGGTATTGCGCAGCGAACTGCAAAATGCCCGCAATGAAGGCCCTGCCAGCTTCTCTGCCGATGGCAGAAGGGTGGCATTTTGCCGCAACAACTTCATCAATGGCACCCGCCAAATTGCCGAAAGCGGCATCAACATGAGCCTTTACACTGCCGAAGTGGACAACAATGGCAAATGGATCAACATCAAGGCTTTTCCATACAATGGTTCCAGCTTTGCAACAGGTTTTCCAGCGCTGTCGCCAGATGGGGGCACAATGATCTTTGCTTCCACGCAACCTGGTGGTTTTGGCGGTTGGGATATTTATGTATCCAATTTGAAGGAAGGCAATTGGTCTACACCGCGTAATATTGGTTCGCCGCTCAATACTCCTGGAAATGAAGTAACACCATTTTATGACGGTGCCAGCCTTTATTTTTCTTCCGATTGGCATCAAGGTTTTGGCGGTTTAGATGTTTTTCGCGCTGAGCTAGGCCGCGAAGAAGTTTCCAATATTTTCCACTTGGGCCCTGGCGTCAACTCGGAGCGCGACGACTACGGATTCATTTTCAATTCCAGCGACAATGTCGGTTATGTTACCAGCACCCGTCCCGGCGGGCGCGGCAATGAAGATATTTGGAAATTAACAAAAAAATGGAACGACGAAGTCACTGCTACTGATGTACGCAGCAATCCCGATGTCCCGTTCCGTCCCAGCGAATACAATGATGTGTCTGACAACAAGGGTATCGCCTCCAAAACCCCACTAGGCATGCACCTGCTGATTACCGACGAGCGGGGCAACCCTGTGCCCGGTGCTGAGGTCGACCTGACCGATTGCTATGGCGACAAAGGCTTCACTGATCGTGATGGCCGTTTTTCTTTTGTTGAATTGAACAGAACGATTAATTGTAGGGTAAGCATACGCAAAAGTGGTTTCCAAGATACTGAGATTACCCTGAACCAGTTCGGAAAGCAGAATGTACGCATTGGGCTGACACCGGAATCTCGGGAAAAGTACGCTGGTCGTGTGTATGATGTCAGTTCACGCGCGCCTGTACGCGGGGTGACCGTTGAAATCAAGTTTCAGGATGGCAGCAAAACTATAGAGGCGCAATCAGATGTTGAAGGCTACTACGAATTGTTCCTAGATCCAGGCACCACCTATTTGATCAATTACAGCAAGTATGGCTATGTGGCGCAAATTGCCAAAACATACCTGGGTACTGCTATGGTTAAAATCGCCAATATTTATCTGGAGCAAGAAAGCACGCCAGTCGCGGCCACCGCCAAAACTGAATATGCGGATTACAGCAATACCCCGCGGCCTGCTGAATATTCAACCGATAACAGCAGTATCAAAACCATCTACAAGAAGGCTCCTGTAGCGCAATCCCCCGTAGTCACAGCACCTACTTTTACTGGCTATTCCATTCAATTGGCAGCCATGCCGGATGAACCTTCGAATTATAAATTAGGGTTGTACGAATCGTTTATAAAAGATGGGAACATTTATGTGAAGAAAGAAGGCACCCTGCACAAAATTCGTCTGGGTATTTTCAAAACAAAGGCGGAAGCAGATGCCATGCTCAAAAAGGTGGTTGCGTCAAAAATTCAGAAGGACGCTTTTATTATAGAGGAATATGGCGCGGATGAATCTTTGATTGTTGGTTACCAAGCGCCCATAAAACCCGTAGAGCACAGCAATGTTCCCGTGCCTTCTCTGGCTTCCAAAGGCCTGAACCCTCCCATCATGTACGCGCTTCAATTGGGATCTTTTTCTGCTGACAAGTCCATTGCTATCGGCGATTATGCCAATTTGAGGGGCATGGGTAACTTATACAGCAACCAGGAAAATGGCTACACGCAAGTTCGATTGGGTATTTGGGGAACCTATTCGGAAGCAGAAAACGCGCAGAAAGACGCCGTAAATCGCGGTTTCCCTAATACTGTAATCGTTACGGAAAAAGGAAACGATCCTGATATTCAAGACTTTATTTTGTCGAAAACACCTGCTGCTGCTGTCAATAGGGTGCAAATACTGAGCCCTGCAGGAACAAGGCCACAGGAGTACTCCACCACGAGCACCCCAAGCCTGACCAATCCGTTTTTCATTCGAATAGCGGCACTCTCCAATCCAGACCGCTTTGATGGCGGCTCTTTGGCAGATCTGGGCTATATCGAAAAGCGTCGGGCTGAAAACGCACCAGGCATAACTATTATCTTATTGGCCAGCTATCAAAACCAGGCTACAGCACAAAAGGCACTGGAACAGGCACAACGTCGGGGATATGCGGAAGCTTACATCCTGGAAGATGTGAATGGACAATTGATTAGGCGGTAAATAAAATTTGATTTGTCCTTCTGTCATTAATTTCAAGAAGAACAAACCGAAAAAATAGCTGCTTTTGAGGCCGGTTGAAAAGCCGGCCTCTTTTTTTTATTTTTTTTCCACGCATGGCAGCGTTTCCCACACACCCTCCGTTTATGTTACATCTTTATCGCAAAAAACAGCCTTTTCCGCTGTTCAAAATATTAAGCAGGTTTTTTTAGTTGGTTTTGTTTGTTCAATGGGCACGCTGGAGAGCGTGCCTTTTGTATTTTTGGCCAAACTTTTCAATCTCTGCTTATGAAATACTTACCAACCGCAGCTTTCATGCTGTTTTTTGCACCCGGCCTCTGCGCCCAGAATCAAATTCCTGTCATTTCAAATGTCATCCTTGACACGGATATTCCGAACAGCAGCGCGACGCTCCACTACAACCTGAGTGATGGCGAAAATGACCCGCTCGAAGTTTCCATTCAATTTTCTACCAATGGCGGAAAAACGTACACTACCCTCAGCGGGGCTAATGTATCTGGTGATGTGGGCTTCCCGGTCGCTGCAGGAAATCGAACCGCAGTATGTACTGGCCTAAGCTTTGTCGCACCTGGTAAATACGCCTTTCGGGTCATTGCAGACGACAAGCAACCCTTTGACATTCAGGCGCTTGTAAATGAAGTGGACAGCAATAGGATTAAAAATGACCTCCTGTTCGTTGAAGGCATACGGCACCGAACCACAGGTTTGGCACACCTGAACGCTACCCGCGACTCTTTGCAAAACCTGTATAAAGCCTTGGGCCTTTATTTTGAAAAGCAAACATTCAGCTTTAGCGGCTCGACGGGCCAAAACCTGATTGGCTCACTCCCTGGCACCGCTTCTGCGGAAAAAGTAGTGGTCGCCGATGCCCATTACGACACGGTCAACAATGCGCCAGGAGCTGACGACAATGGCTCTGGCACGGTAGGCGTAATGGAAATAGCCCGCCTTTTAAGCCGCTACCCATCAAAAAAGACCCAACGCTACATTGGGTTCGATTTGGAAGAATCCGGCCTGGTCGGCAGCTTGAACTATGTCGCTTCGGGCATTCCCGCCGGAGAACAAATTGAAGGTGTTTTTAACTTTGAAATGATCGGTTATTGGTCCGAAGAGCCTAATAGCCAGACCCTACCCGCTGGATTTAGCTTGTTATTCCCGGTACAAGCGCTGCAAGTGTCCGACAACCAGTACCGGGGTGATTTTATCACCAATGTCGGAAATGCCAATTCTCAATCATTGATCCAATTATTCGCCAATTCCGCGCAGCAATATGTGCCCGCCCTGAAAGTAATTTCCTTGGCCGTGCCGGGCAACGGCCAGCAAGTACCCGACCTTCGGCGCAGCGACCATGCGCCCTTTTGGGATAGCAACCGCAAGGCGCTCATGCTAACTGACGGTGCCAATTTCCGCAACGAATGCTACCATACTCCCGGCGACTCTTCGGCGGAAAAGCTGAACTTCACTTTTATGTCTAATGTAGTGAAAGCCACGCTGGCCGCTATGGCGCAATTGACTGAGGTTCAACATGCTGATTGGGCAGCCACATCATTTGAGCTTACGGTTGGCACCGATGAGCCTGATCCCTGCTCCTTCAAATTGCTGCAAGATTCTGGGCTGGCATTACTGGTAGAAGGCTGTGCCGCTGGTGAGGTTTCACTTGAATTCTACGATATGAAGGGTGCTTTGCTGTTGCAAAAAAACCTTGAACTTTCAAATGCTGCGCCCATTCAATTGTCAACTGCATTGTTGCCTGCTGGCATTTACGCTATGAAAATTAGGCATAACGGCGGTATTTACACGCAAAAAGTCGTGATCCGCTGAAGGAAAGCGTTCTAACAGGTAGGTAGCGCGGCCTTCAGGCCGCGCTACCTACTCCAAACACTTATGAGACAGCAGCTCAAATTCAAACAAGTTCGAAGAACAAATCAGGAATTCTATCTTTGCGGCCCTATGCGGGTTTTTACCGATCTATCGCTTCTTCCAAAGTTCCAAAACGCAGTTGTCACCATCGGCTCGTTTGATGGTGTTCATCTTGGCCACCGGCAGATTCTTGACAAATTACAGTTGCTCGCCCGCGATTGTGGTGGGGAAACCGTTGTCATTACATTCGACCCACATCCCCGTACGGTACTTCGGCCAGAAGACGAAGGCTTTAAGTTGATCAGTACCACCGCTGAAAAAATACAGCTGCTGGAAAAAATAGGCATCGACAATGTAGTCGTGGTGCCCTTTTCCCTGGAGTTTTCCCGCCAACAAGCCCAAGCTTACGTGGAAGATTTTTTGGTGAAAAAATTTAACCCGCGCTACATCGTCATTGGATACGATCACCGCTTTGGCAACAATCGGGAGGGCGATATTTCATTTTTGAAAAAACATGAAAGCAGTGCCGGGTATCAGGTGGTTGAAATCCCGGCAGAAGCCATAGATGCCATTGCCATCAGTTCCTCCAAGATCAGAAAAGCACTGGATGCTGCCGACATTGAAATGGCCAACCGACTGTTAGGCCACAACTTTACTTTTTCTGGCACTGTTGTAAAGGGCGATCAAATTGGCCGTACCATAGGCTTCCCAACGGCTAATATTCTCATTGCGGACCCGTTCAAACTAATCTTGCCCCAAGGGATATACGCTGCGAAAATTACGCTTGCCGACAATGGGCAGAAAAATGGCGCTTTGTATATCGGACAACGACCCAGCGTAGACCCTGGAAGGAAACAAGTGATAGAGGTCAATATTTTTGACCTGGACCAGGATTTGTACGGCCAGGAAATAGCGGTGGAAGTGCTCCGTTTTATTCGGCCAGATAAAAAGCTCGATGGGATGGAAGCGCTCAAACAGCAAATTACAATGGACAAGCTAGAAATTGAAGCCCTGTTTCGAGGAGGGGGAACTGCCATCGTCATCCTAAGCTACAACACCCGCCAGCATTTGCAGGAATTCTTGCCTTCAGTACTGGCCAACAGCGCCGGTGCCAGGGTTATTGTGGCAGACAACGGCTCGCCCGACGATTCGCTGGAGTATTTGCGGCATAACTTCCCGGAAGTTGAATTGCTCGATTTAAAGCAAAACCACGGCTTTGCTCAAGGCTACAACGAAGCGCTCAAGCAAATAGATGCGGAATATTATGTTATCCTGAACTCCGATGTGGAAGTGGCACCCGGATGGCTGGATCCCGTGCTGGATGCCATGAAAAACGACCCGACAATTGCTGTGGCACAGCCCAAAATATTGCAATGGGCGCCAAATATCCAGGAGAAAACAGCCAGGTTTGAACATGCCGGTGCAGCAGGTGGTTGGATTGATGCTTTGGGTTATCCTTTTTGCCGGGGACGGATATTCAGCCAGCGCGAGGCAGACCACGGGCAATATGATACGCCACAGGAATGTTTTTGGGCAGCAGGTGCAGCGTTTTTTATCCGCGCCGAGCTGTACCACCAATTTGGAGGATTCGACGGCGATTATTTCGCCCACAACGAAGAAATTGACCTTTGCTGGCGTCTGAAAAGGGCCGGATATTCGGTATGGTGCTTTCCCCGGTCGGTGGTGTACCATTTAGGTGGTGGCACCCTGGAGTATGAGAATCCCCGAAAGGTGTTCCTCAATTTCCGCAACAGCCTGTATTCTTTGTTAAAAAACGAATCCTGGTTAAAGTTGTTATGGCTTATTCCGGCGCGTTTTTTACTCGACGGGTTGGCAGGTGCCAGGTTCGCTGCAAAGGGGCAATTTGCGGCGATTTGGGCGATTGTCCGGGCACACTTTTCGTTTTATAGCAATTTTAGGAAAACACTTACGAAGCGAGAGGAAGCAGCAAAAGCCATTGAGAAACAAAGGATTGGGCCTGAAAACAAAAAAGGTGTTTATCCTGGAAGCATTATTATCACGCATTATTTCAAAAGGGTGAAAGCGTTTTCAAAGCTGTTTATATGACTTACGAACTCATACACGAAGACGAACACCTCTTGGTCGTAAATAAACCCGCAGGATTGCTGACCATCCCGGACAGGACGGGCAGCCAGGACAGCCTGCACGCCCAATTGGAACAGAAATATGGCAAGGTGTTCATCGTCCATCGGCTCGACCGGGAGACGAGCGGCATCCTCTGCTTTGCCCGAAATGCGGCGGCACATCGTCATTTGTCCATGCAAATGGAACACCATACCGCCGATAAATACTACCTCGCTTTGCTGGAAGGTGAATTGCACCATGAAGAAGGCGAAATTGATAAGCCCATTGGAGAGCATGCCAGCATTCCTGGAAAAATGTCGATTCGAATGACCGGAAAGCCTTCGTTGACCTATTATCGGGTGGCAGAACGCTTCAAACGCTTCACGTTGGCGGACGTTTTGATCAAAACAGGCAGAACCCACCAGATACGCATCCACTTTCAAAGCATTGGTTATCCGCTTGCGGTGGATGCGCTGTACGGGCGAAGGCCAGCGTTTCTACTTTCTGAAATCAAAGGGAAAAAGTATAAGTCCGGGAAATTCAGCGATGAAGAACGGCCGATTATGGAGCGCACCAGCCTGCATGCCGCGCGTTTGAAGCTGGATCACCCAAGTACGGGTGAACGCATGGAATTTACCGCTGAACTACCTAAGGATTTTGCGGCTTTGCTGAATCAGTTGCGAAAGTGGGGAAAATGAGGGACGTTTTACTTCCCGATGAAAGGTGATTAGGTGCTATCTTTGCGGGCGCTAACGAACCGAACCACCCCACTCTCCACTCCATAGGGCGTTGCCCCATGATAGTGATTTCGCCCTTTCAGGGCTACTAATGTTGCCATGTGGTGATTATTATCAAATGATAGTGATTTCGCCCTTTCAGGGCTACAAATTTTACAATGCGGTGATTATTATCAAATGATAGTGATTTCGCCCTTTCAGGGCTACTAATGTTGCCATGCGGTGATTAATATCAAATGATAGTGATTTCGCCCTTTCAGGGCTACTAATGTTGCCATGCGGTGATTAATATCAAATGAT
>JBBRWA010000268.1:0-8335 GCA_038246345.1 Chitinophagales bacterium
CCTGGAAAGGGTTACTCCATGACAGTTGATGTGGCCCACCAAGCCCTGCGCCACCCCTGTATTTTACTGGAAGCAAAGGTGGCCATCACGCCATGGCAGCGCCAGCTGCGTATTGGCAGCACCATGGAAATTGGTGCCATAAACGACCATATATTATTCCCCAGGGTCCAAGGCATTCTGGAAGCGGTTCCGAGGTTCTTTCCAGGCTACGCCACAGACCCTGCATTTCAGGAACTTGCTGACTTGAAAAAGCTGCAAGAAAAATTGCGCGAAAAAGTATGGTATGGATTTCGTCCGCTCTCTGCAGACGGGTTGCCCTACATTGGTTTTGCCAAAAAAACGGAGAATTTGATGATTGCCACCGGACATGCCATGTTGGGGCTAAGCCAAGCCGCTGCAACGGGTAAATTGGTCGCGGAAATGGCGATGGGAAAGCCTACCAGTATTGATGTGGGGGCATTTGATCCGAAGCGGTATTGAATTTTCAAGGGGTTTCATGGTTTCAGGGTTTCATGGTTCAGGGTTTCAGGGTTCATGGTTTCAGGGTTGGGTTCGCGTTTGGTCGGGAAGCATCGGGTTTCAGATACTTAACGTCGTTTTCGTTTAAAAATACAATAAACGTTCTGAAATTCTCGTCGAAAACCATATTTCCAGTCGTTGTATTGTTGTCTGATTTCCTCTAATGCACGATTTGAAAAAAGGAATGAAAATTAAGCCCAACATCCTCGAAACGCCGAGCACGAAGCCAACCCTGAAACCCTGAAACCATGAAACCCTGAAACCCCTACAAAAACGGCACCTTACACACCACTGCTTCCAATTTCTTGCTACCTGCCACGATCATGATCTTGGTGCCTGGCTCGGCGAATTTCACTTTCACATAACCAGTTCCAATGGGCTTGTCGAGGGAAGGCGAATGGGTACCGGAGGTCACCACACCTATTTTTGCGCCTCGAGGGCTTTCAATTTCGTAGCCATGGCGTGGTACGCGGCGTTCGTCGAGGGTGAAACCAACGAGGCGGCGTTGCACACCTTCCGTTTTCTGCTTAATAAAACGATCCTTTGAGGGGAAATCGAACGGCTTGTTGAGCTTGGTGATCCAGCTGAGCCCGGCTTCAATCGGACTGGTTTTATCGTCAATATCATTGCCGTAGAGGCAGAAACCCTTTTCGAGGCGCAGGGTATCGCGGGCACCGAGGCCACAGGGCTTGATGCCGTGTTTTTCAGCGGCTTTGAACACCTTGTCCCAAATTTTTACCAGGTCCTTGTTTTTGGCATAGATCTCAAATCCACCGGACCCCGTGTAGCCCGTTGCCGAAACGATAACATTGTTGCAACCAGCGAAGCGTCCGCGTTTGAAGGAATAGTACTTTATAGCGCCAAGGTCGAGATCGGTCAGTTTTTTTAACGCTTCTACGGCTTTTGGGCCTTGGATGGCGATAAGGCCGGTTTTGGAAGAGATGTTTTGCATTTTCACCTCAAAGCCGCGCGACAAACGCTTGAGCCAGCGCCAGTCTTTGGTTTCGTTGCTGGCATTAACTACCAACATGTAGGATTGCTCGCCCTCCGTAATCATTTCAGGAGCATCATCGAGTCGATACACCAACAGATCATCCACGATGCCACCTTTTTTGTTGGGCATGCAGGAGTATTGAATGTCACCTGGGTTCAGTTTGCCTACATCGTTGGAAGTGGCACTTTGCAGGAAAGCAGTGGCATCTTTGCCGCGCACGATAAATTCTCCCATGTGGCTCACGTCAAACACGCCAATTGCATTGCGCACAGCGTGGTGTTCGTCAGAAATGCTGGTATAAGAAATGGGCATGTTGTAGCCTGCAAATTCGGCCATCTTGGCGCCAAGGGCGGTATGTCTTTCAGTGAGTGGTGTGTTTTTCATGAAATGGTGTTGATATATCTTCTTTAAAGTACGGTGGCGGCACAAGGTGCAACCTTGCCTGAAAATGTAGTTTGAAAACGCCCTTATTGTTTTGGCAAATTGTCAATAGCTTCCTTTTTGGCAACTTTCAGATGAGGCTGACCTTCTACTGTCTTGTTCTTGCCTTGTGTGTTCGTTTTTTTGACTGGCGGTGTTGCCTCCATTTCCGGCGTGAGTTGTTTTTCGATGTTCACTTCGCCCGCCTCAAATCCTAAGCGGCGGCGAACATCCTGCGGGAGTGCGCTTTTAGGCAGGGTATAAGAAATGGTATTGAGCTTCATATACGCGTGGGAAGTGTACACATAACCTTTGAAATCGGAGATTTCGCCCCAAGAGTTTTTTACGACAAAATAGACTCCTGAGTGTTTCTCATCTACCACACCGACGACGTGCATGAGGTGGTCGTCCATGGTTTCCTGGCTGTCGAAAAGCTGCTGGCGGTATTCTTGGGAGATTTGCTGTTCGGGCTCCCATACTTTGAAAGCGTCAGAGCGGGCGGAGGCGCTTTTGTCTTTCCATGAAGTTTTGGGCACGATGGCAATGCCGTTGCCCGCTGAAAAGCCCATGTTGCTCACATCGGCATCCCATTCAAGGGTATATCCTTTTTCGATGGCATGGGTTGCACAACGCATAAAATCGTCGAGTGGCAGGTTGTAAAAATCACCGTTCGACCAGTTGTCCGGGATTTCAAGGATAAATTTTCCCCAGAATGGATGGTGGGTAAAAGAGGTGATGGTCACGTAATCGTCGGGAATGATGCCCAGAAAATCGCGATAGGATTGTGGCGTGAAAACAGCGCCTTCAAAGCTGAATTTGTTGACGACAGGTCCAAACTCCTGATCAAGCAGCGCATCAATCTCATCTAGCCATTTCGGATCGAGCTTACCGTCTTTTCCTTGTTGCGCAAAAGAGACACATTTTTCCTTCAGCACTTTTTCCAATTTGCTGTGGTTGAAAGGCTTAGAACCGTCTTTCCGACCAGGGTAAATGCTTTCTGGCACGATGCCGTATTTTTTTACAGCATTGAGCATGTCGTGTGCTAGACCGCCTTCGCCAAACTGGGCAGTACCTTGGCGGCGCACATAGTTTTCACACTTCATGCGGTAGGTATTCCGCACGACGAACATTTCAGACAAATCTGCCGCTCCTTTGCCGAGGCGTATCGCTTCACTTTCCAAAAAAGAGGCAGTACTGAATGCCCAGCAGGTGCCAGTTTGATCCTGACTTTTTACGGGCGTTGCAGCCGCTTTTTTGTATGCTTTGAATTCGTAGGGCTCGTCCGTTTGGGCGTTGCTGTGCTGGAGGCCAAAAGCGAGGAGGAGGAGGGGAAATAGCAAATGTTTCATGTCTTAATTTTAATTGTTTCGTGGCGCAAAAGTAAGAAAAGCGTAGCGATTTTGTCATATTTAAGGCCAATACAAGTTAAGGTACCCCCAATTACCAGTTTTAATCCGATTTTTGCTTCCTTTCAAGTCTAGCGCCTAATGGCCTTCCGTTTTTTTAAAACAATACTCTTGCCACTCGTTTGGCTTTTTTTGCCTTTTTGGTGTGCTGCGCAGTCGGTTCGCCTGGAGTCTATTGGCGCAGACGAAGGTCTTTCGCAAGGTATGATTTACGATATCCTTCAGGACAAACATGGCTATCTTTGGTTTGGCACCCGAGATGGATTAAATCGGTATGACGGCTATACTTTTCAGGTACATAAAAACGACCCATTCAACCAGTTTTCTGTCTCCGATAATATCATCAAAGTGTTGTTTGAAGACCATTTGGGTCGAATTTGGGTTGGAACAGAAAACAATGGCGTTGATGTTTTTGACCAGGCAACGGGCAGGTTTTTTCACTTGAGCAAAGGTACGAACGGGCTTTCAAATCAAAACGTGATTTCTTTAGCACAAACGCCCGACGGTGCTATGTGGGTTGGCACAGATAACGGCCTGAATCGGATTCTCCTTCCCGCAACGCTGCCCAGCGCTGTTGCCGATTTAACTTCCGTTGCGGTGTCTGAACAATATTTTTGGGAGAAGTCTACCAACCAAAGTGCCTTGCGCAACGATGTCATTCAAAGCTTGGTCGTTGCGAATGATGGCCTGCTTTGGGTGGGTACAAAGCAGCATTGTTATTCTTTTGATCTCAAAACAAAAACACAACATCAAATTCCTGTTCAAGAAAAGGAGGTTGTAAGGCCTGAAGCCCGGTCCAACCGGGTAGCAATGGCGCCAGATGGGTCTATTTGGGTAGGCCAACTGAATCAAATCGTTCATATTCGCGGGGACATAACAATCATATATCCTTTGCCTTTTTCCAAAAGCGAAAACTTTACTACCCTGACTTTTGATCGGGAAAGCAACCTGTACGTCAATAGAAGAAAAGAAATATTCTTTTACCCGGTAGCAGCGATAGACGGGTTTGAAAAAGGAATTAATACTGGTACACCACCCAGTCCTCAAATTTTTTATCAATTCCCACAAAAAGATGTGATAGGCTCCTCCAAAATCTATTTTGATCGCCGTGGATTGGTATGGATCGGTACCAATGGCTATGGTATTCGCAAATATAACCCTGCAAATCGGCTATTCAAGCATTATTTGCCGGGAGTCAGTACTCGGAAAATTCGAATCAACGCAGCAGGTGAACAATGGGTTTGGACCAGTAGTGGCACCTTCTCCTTGTTGGAAACGGCAGCAGAACCGAGTAAAAAGCATCTAATTCAAGGCAATAATTTGTTTGAACACGATTGCTTATTCGATCGTTCAGGCAATTTATGGTTGTTAGCCCAGCAAAAAACAGGAGCCGAAGACAACTCCGTTTTGATACAACGGAATTTGCGTACCAGTGCAGAAATTCAGACACCAAATTTGGTGTCTGTAGGGATTTACAGTCAACTCATAGAGGATCGACAAGGCAATATTTGGATATTGGGCAACAATAGCCAGTTGGTTCGATACGATGTTGCAAAAAGAACTGCTCAAAAATTTGATTTAAGCGCTTTTACGGGGTTTAAAGAATTTGGCTTTGTAATGATGGAAGATGTGAATGGCCATATTTGGGTTGGTACACCGCACGGATTGATTCGGGGCATTCCAAACCAAGCGAACGAAAGTTTAAGTTTCTCTTTGTTCAAAAACAACCCCTCTAATAGGCGTAGCCTAAACAATAATGCAATACTATGTTTGCTGGATGATGACCGCGATCAGGGGCGCTCTTTATGGGTTGGTACAAGGGGAGGGGGACTTAATTTATTGAACAAAGAAACAGGGGCATGTATTCACTATACCCCCGCAGATGGATTACCCAATGACGTAGTATATGGCATCCTTCAAGATGAGCAGGGCTGCTTGTGGCTGAGCACCAACTCGGGCCTTTCTAAATTCAATCCCCAAACCAAATATTTTGAGAACTACTCCGCCGCAGATGGCTTACAGGACAATGAGTTCAATACAACAAGTTATGCCAAAGCTTCAAATGGGCAAATGTATTTTGGCGGTGTTAATGGGCTAACCGTTTTTGATCCAAAACTCATCAATACGGTTGATGCTCCGCCTCCGGTACAAATAACCGCCATAAAAATTCACGGCAAACTTCTCGCGCAAGGACAAGCCTGGAAGGAGTTGGCAGCCAACCAAAGATGGACCTTGACGCTTCCATACGACCAAAACCATCTTACCATCGACTTTGCCGCTATGGATTTTTCAACCCCAAATAAAAACCAGTTCCGGTATAGAATGAAGGGAGCACACGATAATTGGTCAGAAGCTTCAAATGATCACAGCACCACTTTTTCAAACTTGGTGCCAGGAAGATATGTTTTTGAAGTACGGACAGGCGGGGCCCATGGCATTTGGACAGGCGAGCCAGCAACAATAGAAATAACGATCTTGGCCCCATGGTGGAAATCATTTTTGGCCTGCTTGGTATATGCACTTTTTGCCATTTGGCTGGGCTGGTTGGCTTATCGATTTCAAGTGCGTCGTATCCAATTGCAGGAACAATTGGCATTCGAACACCGGGAAGCTGAACGTGTCAAGGCGCTGGAGCAGTTGAAATCCAACTTTTTCAACAATCTCACCCATGAGTTGCGCACTCCGATTACCCTGATTTTGGAGCCCCTGCGTCAAATTCTGTACAAGCCAGAGGCGAAAAACTGGTTGTCCAAAGTCAGGATAGCAGAGGCCAACAGTCAAAAATTGTTGTTGATCGTGAACCAGCTTCTTGATTTGGCAAAATTAGAAGGTAAGGCTATGCAAGTAGAGAATCAGTTGGGTCAGGTGGCTGTTGTATTACAATCCTTGGCAAATACATTTGCTGACAATGCCAAAAACAAAAAAATTGTGTTCCTGTGCGCCCCAGACAGTGTTTTTGTCCCTCCCTTTAAATTTGATGCCGATAAATTGGAGAAAATTGCCACAAACTTGCTTTCAAATGCCATGAAATTCACCCCTCAAGGTGGTAATGTTGAAATGCGCTGGTTTACAGGGCGTGAAGATTGGTTTGTCCTGGAGGTTGTTAACTCGGGCCCGGGAATCTCAGCAGAAGATTTGCCCAGGATATTTGATCGTTTTTTTTCCAAAGGGAATGCCTTGGAACACCAGCAAACCAGCACAGGAATTGGCCTGGCATTGTGCCGCGAATTGACGGAATTAATGGGCGGAATCATTGAAGCGGAAAGTGTGGAAGGCACAGGCACAACCTTTAGGCTTTGGTTGCCGATGTTGGCGGTTTCTGAAGCCGAAACTGTTGTAGCGCCGAAACTATTGGCCAAAAAACCTTCGGAAGTTTTGACAGAAACGGCGCATGAAACGGCTGGTTTTGTTGCTGATACCAATGGAAAAAAGGAACGAGCATTGCTCTTATTGGCTGAGGACAACCAAGAACTTCGGCACTTTATCTCGGTAACTTTACAGGAGCAGTATGATGTTTTGGAAGCGGCTGACGGTCAAGAGGCTGCCGAATTGGCCTTGGAACACGTGCCAGATATAGTGGTGTCAGACCTGATGATGCCGCGACTCGACGGGCTTGGCTTGTTGAACATGTTGAAAAATGATGTCCGGACAAGCCATATTCCTTTTCTGATGCTCACGGCAAAAATGGAGCTTAAAAACAGGGTTGCCGGGATTCAACAAGGGGCAGATGCCTATTTGGGCAAGCCATTTCAAACGGAAGAACTTTTCGCCTGGTTGCGCAATTTATTGGAAAGTCGGCGGCGATTACAAGAAAAGTATAACAATAAAGGGTATGGGCAAGGTGTCTTTGCGGTACCTTCTGAACAACCTGGTGTAGAATCTTCTGCCCCAGAAGCCATACTCGGCCTTCTAGACCGTCAATTTTTAGAGCAGTTGAAGGAAATTCTAAGCGCTGAGATCGATAATAGTCAGATAACACCAGCTGAAATTGCCCACCGCCTGGCAATGAGCCGTTCCCAACTGCATCGAAAACTTACGGCGCTGACAGGAATTGCCGTATCAGCGTATCTGCGAAATTATCGCCTTGATCGCGCCATGGAATTGTTGCGAGATGGCGCTGGAAACGTAAGCGAAGTGGCTTGGCAGGTTGGTTTTGTAAATGCCAAACACTTTTCCACCGCTTTCAAAGAAAAGTTCAGGAAATCGCCCAGCGAGGTCTGATTTCTGAAATAAAAAAGTAAATACCACCTTTTTTAGGCTATTTGCAACCAATACAAACCAATTTGGCACAGAGACGAACCTGGCTTTTATCCCGGAGACATACTTTTGTACCACTGAACCCGGATATTCGAAGGAATAGAAATGTTCATAAACGGAAGGAAGATTATTTAACACAGGTAGTAGCAATATAGCCTGTGAAAGCCCAGCGGATACATATCTGCTGGGCTTTTCTAATTAGGGAAAATGAATTTCAAAACATTTTTCAAAAAAAACTAAAAAATATCCAACTTCTATTAAACCTTTACAACGAAAACCTTCTAATAGACTTTCTCCCATTGGCCGCCTTCTATTTACCTGCTAACTTTCATGCTTATGAAACGGAGAAATTTCCTCAAGTTTTTACCTGTTGCTGGTGTCACCTCAATTGCGGTCAACGGCCATGCCATGCGCCCATTCGCCAATACACGAATGGCCAAGATTCTGGCCGACTGTGATGGGGTCGAAGATCGAATATTAGTGCTCATCCAACTCAAAGGGGGAAATGATGGCCTGAACATGATTATCCCGGCCGCCGATTATGATCGGTATGTAGCATTACGGCCCACCACGCACATTGAAGAAAACGCCTTTATCCCACTCGACAATACTTTGCCCGCAGATAGCCAGGTAGGCTTACACCCCGCAATGACGGCAGTGAAGCAAATGTATGACAATGGCTGGGCGAATGTCATACAAGCCGCGGGGTATCAAAGCATGAACCAGTCGCATTTCAAGG
>JBBRWA010000269.1:0-8323 GCA_038246345.1 Chitinophagales bacterium
CCTGAAATCCCGGTGCCTGATACGGTCGAAACCGTCAAAATAAACAGCCAATACCTGCTCGATGCCATCAGCAACACGGTTTTTGCTACCTCCAGCGATGAATTGCGCCCTGCCATGACGGGTGTATATTTTCAGTTGGATATGAACAAGTTGATCTGTGTCGCCACCGATGCGCATAAGCTGGTAAAATACTCCACGCACCAACTTGCCGGTGAAGTGAGTACCACTTTCATCGTACCCAAAAAAGCGCTCAACCTCCTCAAAAACGCCCTGCCGGCCAACGATGGCGTTACGCTTTCCTTCAACAAAGCCAACGCTTTTTTCACCTTTGCCGGCATGAGCCTCGTTTGCCGTCTCATCGATGCCCGCTACCCGGATTACAACGCTGTCATCCCCGTCGACAACCCAAACAACATGGTGGCCAATCGCGCCGACTTTCAAAACTCCTTGAAACGTATCGCTATCTACGCCAACAAAACCACCAACCAAGTAGTGTTGGACGTTACCGATAAAAGCCTGACTGTCAGTGCGCAAGACCTGGATTTTTCCAATGAAGCCACCGAGCAAATGGCCTGCGTATACGAAGGTGCTCCCATGAAAATCGCCTTCAATGCCCGATTCCTGGCTGAAATGCTGGGCGTGCTCGGCTCCGATGAAGTAAAAATGGAATTCTCCACATCAAGTCGTGCGGGTATCCTTACACCTGTGGAAGAGAACAACAACAACCGGGAGATTTTGATGCTGGTAATGCCGGTGATGCTGAATAATTAGGATTTAGGATTTTGCGGCGACCATGTTGGGCGACCACGAGGGTCGCCCCTACCCCAAATTCATATTGCAGATTTGATCGTACGTACGGGCGCCCCTTGTGGGTGCCCCGCGATGCCGGGCGATGTCCGCATTGCCCGCATTGCCGGGCGACCACGACCACGCCGGGCGACCACGAGGGTCGCCCCTACACCGTCATCGGATCCATTTTGTCTCCATCCACCGCATATTTTTTCATAAAATCCTTCACCGCTTTGTCACTGACCTTTCCCTGTTTGTTCAACAGTCGAACAGCAGCAAATGCAATGTATTTGGGTGATATTTCAAAATAATCGCGGAGGCTTTCACGGCTCTCTGACAGACCAAAACCATCGGTGCCCAGTGCCGTATAATCTGCAGGCATCCAGGGGGCCAATTGTCCTGGCGTGAGTTTAACCCAGTCGCTGGCGGCCACAAATACGCCTTCTTCGCCTTTCAGGCTGTTTTGCAGGAAGGACACCTTTTCTTTTTCGCCTGGATGCAGCATGTTCCAGCGTTCGCAGGCGGCGCAATCGCGGTACAGTTCGGTCCAGGAAGTAACGGACCAAACATCAGTGCTAACACCTTCCGCTTCCAAAATTTCGGCAGCATCCAGCACTTGTTTCATGATAACGCCAGAGCCCAGCAGGTTGGCTTTCACACCCGCCTGAGCTGATTTTTTGGACGATGCCTGATAACGATAAATACCTTTTTTAATACCGTCTTCCACACCTTTGGGCATGGCAGGCATTTGCAAGTTCTCGTTGTACAGCGTGATGTAGTATAATTTAGCTTCGTTCTCCACGTACATGCGGCGGATGCCTTCATGCACGATAACAGCCAATTCGTAAGCAAATGCCGGATCGTAACACAATATGCTGGGCACCGTCTGCGCGATCAGGTGGGAGTGCCCATCCTGGTGTTGTAGCCCTTCGCCATTGAGCGTGGTGCGGCCAGCAGTGCCGCCCAACAAAAATCCTTTGCACATCATATCGGCAGCTGCCCAAATCATGTCGCCTACACGCTGGAAGCCGAACATGGAATAATAAATGTAGAACGGGATGGTGGGCACGCCGTGGAGGGCGTATGCAGTACCTGCGGCAGTGAATGAAGCGGTAGCTCCATCTTCATTGATGCCTTCTTGCAGCACCTGGCCAGTTTTGGACTCCTTGTATTTTATGGTAGAAAAACCGATTTCAAGCGGGGTGTACAGTTGGTCGCGCTGGTTCCAGATTTGCGCCGAATTGAACAGTGGGTGCATCCCGAAAGTCTGTGCTTCATCGGGCACGATGGGCACAATGTATTTTCCAATATCCTGATTGCGAATCAATTGAGTCATCATATCCACCATCGCACCTGTGGTAGAAACTGATTTGGCTGTTTCGTCAGGCTTAAGTTGTTTTTCAAAAAGCGCTACCCCTGGCAGCTTAAAACGTGGGTATTCGTCGCTGCGCTCAGGAAGGTAACCACCGAGTGCTTTGCGCCTTGCGTGCAAGTATTTTGCTTCCGGGCTGTCAGCTGCTGGGAACCAGAATTTGGCGGCCAATGCTTCCTCATCCGTCAGTGGGATATTGTACCTGGTGCGGGTTTCGAGGCGATTTTTATCCTGCAAGTCTTTGGTCTGGTGGGCGGTGTTTTTCCCTTCGGCTGCCTGGCCCATGCCGTATCCTTTCACTGTTTGAATGATAATGGCTACGGGTTTGCCAGCGCTAACCGCACGTTCATAAGCGGTGTACACTTTCAACGCATCGTGACCGCCCCGGCGCATGGCCTGGAGTTGCTCGTCCGTGTAAGCAGCGAGCAGGGCTTCAATGCGGGTGTCGTCGCCAACAAGTTTTTTGCGCATGTGCGCGCCTGTGCTGACAGAGTTTATTTCCTGGAAATCACCATCAACGAGCTGTTCCAAACGGGCGAGTAAAACGCCATCAACATCTTTTTCGAGCAGTTCATCCCATTCGCCGCCCCAAACAACTTTAATCACCTCCCAGGACGCGCCGAGGAAATGGCGCTCTATTTCCTGAATGATTTTGCCATTGCCGCGTACAGGGCCGTCGAGGCGCTGCAGGTTGCAGTTGAGGACAAATACGATATTGTCCAGATTTTCCCGACTTGCCAAGCCGATGGTGCCGTAGATTTCAGGCTCGTCAATTTCGCCATCGCCGATGAAATGCCACACTTTTCCGCCGTTTTCAGGCTTTAAGCCACGGTTTTCAAGGTACTTCATGTATCGGGCCTGATAAATAG
Source organism: Chitinophagales bacterium (assembly GCA_038246345.1). Classification (GTDB taxonomy): domain Bacteria; phylum Bacteroidota; class Bacteroidia; order Chitinophagales; family Saprospiraceae; genus M3007. The sequence goes on from JBBRWA010000269.1 coordinate 3,031, forward strand.
CCGTCATGGGGCCGAGGCCCATGCTCACGCTTGGTGCTTGCCAAAACTTGGGCATCCGGCGTGGATGCGGGTAAGAACTTACCCCGCCCAGGAGTTCCTGCCTGAAATCGGCAATGGCTTGCATACTCAACCGCCCTTCAAAGGCAGCACGGGCATAAACACCAGGGGATGCATGGCCCTGAAACATCAGCAAATCGCCACCGTAATCGGCAGAACGCTTGCGCAGGAAGTGGTTGAACAGCACCTCCAGCATGGTGGCACAGGCGGCATAAGTGGCAATGTGGCCACCCAGTGCCAGGTCTTTATCGGCACCTTGCAACACCATCGCTTGAGCGTTCCAGCGGAGAATTTGCTCGATGCGTTGCTCCAAAGCCAGGTCGCCCGGGTATTCCGGTTGCTCCTCAACGCCGATGGTATTGACGTAAGGGGTGTTGAGTGCTGCGCCGCCATTGGCTACGCCATAGCGCGCCAGCCTATAGCGCATGCGTTGGAAAAGTTCAGCTGTCCGGCCTTTGCCTTCGCCTTCAAGCACTTCTTCCAATGCTTCCAGCCATTCTTCCTGTTCGAGTTTCCAGTCGTCTAGTGCGTGTGTGTCGCCCATTTATGTGTGCTAATTTGCGTTAAGTTGCAAAGGTAAGTTATTGAGTGGTTTTAGGGTAAGATTTTACTTCTTGTACAAATGCACCCAATCACCCCCAATGCTAAACTTACCAGCCGCTTCCGTTGATTTTTCAGCGGGAGCGGCAAGTTTTGCTACCTGTCCAAAAGCAAACTGCACTACGTCATCTCCAAGTTGTGTTTGCGTTTCAGCTGTAGCGGCTTCTGCAACATAGCCGTGCAGGAGCGCGGGCAACTGGCGCCGGAACAAATCCGCATCGCCGAAAATATCTACGCCCAGTACCTTGTCGCCACAAACAGCGACCACACCTACCACCTTGTAGTCGTTGCTAAATTTCCCATCGAAGAACTTCAGATAGGCATCGCGCTTCGCTTTTTGCTCACTGGCTGTTTCCATTGCGGCATAAGCCTTGGTATTGGATGTGGCCCCGTTGGCCTCCGTCACCTTGGCAACAGCAGCCCAAACGTCTCCTTGGTTTCCTGTAGTTTGAATGGCATGGCGCACCTGTGGACTGGCCACATTGTAATATCCTTTGAAGGCACCCACACTCTTTTCCGCAGCTGAAGCCGACTGGTCGTAATAATGTGAGCGTCCTGCCTCTACACAAAAAACCTCCACATTTTTCACTGTTCCAGGCAGAACAATCTCGTGGTAAGCCATGACACGGTCTTGATTGCCACCCGTGACCACATCGCCCGACATCAACAATATGGTGTCTTGCGTTTTGTTTTGAACCGTAACCCCATGATACCAAGTATCACTTTCGCGGCCAAATTGTTTGCGCTCCAACACCCGAAATCCGGGGGTATTCATCGCTTCTGACAATGTCTTTAAATGGGACACCTTATTATTGGTACTTTCATTTTCTGCTAGCACTGGATAAAGCCGCAGGTTTTTATATTGCCATTCTGGGTTGGATTCCAGTTGGAGACTTAGGCCATTTTTCTGTGGCGCAAGGCTCGTCGTGGTGGAACTGTCGTTTTGGCAAGCTGCAAACAGCAGGACTAAAAAAGCGGGTATCAATATGTTTTTCATGATGGTGCGGTTGTTGACAATATTTTAAATACAGTTAGATACACTTTGACTGTCAAATGTAACGAACGTAGACAAGAATACAAAAGTTTTTCGATCAACGTAATTTTGTGCCAGTACCATTTATTTCACAACCTTACTGCTTACCATATAGCGCACATAGTACATAGGGTTGTGTGCGTTTAGTAGGCTAGGTGATCTGTGTGTGGTAAAATTTTCGAAAAAATTTCAAACTGCTGTAACATCCCATCCATTACACCGTCTCCTTTTCAAATCAGCGCGAGAGACCAATATGACTCGGACAATCTTCCAGGAAAAAATATTTCCAATTCGACACAAACTCTACCGATTTGCCCTGCGCATTACGGGGAGCATACATGAGGCGGAAGATGTGGTGCAAGAAGTGCTGGAAAAGGTATGGAAGACAGCGCCCGAACAAGCAGAAACGGTATTGAACTGGGAAGCCTGGTGCATGACATTAACCCGCAACCGCTCGCTCGACAAAACCCGGAGCCAGACGCTGCGGCGCACCGCAACACTGGATGGTGTTCAAGAACGAAGTGCGGACACAGCCTCTCCAGCGCAGGCAGCAGAAAACAGAGACTTGGCAGCGCACGTAAAAAAATTCATGCAGGAACTGCCGGAAAAACAACGATTGGTGATGCACCTGCGCGATATTGAAGAATTAACTTACGATGAGATTGCAGAGACACTTTCCATCAGCCTTGAGCAAGTGAAAGTTAACCTCCACAGAGCACGAAAAACGATTCGGGATAAAATGATAAACCAACTTTAATTATCCCATTTTTAACAAATCAAACGCCATGAGCGATCTAAAGCAAATACAGGCTCTTTTGGAAAAATTCTGGGAGGGCGAAACAACACTCGAAGAAGAGCGCCAATTGAAAGGCTACTTTTCTTCTGAGCGTGTGGATGCTTCATTGAAACAATACGCGCCAATGTTCCAGGCTATCCGCGATGAACAAGCCGTTCAGCTCAATAAGCCAAAAGTGACGCCTTTGCGCCCGCAGCAATACGATTGGAAAGGCTGGGCCGTAGCTGCTTCAATCGCCTTACTGTTGGCAGCTGGTGCCTGGTGGTTGTTTTCTACCCCAGTAGAATCGACAATAGTTGCAGACAAGCAGCCCGTTGAACAACCCAAAGAAAGCCCGGAAAAATCAATAAAACCAGAACAACCGTTTGTGGCGCAAACTGAAACGACAAAGTCTAGACAAGTTTTTCGCCACAAGAAAAACCGTATTAAACAAGAAAAACCACCAAGTATAAACGCCGAAGAAGAAGCTGCCATGGAAGAAATCAAAGCCGCACTGGCCCTTGTCTCTTCCAAAATTCGAAAAGGTCGCCAAGAAGCAGCCAAGGGCGCTGAACACCTGGAGGCCATTGATAAAATCTTCAAACGCAAGGAAGGGTAAGTGACTGTTGGATGTTAGCCGTTGGCCGTTGGCTGCACATCTTGGGGTGTTACGATTGGCGGTGTTTGTCAGCCTGCTTGACTAGTGTTTGAAACAAAAGGCTTTATGTGCCGAGGTAGCACACCACAAAAACAACTGAAGTTGTGCTGCCAACGGCCAATAGCTAAATGCCAACAGCCTTAAAAATCAACCAACTTTTATTTCTAAATACAATTTTAAGCTATGAAAAAGTCCATTTTACTGCTGCCGCTTTTCTTTTTGGCAGCCCTCTCAAATGCCGCTGCCCAAAGCGATGGCATCATGCGATTCTTCAACCAGTATGCTGAAGATGAGCGCTTCACCGTGGTGTACATTGCACCAAAACTCTTCAGCATGGTGGCTAAAATCGAAACTGATGATGAAGACTGGAACAAAGTGCGGGAAATCGTGAAAGACCTTGGAGGTTTGCGCGTGCTCACTGCCGAAAGTATTGGCGACGGCTTGGCCATGTACAAAGATGCCCTGAAACGGGTACCAACTTCCGAATACTCTGAATTGCTTACCGTTCGCGATGGCGATGAAAATGTGCGCATCTGGACAAAGGACACCAATGACGGTACCATCATTGAAGAATTGCTGCTGCTGGTAGGCTCCGCCAATGAATTTACGCTGTTGAGCTTTACCGGAAAAATCAACCTCGACAAAATATCAGCGTTGTCCAAAACGCTTGATATTGAAGGTGTACAGCACCTTGACAAAGTAAAGTCCAAAACCAAAAACTAACCCTTATGCACTCAATCTTTCATGGGGCAACCCGGGCGACGGATACCAGCCGTCGCCCGGCTTTTGTCCGTTCGCTATTAATTGTCGGATTATTCCTGGCATCCAACATGCTGCAAGCCCAGGATTATGGAATTTACTGGAAATACAAAGATTATGATGGTGCTGTAGCCGTGTCCGTGCCAGGATGGGTGACACAAATCGGATCTGTATTCATTGATGGAAAGGAAAACCGCCAAGTCATTCGGAAAATTCGCAGGTTCAGGGTACTGGTTTTCCAAGAAAAGGGCAGCCCAATCACCACAAAAGATTTTGAACGATTCAACCGCAAAGCAAAACGCCGGCATTTGGACGAACTCGTTACGGTGCGCGACGGTAAAACCCGGGTACAGATTTATGGCAAAATGCGCCGCAACAGCATTAGAAAGATCGTGGTGTTTTTTAGCACACCCGATGACGGTGCCGGATTGGTGAGCATCCACGGCAAGTTCAAAATAGACGATATCAACAAGGCTATCAAGAGTGCTAAAAAAGAAACAAAAAAAGGAGAGAAACCCCTGGTGCCGGAGGTGGTCAAAATTCCGGTGAAAAAGGTTTAGACGGTGGACGGTGGACGGTGGACGGTTTGCGTTGGTTTTAAGGTTTAGCATTGAGGTTCAGCAGGTTCAATTCAGCGGCCATTTTCTGGCTAAAAGTGCTGAAAAAGAAATGCAAGGTGTGTAACAAAAAATGATTTGCAACCCGTCTACCGGTGCCTCGTCCAAGATGGTATGGCCAACGTAAAAACCACCCTCGTTGTCCGGATCTGAGCTGCTTCTGCCATCACCCAATACTTTTGCCCTTGCTTTTTCAGCAGCCGTGATGTAGCCTTCAATGCGGGCTCAAATTATCAAATTATCACATTATCAAATTAAAATCATTCCCCAATATCCTCATTCCAAAGTTCCGGCCGTTCCCGGATAAAGTCGCGCATCAAAGTCTTACAGTCCTCGTTATCAAGCATTACAACTGCTACACCGCGCGATTTCAAGTGCCCTTCTTCGCCCATAAATGAATCATTTTCTCCAATGACGACTTTGGGGATGCCATATAAAAGAATGGCACCGCTACACATGGGACAAGGTGACAAGGTTGTATACAAGGTGCATTTTTGATAAATATCGGCGCTTTGTCTGCCCGCGTTTTCAAAGGCATCCATTTCACCGTGCAGTACGACGCTGCCGTTTTGAACCCTGCGGTTGTGTCCGGCACCCAAGATGCGGCCCTCATATACGATCACCGAACCAATCGGGATACCGCCTTCGGCCAGTCCTTTTTTTGCTTCTTCAATGGCGGCTTGGAGACCTTCGGTGTCGTTGTTGATTCGGATTGGCGGCATTTGTAATTTTTTATGAACAAAAATACGAAAATTGATGGTTTGAAAAAACCTTTTACGGCTGTTCCATGCTGC
>JBBRWA010000270.1:0-8255 GCA_038246345.1 Chitinophagales bacterium
CCCCTATCATCATTCCGCTTTCCGAATAGACCATCCGTCACTGATAAGAGCGCTTCCCGCATTCAGCACCACGATGTCCCCAGTCCGAATTCCGCATTCCGCACTCCTCACTCCGCACTCCGCATTCCGCACTCCGCACTCCGCACTCCGCATTCCGCACTCCGCATTCCGCACTCCGCACTCCGCACTCCGCACTCCTCATTCCGCACTCCGCACTCCGCACTCCACACTCCGCACTCCGCATTCCGCATTCCGCACTCCGCATTCCGCACTCCAAACTGGGGCTTCTTCGCACACAAACGCATCAACCGCCTGGCAGTGCTCACCCTGCCGCCAGAAATGATGGTGTTTTTCAAAAAAAACATTGACTACATCACCGACCATGCTGTGGATCCCGACATGCGGCGCTATGCCAGCAAGCAGGAAGGCCCTCGGCATTTTATCGACTTGGATAATTACGGAAAACCGCCTTTCGATGCGCTGCCCCGGCAATACCTCGATGCGTTATTGCAATACACCGATATCTGGGTGCTGAGCAGCGGCGGCGATACCGTGCAGTTGTTTGGCAGCCGGGAACCCATACCGGAAGACGCGCTGAAAAGTTACAAGAATTGGTACGCTCGCAACATTTTACCGCAGTTTTACAAGAGCGATGAAACGCTGGATGTGGATTCGCTGAACGTGTTTTTGCAGGAAAACAACATCGTACGGGAGCGTCCGGTGGCCGCTTTTTACCGCGAACGACTGAGCCAGCATGGCATTTTGCCCTACAACCTACAACGCTTCCAGCGCAACCTTACCGAAGCTTTTCGCAACCGCGATGCCAAGCGCATCCTGAAACTTTCGGCTGATATAGGGCATTACATCGGTGATGCACACGTGCCGCTGCATACTTGTAGCAACTACAACGGCCAAAAAACTGGTCAACAAGGCATTCATGGTTTTTGGGAAAGCCGCATCCCGGAGTTATTCGCAGATGAAACTTATGATTATTTCGTCGGCAAACCCGAGTACATCGCCAAAACAGACGACTGGTTTTGGCAAATGGCTTTTGACAGCCATACGATGGTCGACAGTGTGCTAGACTTTGAAATGAAATTGCGCCATAGCTTTCCCGAAGACCGCCAAATGTGCCCGGATACCCGATCTGGAAGGGTAGGGCTGTACCAATGCCGCGACTTTTCTGCCGCCTATCAAGCCGCTATGGATGGCATGGTGGAACGCAGGATGCGTGCTGCTATTCACGCGGTGAGCAGCGCCTGGTACACGGCCTGGATTGATGCCGGGCAGCCGGATTTGAGCAACATCAGCATCAACGCACCCAGTAAGGAGGAGTTGGAGGAAGAAAAGGAGGTGCAAAAAAATTACGAGCAGGGGAAGATTTTGGGTAGGGCAGAGGATCATTAGGATCACTAACTTTGCCCCCATGCGCATTTTATTTTCCATATCAATTATTTTCTGGCTTGCACTTCAGGGCGGGGGGACAGCTACCGCCCAAATCGTCAACATTGAAGAGCAGCGCATCACGGGCACCCGCGATTCCGTTCACTGGTACGGCAGTTTGCGGGGCAACGCCTCCCTGGTGCAGGTGCAAAAGCAAAGTCTGCAACTGCAAATTCAGGGCAAAGTTCAGTACAAAGACAAGCGGAATCTTACGCTTTTGCTGCTCAACCTGAACTTGTTACGCGCCGACAAACAGGATTTCGCACGTCAAGCATTTGCGCACCTGCGCTACAACTACAAAATTAGTGATACCTGGATATGGGAAGCATTCACCCAAGTGCAAACCAGCCCAATTCAATTGCTGCAACAGCGCAACCTGGTCGGCACGGGTATCCGCTATCGACTACTCAAATCGAAAGACGGTCGGCAACGGATGTACCTGGGCGCGGCGCTGGTGGGAGAGCAAAACGAATTTACAGGCGATGAAACGAAGCAAACCCGCTACCGTTCCAGCAATTACCTTTCTATGACTTTCAGGCCGAGTAAACTGGTGACACTCATTACCACGACTTACTGGCAACCTGTGTTGGGCTTGATCAAGAATTACCGACTCAGCAGTGAATGGGCGCTAAAAGTGGATATTTCCAAAAAGTTGGCCTTCACCGTCGATTTTGATTACAGTATTGATAAAAATCTGCCCTTGGGTGCTCCGAATGAAACGTTTGCCTGGCGGAACGGGGTTTTGTGGCAGTTGTGACACTTGTGCCCCGTCCGGCAGTTGTGCCGCATAATTCATCCTCAACTTTTGGAAAATCTTTTTTTATGTCAAATCACAATCCTCCTTTTCTCCTCCTTTGCGCCTTTCTCTGCATAGTCCAAAGTTTACGCGCCCAATCTCCCACCAATTTTAGCAACCAGGGTCCAGGCGGCGGCGGCTATACGTATGTCCCAAGTATTAGCCCGCACAACCCCAATGACATTTTTCTAAACTGTGACATGGGCGGTATTTACCGCTCCTTGGATGGTGCCCAGACATGGCGTTTACAGCCCAATCAGCAGCTTGTCAGTCAGGTGAAGGGCAAGGTTCAATTTACCTCCGACCCCAATATTCTATTCGTCTGCCGACGCTCGGTTAGCAACCAAAATGATCCGCTTTGGCGCGGTGAATTGGCCAAAAGCACCGATGGCGGCATTACCTGGCAAGCCGTGAACGACCCCACTTCGACTGGTGTTCACCGCCTCGAAGTAGATCCTGGAGGCACGCAACGGCTTATCATCAATGAATCATTGCCCGATGATGTAACCTTGACAGAGAGCAGCGGTGTTTTTCTGCTGGCTCCGGGAGGTTCAATTTGGCTGGATCGCACTGCGGCTGCTATGAAATTTTACACCAAGGACTTGGTTGTAGATCCCCATGATCCAACGCAAAACACTTGGTATGCCACCGTTTGGGGGCGCTTTACAACGTTTGAAGGGCCAAACAACCAGGGCAATGGTGGCTTGTACCGCAGTACGGATCGCGGCCAAAACTGGACCCGGATTTTTGCCAACGAGTCGGCGGAAAGCATCAGTATTCACCCTGAAACGCCCGGCACAGCGTACTTCAGCGCCGAAAATGACGGGCTTTATTTTACGGATAATCTTGGGACAGCACCTGTATTCAATCGGCTGGCGTCTTTTCCCTTTTGGCGGCCCAAACGGGTGTTTTTCAAACCAGGAAATACCAAAGAAGTGTGGGTGACTACCATGGGCGGCGGGCTTTGGAAGGGAAATACACCTGATCCGGGCATGGTCCTATACCAACCTTCCGGGGAAGATTTTGCCAACCCAGAACGTGGTTTTTACCATTATTCTGAAACGCGTTCCAGCAACTACACGCCCCTTGATGTTGATGAGCTCATTTCCTGGCGCAGTCTTCATCAACCCTGGAGCGCACAGTATTCCATTTATTCCACGCTGGTATTCCGCTATTTTGTATTGGAAAACTTCAAAAACGGCCCCATCTCCAATGCTTATTTGAACGCCATAACGCAAGACTTTGCCATCGCCAGGCAAGCCGGGGTGAAGCTGATTCCAAGATTTGCCTATACCCTTGAAACAGACAATGGTGGTTGCAACTATTGTCCGCCATACGGCGATGCACCTAAAAACATTGTTTTACAGCATATTGTGCAGCTAAAACCCATTTTGCAAGCAAATGCAGATGTGATTGCCACCATGCAGCTAGGTTTTATCGGTATATGGGGAGAAGGCTATTATACCGATTTTTTCGGCGACGATTCTCAGCCTCCGTTTGGTTTGACGGCCCAAAACTGGAACGACCGCAGCGAAATCCTTACTGCGTTGCTCGATGCCCTGCCCGCCGATCGATCCGTGCAAGTACGCTATCCACAAATGAAACAGAAGACGGTGTACGGCGCAGCAGCGCCAACATCTTCAGCGGCATTGGCATCTGTGGAAGCCTTCCAGAACACCCCCAAAGCCCGCATTGGCCACCACAACGATTGCTTTCTTTCAAGCAACAGCGACATTGGAACTTACCTTAACTACGATATCGTTGCCAACGATTTTGATACCAGCAACCTGAAGCCTTACCTCGCGCTCGACAGTCGTTTTGTACCCGTTGGCGGCGAAACCTGCGTGGATTGGAATCCTTATTCCAATTGCAACGGCCAGGCAGGCGGTGGCGCTCAACAAGAAATGGCACGCATGCACTGGTCGTTCCTCAACGCGGATTATAATAACGACCTCAACAATGACTGGGTAAGCGGCGGCTGCATCCAAGAAATCAAACAGCGACTCGGCTACAGGTTGGAACTGCAAGAGGGCACTTTTCCAACAGAAGCCCGCCCCGGGCAAACGGTATCCGTACATATTGAATTAAAAAACAAAGGCTTTTCTGCCCCTTTCAATGCCAAAAAACTGCGGCTTTTGCTGCGAAATGCCCAAACTGAGGCCATTTGGCATGTCGATCTCACAGATGATCCACGCAGCTGGCAGCCCGGAAACCAGACCTATACCATCAGCCATGTGTTTTGCCTGCCTCCGGAAATGCCCAGCGGAAACTACGATTTATTATTGCACCTTGCCGATCCATACCCAGCGCTAACCATGAGACCTGAATATGCGATACGCCTCGCAAATGAAAGCGTGTGGGAGCCAGTAACAGGTTTTAACAAGTTGATGCACCAACTGAGTGTGAACAATACAGCCAACAATCCGGATTGTGCGGGCGAGACTTGCTTTCAGCCGGAGAACCTGAGTGCCCCCGATGCCGATTTTGTGGCAACCCTGCAATCGGGCTGCGCGCCATTGACAGTGACTTTTTCGAGCAAAAATTCTCCCTGCGAATCCTATGAGTGGTCGTTCCCTGGTGGCACTCCGGGTATTTCAAATGAAGCAAACCCCACAGTAACATATTCCAACGCAGGTTCATTTCCTGTCACGCTTTCAGTCAGCAATGCTACAGGCATGACGATAAAATTGGCGCCTGGTTTTATCGCGGCCTTGCCGCTGCCAGTTGCCAGTATTAGTGCTTCATCAGCGAATGGATTTGCCTGTGCGGGAGACAACTTCTGGCTAATAGGTTCAGGTGGCATTTCCTTTCAATGGGAAGGCCCCGGAGGCGTATTGGGCGGAGGAGATACCTTGAAAATTTCAAATGTACATCTGGAGGATGCAGGCGTCTACGCTTTGACCGTTACAGACATTGCAGGTTGTTCGGCGACAACTTCGTTCATCTTAACCGTGCATCCACTGCCTACAGTTTCCATTTCAGGTTTGTCACCAACCTACACAGATCATGATTTACCCGTTCCGATCATCGTAAATCCACTTGGTGGTACGTTTTCCGGAAACGGTATTGTATCCGGACAGTTTGCGCCATCTATCGCAGGAATTGGGCAACATTTAATTGTCTATTTTTTCACAGATGCCAATGGCTGCACGGGCACAGATTCCATATTGGTAACGGTAACACCTTTTATTTCAAGCAATTCTGAGCCTGCTGGCATTGTCTTTATTCAAGTGTCCCCAAACCCCAACTCCGGAGAGTTTTGGCTGACCATGCAATTATCAGAAGGGAAATCAATGAAAATTAACCTGCTGAATGTCATAGGGCAGGTACTTGAAAGCCGTACTGGGGAATTCCCGGCCGGGCAATCAAAGTTGTTTTTTGATGTTGAAAACCTGCCCAAGGGGCTGTACTTTTTGGAGCTTGAAGGAGCGGGCTTGAACCGTAGGGTTTATGGATGTATGAAACATTAAACACCGAGCCTGCTATTGCAAAAAGCACAAAGGATTTTAAACACATAGCCACATGGGACATAGAAAACATAGTTTTAAAAGTACGGACCCCTATATTTTCTATGCGTCTATGTGTTTAAAAACTATTCAAAACGCACACCTGGAGTCAATTGAGCTCCCCATCTTTGCTATACCATTCCGCACTCCACACTCCGCATTCCGAAATCGAATCACTCATTCACCCGCCCAGCTTCCGCCTCTATCCCCGTTTTCCTTTTCCGCGATTTCACATTTTCATTGCCAAAACTGTAACTCAAACTCAGGCTGGCGCGTCGACTGTCCCAGCGACCACCACCCGCTGAAATCAATCCGTTGAAGCTGGAAACGCCATCCCAACCGGTTTCATAAAACAGGTCGCTGGCGCTGATCCGGACATTCAGGCGCTCCTTGAAAAACTTGCGCTGCAAGCCCAAATCGAGGCTCCAGCTGGATTCATAGACGAATACGCCGCCCCATACGCCTGGGCCACCATAATAACCTGAGATTTCTCCTTTGAAACCACCCGGAAGGTCGAAAGTGTGTTGCTGGAAAATACTGTAGGTGAATGCCTGTACGTCAACCACGCCGCCCTCGGGGCCATAGTCGGCCTGGTTGTTAATGTGGGAGGCACTGGCATTGAAATAGGCGTTCCATTTTTTGGTGATCTGCACCGGCACGCTGGCATTGAAGCTGTACACAGTTTGGTCGGCGAGGTTCGCCCAAGAGATAAAGCCTGCCAGTGGGTTCACGTCATCAGGGCCGATGAGCCGTGTGATCTGGTTGGTGGTGCGGCTGTAGCCCAGTTTAAAATTGTAGCGATAAGCCAGGGTATAGCCCAATTCGATGTTGTTCACAATCTCAGGTTGTAGTGTTGGGTTGCCTTTTTCGAAGGAAAGCTCGCTGATCTGGTTTCTAAATGGATTGAGAACATTGTAATCTGGCCGGTTAATGCGGCGCCCGCTGTTGAGCGCAAAAGCATGCTGGGGGGCAGCTTTCCAGGTGAGTCCAAAACTGGGAAACCAGCTTAGGTAATTCAGAATCACTGGCGGTTTTTGCAATTCTGGTAAAAAAGCTGTCAAATCGCCCGAAGCATCGGTTTGCTCCGCCCGGAGGCCAGCGTTCATGTCCCAATTTTTGCCCAAAGAGCGCCCGTAATTAACATAGCCAGCATACACTTTTTCATCGTACTTGAAAAGGTTTGAATTTTTCTGGCTTAGCACGGGCACGCCGTTTTCCTCGTTGTAAAACAAAAAGGTATTGTCTGAAAAAACCTTACTCAGTTTGCTGCCAAAGCCCAGTTTTCCACCCCAAATATTATCTTCATAATCAAGTGAAAGGGTATAAATATCAATATCAGTAGGCGTGTCGAAGCTGTTTATTCTTTGGCTCAACACCATATCTTCTGAGGCGTTGTAGTAGAGATTGGGTTGATAACGGGTGTTTCGGTTTTGGTAATTGCCATAGTCAAGGTCAGCATTAAAGCTGCGGCCCTTGCCATTTTCGAAGCGGTAGTTGGCATTATAGGTGGCTTGTTGTCGGTCTTGGTTGCCTGTATTGTTGGCTACCAGGATGCTATCGATAAATGTTGCATTGTTTGCATTCGCGTTGGTAATGCGGTTGAAGGAAGTATTGTCATTGGTGTTGGTGCCACCACTGACCAGAAAACCGATGGTGTGCTTTTTGCCAATGAAATAGTCGGCACCGATGCGGACATCATAATTCTGGCGCTTGCTGAGGCTGTTGTTGATTTCATCCTGCACGAAACCGTTCAACTGGCTGTTGAACAGCATTCGGTGAAAGGATTCGCCCTGGCCTATGCCAGCGGTGCCAAAGGCATTGAAGTTCTTCTTTCTGAGGTTTCCACTGCTGGTGAAGTTAGACTTAAAATATTCTCCCTGGCTTACCGTCGAGTTCAAGGAGCCATTGGCGCCTTGTCCTTTGTCTTTTTTCAGGCGAATATCAATGATGCCGGCATTGCCTTCAGCTTCGTAGCGGGCACCCGGGTTGGTGATGATTTCGATGCGGTCAATTTGATCGGCAGGTATGTTTTGCAGGTAGTTGCTGAGATCTTCTCCTGTCAATGGCAAGCGTTTGCCATCCACGTACAGCAGTACTCCGGCGCGGCCAAGCACATTGATGTTGTCGTTGTTGTCGACGGTGACACTCGGTGCTTTGCGCAATAAGGAAAGCCCATCAGAACCCGTGCTGTTGATGGTGCCACTTACGTTGAAAATGGTGCGGTCGGGCTTTATTTCTACCATCACACGGTTGGCGGTGACGGTTGCTTCGGCCAGGGCCACAGATTGGGTGCCGAAACGCAATACGCCCAAATCCAGTTGTTGATCAGCAGTCAGTACAATGCCTTGTTGGCGGAAATCCGCGTAGCCCAGGTACACTGCTTTCAGGAAATAATTGCCGGCCTGGAGTCCGCGGAGCTCAAATACCCCCGTCTCATTGCTGATGCCCGCTTTGTGCAAGCTGCTATCGGCACTGTTGAAAATAGCTATATTGGAAAAGGCGATGGCTTC
>JBBRWA010000271.1:0-8253 GCA_038246345.1 Chitinophagales bacterium
CAGCGGCAGCACGATGACCATCGGCGGGCTGCCGCCAGCCATCTACACGGTCACTGTGACCGATGCGAACAACTGTAGCACTACCGCCACGGCAGAAGTGGAGCTCGTGAGCAGCAGTACCGAAATAGCAGATATTAAAGTACAGGTATGGCCTAATCCGATGCGGGAGCGGCTGGAGCTGCAAGCACCGGGACTGCCCACCGGGACGTATCGTTTTGTGCTGCGGGATGCGCTGGGTCGGGTGGTCGCTGGGGTAGATGTGCTGGGCGAACGGGCGGTGTTGGATGTGCGGGATTTGGCGGCGGGGGCGTATTCGTGGAGTTTGGAGGGGAAGAATGGGGTGCTGGCGCGGGGGAAAGTGGTCAAGTGAGTCGTATTCCCAATCACCATTCAACTAGTGCCGCGCTTCAACCGAGCTATAGTTGATTTCCTGTGCAAAAAACTATGCAAACTCGCTTGTATTAAAAGCAGCAATAAAACTAAAAAAATCAAAACATGATCAAAACATCTATTACACTATTGTACCTATTGTTGGAAATCAGCCAAATTCTAGCTCAACCTGTGGCATTATTTCCCAAAGGCAGCCAACTTAATGCGTCAATTGCCGTAAGGGCTGGATGGGCAGAACGGAATGAATTTACTTTTGAAGATGCCTTCCCTTTTATTATTTACCTAAAGGGCGGCAAGAGCACAAGCATATCTATGTCCATGGGAAGCAATTATTTGGGCTTTAACTTGCAGTACCTAAACGATCGCTTCGATATTGATATTGACAAAACCATTGCCAATCAAGCAAGTATTATGAGCATAAAGTTGGCTTTTAGTGGACAAAAACGGCTCCAATCGACTGGCTTTCTTATCGGGCCATATATTGGCAGCAACTTTGGCAAGAAAAAAAGGTTTCGGGCGGAAATAATACCTGCCATTGGCATGATATCGACAACAAGCCCTCATGTTAAAATTTCTTATTCCAGCGGTGGATCTTCATTCCCTGGCCCTGAAATTCATACACGTTTTATCTATTCCATTGGCCTGGGAGCCGAGTATGCATTTGCCAAAGGCTTTGCGATTGGAGCAATGTGGCGGGATACATTCAACAATACGACGCATTTTTATAATGAGAGCTTAAACAATGTTTTAATTTCGCTTTCATATAGATTGCTGCTATAACAGCATGAGCCACCCCAATACAAGATTGAAGTGGCTCAAGCACTTTTTCGAAGCAGAATACCCAGTGCCTCATCCGGCGAGTATGGTATGAATTGGTGGCCACATTTGCCCTTCATTTTTGTTGTTCGTCGGTTAAAATGTCCCGCATTTCGCCCTCCTCTCGCCTAAATGAATGAAAAATCTGCCGCACCAATTCATACCACACTCGCCGGATGAGGCACTAGTATTCGTCCTCGTTAAAAAAGAAGTCGTCGTGGCGCGGATAGTCCGGCCAGATGTCTTCAATGCCTTCGTACAGCTCTCCGTCGTCTTCAAGCTCTTCGAGGTTCTCGATTACTTCTGGTGGCGAACCTGAACGAATGGCATAGTCAATCAGCTCGTCTTTGGCGGCGGGCCAGGGGGCTTCTTCCAAGAAGGAAACTAATTCGAGCGTCCAATACATATATTGTCTGTTTTGAAAGGTTTATGTGTGTAGAATGAATAGGTTGTTTGCGGGTAGGTTGCTTCGATAAACGATTGAATGTGGAATTTGGTTTACAAAATCAACATCGCATCGCCATAACTGAAGAAGCGGTATTTTTCTTTGACAGCCTGGTGGTAGGCTTCCATGACCAAATCGATGCCGCCAAAAGCTGCAACCATGATAAGCAGGCTGGATTTTGGCAGGTGAAAATTGGTAATCATCGAATTGGCAATGCTGAATTCGTAGGGAGGGTAGATGAATTTATTCGTCCAGCCTTCTACGGGTTTCAACATATTATCAGCAGAGACTGCCGTTTCGATGGAACGCATGGTCGTGGTACCTACGGCACAGACTTTCTTTTCAGCCATCATGCTTTTGTTCACGGTAGTGGCAGCGTCCTGTAGAATACGGAAATACTCGGCCTCCATTTTATGCTTCGAGAGGTCTTCTACGTCGATGGTACGGAACGTACCCAGGCCGATGTGCAGGGTCAATTCTGCGAACGTGACACCTTTTAATTCGAGGCGCTTCATCAGCTCGCGGCTGAAGTGAAGTCCTGCTGTTGGTGCCGCTACAGCGCCCAATTCTTTGGCATAGATGGTTTGGTAGCGCTCCCGGTCGATGGGTTCCGGCTCTCTTTCTATGTACTTTGGAATGGGGGTGTTGCCTAAGCGCAAAAGTTCGTTTTGAAACTCGTCTTCTGTGCCGTCGAACAAGAAACGAATGGTACGTCCGCGGGAAGTAGTATTGTCTACCACCTCAGCGACGAGCGCATCATGTCCGTCTTCATCTTCGAAGTACAGTTTGTTGCCCACGCGGATTTTCCGGGCTGGATCAACCAAGACGTCCCACAAACGGGCACTGTGGTTGAGTTCGCGCAGCAAAAACACCTCGATTTTCGCACCAGTTTTTTCCTTTTGGCCAAAAAGCCTTGCGGGAAAAACTTTGGTGTTGTTAAAAATCAACACATCCCCGTCATTGAAATAGCCGAGAACTTCTTTAAAAATCTTATGCTCGATTTTGCCTGTGCTGCGGTGCAAGACCATCAAACGGCTTTCGTCACGTTCCTTACTCGGGTATTGTGCGACAAGCTCCTTGGGGAGGTCAAAATTAAATTGTGAGAGTTTGGTGCGCATATTATTTCAGCAGTTGGGCGACGATGACAAGTTTGGGGGTTGGGGGTGAAGCGGCAAACGCCTAAAATCTAGGTCCAAAGCATGGATCCCGCTATCAAAATGGCTGCAAAAGTAAAATTCTTTAGCAAACCAAAAGAATTGTTTTGAAAAAACGCAAAAATTGAGCTGTATTGAACTGGTTTCGAGTGTTTTTTGTACCAATTCAATACAGCTCAAACCATAGCTAGGCAGAAAATACCTCTTTGCCAGCTTTCTTCCGCTCGAAGTCTTTGAGGTAAACTTTACGGAGGCGGATGTTTTTCGGTGTAACCTCTACGTATTCGTCTTCTTGAATGTATTCAAGCGCCTCTTCGAGGGTGAATCGCTGTGGTGGTGTCAAGGATGTTTTGTCGTCGGAACCGGAGGCACGGTGGTTGGTCAATTTTTTCATTCGGGTAACGTTGATGACCAGGTCGCCAGGGCGGTTGTTCTCGCCAATTACTTGTCCTTCGTACACTTCCTCACCAGCATTCACAAAGAATGTGCCGCGGTCTTGGAGGTTGTCGAGGGAGTAAGCGATGGCGGTGCCCGTTTCCAATACGATCAAGGAACCATTCTGGCGGCCGGGGATATCACCGCGCCAAGGCTCGTAGCCTGTAAAGCGGTGGGTCATGATGGCCTCCCCTTGGGTGGCAGTCAACATATTCGAACGCAACCCGATGATGCCACGGGAAGGCATTTCAAATTGAAGTATAAAGCGGTCGCCTTTTGGCTCCATACTTTTCATTACACCTTTGCGGCGGGTTATCATTTCGATACACTTACCGCTGGTGCTTTCTGGTACGTCAATCGTCATTTCCTCAACAGGCTCACATTTTTTGCCGTCGATGGTTTTAACAATTACACGAGGTTGGCCAATTTGCAGCTCATAACCTTCGCGGCGCATGGTTTCGATCAAAATGGAAAGGTGCAATACACCGCGTCCAAATACCATGAACGAATCAGCGCTGTTTGTCTCTTCAAGACGCATGGCGAGGTTTTTCTCCAATTCCTTCTCCAAACGCTCCCGTACGTGACGGCTGGTGACGAATTTGCCTTCCTGACCAAAAAACGGTGAGTCATTGATGGTAAACAACATACCCATCGTCGGTTCGTCGATGGAAATGCGCTCCAGTGCTTCCGGGTTTTCGTAATCGGCAATGGTGTCGCCGATTTCAAAGCCCTCCACACCAACGACAGCACAGATGTCGCCAGCACCAACTTCCTGGGCTTCTTTTTTAGCCAGGCCATCGAAAACATACAAGCCTTTGATGCGCTGTTTTTGAATGTTGCCGTCGCGTTTTACGAGAGAGCACATCTGACCGCTTTTCAGGTTGCCGCGCAACAGTCGACCAATGGCAATACGACCAATAAAGGTAGAGTAGTCAAGGGAGGTGATCAGCAACTGCGTCGTGCCTTCCGTAATTATTGGCTCCGGGATATACGTGATAATATCGTCCAGCAGGACGTTGATGTCTTCTGTAGGCTTTTTCCAGTCGTGGCTCATCCAGCCTTGTTTGGCAGAACCAAAAACAACCGGGAAGTCCAATTGGTCTTCGGTAGCATCCAGGGCAAACATCAGGTCGAATACCTGCTCGTGCGCCCAATCAGGGTTGCAGTTGAGTTTGTCTACCTTATTAATAACAACAATCGGCTTTTTACGCATTTGCAGCGCCTTTTGCAACACAAAACGAGTTTGTGGCATGGGGCCTTCAAAAGCATCGACGAGCAGCAACACGCCATCGGCCATGTTGAGTACGCGCTCTACTTCGCCACCGAAGTCGGCGTGACCAGGGGTGTCGATGATGTTGATCTTGCAATCTTTCCATTTGATCGCCACGTTCTTGGCCAGGATCGTGATGCCACGTTCCCGCTCCAGGTCATTGCTGTCCATGATGAGATCACCTGTCAGCTCGTGTTCCTTAAAAACCTTGGCTGCATGGATCATCTTATCGACAAGAGTTGTCTTGCCGTGGTCAACGTGGGCGATAATGGCGATGTTGCGTATATTTCTCATGTATTTGCCGCTTGGGCGTAAGCTTTTGTAAAAAGAGGCGCAAAGGTACGCTTTCTACTTCGGTAAAAAAGGCTTCTGTGAATTAGAATTTGTTAATGATGGATGAAATTTGAAGAAATATTTGGTGGGAGGCGTAAAAACAGGGGTTGTACGAAATTAAATTTTAAGAAAAAGCGGAAAAAGTTATGAGCTCAAGACGTGATTTGGTCATTCAGCTGACATTTTCCAGTGTTGTTACTACCGGATAAGGCATTTTTTTCAGTCAATCGGAACCCTTACCCTGAATTGCCTCATTTTGCAACCACGATACTAAACACCCTCACGCCCGAACTTGTTCCAACCCTTAAAACGTATATGCCGTTCGATATTGTTGTGGTATTAAAGAAAAAGGAATCGCTGCGGCCTTTTTGCTGCGCCACAACCCGACCTGCAATATCGCAAAGCTCCAGGGCGACTTCAATGCCAGCCTGGTTTTCTACCTGCACCGTCATCAAATTTTGAACTGGATTTGGATGAATGCTGATCACGGGTTCTTTACCTGCCTCTTGCGTTCCAACCGTAATTAATGGTATGGTCAACACGCTCGTACAGCCATTGCCATCCGTAACAGTCACCGTGTAAATGCCGCTGACAAGTCCAATAACGTCTTCTGTGACAGCGCCATTGCTCCACTGAAAAGAAATTGGCGCTTGTCCGCCCGAAACCAGCAGGTCAATTTTACCATCCGCAGTGCTGGAAGATGTGGGTTTTGTGGTTAATGCAAGGACATTTAAACCGGGAGCAACGGTCATAGACTGCTGTGCGCTGCAGCCATTGTTGTCCGTGATCGTTACGGTTACAGTGCCGGAAAAGCCAGCGGGCATGGTGGTGCTGCTTCCCGATCCGCCTGTTGTCCAATTGTAGGTGTATGGTTCTGTACCACCGCTCACATTGGCTTCCAGTATTTTTTCAGCACTGCTGCAAGGGTCGCCCAACAAAGAGATTTGTAGGGTTAAGACTGTGCCAGAAGCTGTTACGGTTGCGCAACTGCTTGAAGTGCAGCCATTTGGTATAGTTGCCACGCAGCAATAAATGCCAGCGGTGCTTACCTGGATCATGGGCTGCGTAGATGATTGCGAGTTGCCCGACCAGAAGTAGGTGACACCTTGATTGTTTGAAACAGCGCTCAGCTGTACCAAAGCATGGTTGCAGTCTAGCACCAGCCCATTGTTATTGATCTGAATGTTCGGCGATGTGACATCTTGCAGCACCTGAATGGTATAGGTTTGCGAACAGCCGTTGTTTGGGTTCATGGCGGTCAGTTGTGCAGTTTGCGTCAGCATCACGGTTTGGCCAGGGCTAACAGGCGTTCCATTGAAGGTGAGCAGCAAACCTGGAACATTGGGAACCACAAAGGTTGCAGTCGGGTTGTAGCAATTGAGGGTGACAACACTCGGAATATCTAGCAATGGCAACATATTATCTGCATTTACGGTAGCATACGCAGCCACCGTGCAGCCATTCGGTGCCGTCACCACAACGGTATAAACACCGGGCGCAGTGGCTGTAGTGCCAGTGAAAGCTTGCCCCTGCGGGTTGTACCATTGATAGGAACTGGTTGGTGGGTTAAAGTTGGTGCCTAGGGTAAGACTCGGTTGCGAGCAAGTAAGTGTACCACCCAGCCCAATGGCATTTGGCCCAGTCCCAGGCACAAAAATGACCGATTGAATCGGGCTGCTGCTGCTGTTGTAAAATGCGCCACCGCCGGGCGTCACTTCCAGTTTCATGGCCCGAACGGCATAGAACAAGGTATCGGCCACCGGATTGGTGTCGTCCCAGGCGTTTTGGGTGATAAAATCCGGGGTCACGCGCACGTACGGGCCGTCCTGGCTAAAGGCACGGTACACGATATAGCTTAAAATGCCGGAATCGGGCGCGGCTGTCCAGTGCAGGTTGACTTTGTTGCAATTGGAAGCGGCCGTGAAATTGCTGATTGGTGAAACGATTTGCGCGCGCAGGGTCGGGTCGCCCAGCAGGGCGATATGGGTGCCGCTCTCGCTGTTTGAATGTCCATACGCATCGTTGTATTGCGCATTTTGGGTCTCTTTGAGGCAATAGCCGATGGTTTCGCCCGTCGCCAGCGCGTGCTGGAACCAATGCGGCCGCCCGGACCATTCACAGGCCAGCACCCCGCCGTTTGCCGCCAAAAAAGCAGGCATCAGCGGGTTTGTTTCAAAATCCCAGTCGCCAAAATAATCGCCGTAAAAACTGGCGAACACCACATTGACAGCGCTGGATGCCACATTGGTTGCCGTGCCGATACCCGTTGCGCTGGAATAAGTGCCGGCGCTTCCGGCTGCATAACCCAACAAATATCGATCTGGGTTGGTTTGACCTAAAATATCGCCGGAGACGACATTATTTGGCCCTGTCAGCGGGTAGGCATTCCGGAAACCATCAGCGGCGAAAGCTTCCCCGTTCGACCAGCCAAGATGGTCATCCACCAGGGCGCGGTTGGGTACTTTGTATTGTCCCGTGCGGTACAAGTGGTTTTTCAGCAAATACCTGCGCAGCAATTCCACTGGAGACAGTCCAAACGCAGCCGGCGATAACCTGCGGAAATCGAGCCTACCCACCATCAATTCTACCGCAGAAGGCAACTGATTTTGATCAAATTTGCCATCGCCCGGCACATTCCGGTTTGCCAAGCGGCCAGTATTGGTGATGTTGACGGAGTTGTCGGTCCAGTTGCCATTGACATCGCCGTAGTAGGCATCGCAGGGCCAGGCACCGATATGATCGGATTTGCCATCCCAGGCGGTGCTGCCGGAGTAGGGGATAGGGGTACTTCCCATCATCAATACCGCCTTTAGGTTGCTTGGGTCGGCATTGTAGGCGCTCACGATTTTGTTTTTCACCCAGGCCACCGTAGTGGATGGCCCCGTTTTGAACGGCACTGGTTGCCAGCCTTCACCGCGCAGGTCGTTTTTAAAGGTAATGAGATCGGCACCCAGTTGATCGGCTGTGGTGGAATCAATGAACACGAGGATTTTGCCGCGATTGTCCACGATTGGCGTGAAGAAATTGGCATAAGCGTAGCCGTAAGCTGTGATGCCGCCTGTTTTGCGCTCCACCTGGTATTCATACGTTTCGTCGCCCGACAAGCCGAGGTCGAAATGCCCGTCCAGCAAGGTTTCTTGAGCGTTCACCAGGTCGATCCAGGAATTGCCGGGTTGGCCTTTTATACGTCGCCGTAATTTTATGTCCGAGGGGGAAGGATTCGCCCACGTAATGAGCACGGCGGGTGGGTTGATGCCCGTGGAGACATGAACTGGGATGGCGATGTCTTGAGGGACTTGGGCGCATATTGGGCTCCAATAGAGCAGCAGTGCGAGTGCAGGGAGAAATCGGGACATGGGAAATGCGGATGAGTAGGTGAAGAGAGGGCAAAAATACGGGAATTTGACATG
>JBBRWA010000272.1:0-8232 GCA_038246345.1 Chitinophagales bacterium
CAAGGGCTTGCGCGGAGAAAAGCAATAGGAGCAGGAAAGCAGCGGTACGAGAAATCTTCATCCGAATAGAGGCTGATGGAACTGGTGATGTCAGAGAGCAAACATCCGTAGATTTTTTGGAATAAAAAAGCGCCCGAAGACCTCGCCTATCCCAGGTTTGGTCGATTGACTCGAATAATAAGCCCATTTAGATCATTACTATGTATTCCACTACTTCGCTTGGGAAATTTTCATTGGCGTAGATTCTGGCCATGTTCAGGCTTCTTCGTTTTCACGAATTTCCAACTCAATTTCTTCGCTAAAAGCCAGATAATAAGCCCAGGCATTGTTTAAATCCTGTTGCCGCAAGGTTGGATAGTTTGAAAGGAGTGCCGTGTCTGAAAGCCCTAGTTTTTTAAATGTCACTAGTGTCCTGACGGGAATTCGGGTGCGAATAATACACACAACGCCACCACAAACGCCGTCAGTTTTTTCGATACCTGGAAATTCACTGCTGGAGTTGCCAGCAACTTTTTGATAGAGCAGGGCTTTTTCAGCAAGTGACATTTGAGGAAGTAAGGCCTCAACTTTTTGAAGAGCAGTCATGGGCGTGGTCATTTGCTTACAAAGATAAGGGTTCTGAATTGATTGCCTAATACTAATACGACCCAAAATACCTTCTCAAAAACCACTCCGCCGTCAACAACAGCGCCAACAGCGCAAAAATCCATTTCAAATTAATCAACGGATTTGTCGTCGTTGTTTGATAGATGACCGGCTTCACTGTTTGGTTGTTTTTGATCCTGTCGGCAATACTGGCCAATTGGGAAGGGAATACCGTTTCGCCGCCAAATTTGGTGCTGAGCGCCCGCAACACGGCATGGTTGGCCGTTGTTTCAAACAATTCCAATTGGATGGGTTGCACGCTGAAACGCCCCTCGTAGCTCAATGCCTGTCCGTTAAAAGTCGTTCCCGCTTTGTACGTATAGGAACCGATGGGCAGAATGCCCGCATTGAGAGAATAGGCTTTGCCCAGTTTGTTGAACGTATAGGTAAACTCCTTGCCCTCCCGATTGCGGATGCTCATGGCTACATCCGACTCATTGGTGAGGTTGTAGTTGTCGTCGTACAATTCTGCGCCGAAAGTAACCGGCTCGTTTTCGTTGAAAATATTCTTGTCCTGGTTGACCCGGAATTTGCGCTTGTCTTCTTTCACCGACAAGTACTGCACCGTTTTGCCGATCAATTCATCAAAAACTTCATGATTCTGGTGTTGCAGGAAGTCAAAAAGTCGCCATTTCCACAGGCCTTCACCCATAAAAATACCCGTTTTTACACCGTTCACCTCACCTACTGCCAACAACGGTTGGTCGGTATCCACCTTGCCGATGCGCTTGCGCAGCAACACCTGCGCCTGCGGTGTAGCCGAAAAATTACCAAAAGCACAGGTCACGGGATTGAAGCGTGGCAGTACTTCTGCGACGTTCGGGTTGAGGGAAAATGCCGCAAACTGTGGCGACACATTTCCTTGTACATCATCACTTTGTTTCCCATCAGATTGCATGGCAACCAAGCCCTGCGCCTTGCCCAACCCGGAATAATTTGTTTGCATCCCTGCTATAAAAAGCCGCGGGATCCCCCGTTCATTCAGGGTTTTGAGTATCCCGGAAATATCATTCGCATTGGAAGGAAGGTTGTGCAGCACTACAAAATCGTACTTATTGACATCAATGCCCGGATCCGCAATGTAGGCCTGACTCACCTGATAATTTTTGTTGCCTTCCAGGGTGGTTCTTAGCGCAGAAATATCCGGGTTGGGGCTGTTGGCCAACAGCAGTACTTTCTGCCGTGCATCCAGCACGTCAATCAATATCTCTTTGCGGTTATTGGTTGTGGTAGCTTCTCCGGGCAAACTCGCCACGGTGATGCGGTACTCTGCCACACCCGGCTGATCGGCTTCTATCTGGACTTCTTTGGTTGTGAAAAAGTCGTTGCCGATGATGCTGACCGGGATGCTCTGCAATGTCTTGGCTTGGCCATCTACAATCTTGCTGACGTTCAAAACGGTTTGTTGTCCGGCACAGTTGTTGGCTGCCAAGTCAATTTGAATGGTAAATTTATCGCCGAAATAGGCGATTTTGTTGTGAAAAACCCGTTTTACCAACAAGTCTTTCTTTGCGGTGGTGTCGCCCAGCGCTACCGTGTACACCGGTGCTGCAATGGCCACATCAGTGTAGGCTGGATTACTGCCCTGGTTGTACACGCCATCAGAGGCCACTACCACCGCCCCCAGGTTTTGCCCACCATAGAGGTCGTACACCCCGCGCAACAACGCTGAAAAATTGGTTATTTTATCCGTAAAAGTAAAATCGACCCCTTCGCGAACCTGGTCGCCAAAGCTGATTTCATGGACTTCATAATTGTCCGCAAGCCCATCTTTAAGCGCCTGCCACTGCTGCTTGTATTGTTCCAGCGCTTCGCCTTTCATATCTACGGCGACACTTTCAGACTGATCCTGGGCCAGCACGATGACGGGCTTTTTGGTCTCTGTCAGTAGGCTTTTCAGCAGCGGCGACAACAACAGTGCGCTTAGCAGCGTCACTGAAAGCCAACGCAACAAGCCCAGCCACACGTGCATGTTTTTAGATTGCTCCCGAAAAGTCGTATCGCGGTAATAAAGCAACAAGGCATAGCCTAGGCCCAGCAGCACACAAAGAATCAGAAACCAGGCGGGATATTGAAAAGTGAGATCAAGCATGTAGTGGTATAAAACGGTTGTTCGTTGTTCGTTGTTTACCCGCCGTAGCCTTAGCGAAGGAGGGTTCGTTCTCATTGTTGGTGCTTCGAATAAAATTTTGAAGTTGGGGGCAATGAGCTGGTGTTGGGAGGTTGGGGCCGCAAAATTGAGGAAAAATTGGGGAATATTGGCATTAAGGGGCGCGTTAAAGATAACTAGTGCATGAACGACAGCGCGGAGGAATAGTTTTGGCCATTAGACAAGCGTATTTTTTAAAAACCTGAACAGCAATTTTTGCAGCACAGGCCAATAATTCAGCGAAACGATACCTTTGCCTTTCAAAAACAAGTGCCATGTCAATAGCTCGTTGCGCCATACTAAGTTTATTATTTACCATTTTTGCAGTTTGCGCCTTTGCGCAAAAGCCTTCCGAACTGTTACGAAACGGTGAAAAAGCCTTCAGCAATGGCCGCTGGGCAGAAGCAAAGGCAATGTTGGGGCAGTACCAGGATGCCAAGCCCGGCGATTTTTCCGTACTGACTAAGCTCGGGATTGCCCATTATCACCTGGGCCAAGGCGCAGAAGCCCGTCGCTACCTAGAATATGTGGCTGCGAGATCTCCCAATCGCCGCGATCCCGACCTGTTTTATTACTTGGCCAGCACCTTGCACGGGCTTGCCGATTGGGATAAAGCCATTATTGCCTATAAATCTTTTTTAAGCAAATGTGGCGAAAAACACCCCCTACGCGCCAATGCTGCCGACAATGTCCGCCGCTGCGTGACCGGCATGGGTATTCTGCCAAACGAGGCAGTTGCCTTGGTCGAAAACCTCGGCGCTCAGGTAAATTCAGCAGGCGATGAGTTTGCACCCTTGCCTTCAGTCAATTATGACGACAGGCTGTATTACGCGGCCGCACGGCCAGGCTGCAACGGCGGTCTTCGCAATGAAGATGGTTTTGTAGACCTTGAAAAAGGGGGCTGGAGCAGCGATATGTTTACCAGCAGGCGCAGCAACAGCGGTTGGCAGGCATTGGGCAGCCTCGGAGGTTTACTCAATTCTTCGCGTTTTGAAGTGCCCCTGGGTTTCAATGCCGACGGACAAGTGCTGTATTTTTTTCGTGGCTTTAGCACTTACAGCGGGGAAATTTTAGCAGACACCGCTGCAAAAAAAGATGAGTATTTGTTGGAAGCTCCAGCTTTCAAAAGTCCGATGAAGCCAGCTGAGGGTGATTGCAACCCTTTCTTTTTCAACGAAAACACCATCATTTTTGCCAGTCGCCGTGCTGGTGGACAAGGGGGGCTGGATTTGTGGTACACCACTTTTGCGGATACTGCCTGGTCTGAGCCGGCGAACCTCGGGCCAATCATCAACTCCCAATACGATGAGACGACACCTTTTTTGGCAAACGATGGCCGCACCTTATTTTTTAGCAGCAATCGGCCTGAAAGTATGGGTGGGGAAGACATCTTTTCCGCCGTTTTTGATGACCTGAAAATAGATTGGCAAGCGCCTGTTAACATGGGAACTCCCATAAACACCCCCAGTAATGACGCCTTTTTTCGCCTTTCAAGCGATGGAAAAACGGCTTTCTTTTCTTCTGATCGTTTTGGAGGTTATGGCGAGCGCGACATTTACATTGCCTATTGTAAGGATGATATCACAGCCCAAACTACGACCAGCAAACCCGAACTTTTTTATGCTGTGGGTGCTGAAAATGCCCTGACCAGTAAACCCGAAATGGTCGTAAGCATTCCGGCAATTTTGTATGAAAGCGACCAGGGTTTACGTTCCTTAGATAATAAAAAAATCGCAGGTCAGGTCGCGGCCCTTGCGCGAAAGCATCCTGAAACCACCGTGCTGGTCACCGTCTTTACCGAAGATTCTGGCCAATCAAAATTCGACCTGTATTATGGCATCAAACGCGCTGAAATAGTGGGTGAGTTGCTGACTGACCGGGGGGTTCCTGCTGGTAGAATTACCTTGAGGAGCGCCGGATCAGCCTACCCTATCGCTCGCACCGTCATCAATGGTGCTGAAAACCCCGCTAGTGCCAAACTGAACAGCCGTGCTGAAATCACCTTCACTTCCCTGGATCCGCTCAGCTTTGACTTCCAACTCGAACGACCAGCGGTGTCCAAAATAATAGCCGCCAACGGGCTGGAAGAATGGGACAAAAAATCAAAAGGGCTATATTTTAAAGTAGAAGCAACATCCGCCAGACAAATCTTAACCAATGATGCTTTGGCGATGTTCAGCGACATCATGATCGAATCACAGCCTGGATCTGGCGCTTATCAATATTCCGTGGGTTATTTTGACAAATATAATAATGCGGCACAATTGAGCACAGAGTTGCAGGGAGTGGGGTTCCAGGAAGCAAGGGTTATCGCATTTATTAACGGAATTCGCATTTCAAAGGCAGAAGCTGTGGGGCTTCTTAAAAAGTATCCCGATCTTGGAGCTTTTATCAAAGGTTAAACGACAAACAATCATTTTGGGCAATCCGACATTTAGCCGACGTTTAGAGTTCCTACGGGAAAGCCTGCGCAACATTCGATCCACCGGAAGTTTGGCTCCTAGTTCGCGCTTCCTATGTCGTGCGATTGTTGGTAATATCGACCCGGAAGCCTCCAAAATCGTTGTTGAACTCGGCCCGGGCGATGGGGTTATCACCCGATATATTCTGGACAGGTTGAAACCGGATGCCCGCCTGGTGATCTTTGAGATCAATGAAGTTTTTGTAGAAAAAATTCGAAACAGTTTTACGGATCCCCGCTTGACGGTCATACACGATTCAGCGGAAAACATGGGGCTCCATTTCCAAAAAATGGGCGTTGAATCGGTCAATTGCTTCATCTCCGGAATTCCCTTTATTATGCTTCCGGAGGCGCTGGCAGAGCGTATTACATCAGAATGCTTGCAATTCCTCCACCCAAAAGGAAGATTTGTCCAATTCCACTATTCCCCCTTCATGCTTGGCTTTTATCGCAGGGTTTTTGGTAAAGTGGATATTGAAGTAGTGCCGCTTAATTTCCCGCCTGCATTGATCGTTTCGTGTAAAAAAAAGCACTTGGGCGACAAGCATGCAGATAAGCAATACGACATCTGAGGTTAAAATGCCAATCTTTGCCTCCAAACAGCAACAACTACGTGTTCGAAGAATATCAAAATTTATCCGTTTTCCCTACCTCATCTGCCGATGTTATTGCTAACCTGCTGGTAGCGCTGGCTTGCGGGCTGCTGCTATCTGTCATTTACCGCGCTACATACAGAGGCCCCTCGTACTCTGTCACCTTTGTCAACGCCCTGGTATTGCTCACCATTATTGCGTCTATCGTCATCATGGTGATCGGCAACAACATCGCCCGGGCTTTTGGCTTGGTGGGGGCAATGTCCATCATTCGATTTCGCACGGCCATTCGGGATACCATGGATTTGGTGTTTATTTTCCTATCCCTTGCCATTGGAATGGCCTGTGGCGTAGGGCTTACCGCGGTGGCGTTTGTGGGTTCGCTCATCGCCGGCATGGTGGTTTTGGCATTAACGTATACGCATTTCGGTGTACCTCGAAACAGGCACTTTTTGTTGCAAATTGTGCGGCAATCTTCTGACCAAACTGATTTAACAAAATTGCTGAGCAGGTATTGTAAATCCTTGAAATTGGTGAGCATAAAAAATGTTGGCCATGAAGACTTGACGGAGAGCAACTACCATATTACCCTCAAAAATGTGCGTAAATCGGAAGAAATCGTAAAGTCAATTCGGGCATTGGGTGGGGTGAATCAAGTGAATATGTATTTTGACGAGGATGATTACAATCCGCCGACGATGTAACCCCTCTCCAACTAAAATCTAAGTTTAGGTAAAAAAACTTCCCCTATCCCGCTTACTTTTCCCTTCCATGCCCGACCTTTGCGCATGGAATCAAAGTTTATACCATCCGCTCAGCCGAAATTCCTCGGCGAATCACTGACCTTCGACGACGTTCTGCTCGTCCCCGCCTACAGCGAAGTTCTTCCAAGAGAAGTTGACATCAGTGGCCAACTCACCCGCAACATCCGCCTGAATGTGCCGATTATATCCGCAGCCATGGATACGGTGACGGATAAAAACCTCGCCATTGCGATCGCTAGGCAAGGAGGCATCGGCATGATCCACAAAAACATGAGCATCGCTGACCAAGCCGAACAGGTGCGCGCCGTGAAACGCTCCGAAGCAGGTATGATCATCGATCCTGTTACGTTGCACCCGGAAGCGAAAATTTCAGAGGCGCTCGATTTAATGCGCAAACACAGCATTGGCGGTATTCCGATTACGGATCGCAAAGGAAAACTTGTTGGCATCCTGACCAACCGCGACCTCCGCTTTGAAACAGATCGAAACCGCCTGGTTCGGGAATTGATGACGAAGAAAAATCTCGTCACGGCACCTTTGGGTACCACGCTCGAACAAGCGCGCGACATTCTCCAATTCCGCAAAATCGAAAAACTGCCCGTTGTTGATGACATGTTCCACTTGGTAGGACTCATCACCTACAAAGACATTATGAAAGGGGTGAACTTCCCCAACGCCTGCAAAGATTCTTTTGGACGGCTCGTTGTAGGTGCCGCAGTGGGCGTTACACATGATGTTGAAGCAAGGGTGGCTGCGCTGGTACAAGTCGGTGTAGACGTAATATGTGTGGATACCGCACATGGTCATTCTCGCGGTGTTCTTGATTCCGTCAGAGATTTAAAGCTAAAATTCCCTAAACTCCAAATCATAGGTGGCAACGTAGCCACTGGCGGCGGTGCCAAAGCTTTGGTAGATGCTGGCGTGGATGGCGTAAAAGTGGGCGTCGGCCCCGGCAGTATTTGCACCACCCGGATTGTAGCTGGTGTTGGCGTGGCCCAACTTTCAGCTATATTCAATGCCAGCCAGGCCATCCTGGGTTCTGGCGTTCCCATTATTGGGGATGGCGGTATCCGCTACACAGGAGATATTGTTAAAGCCCTTTCAGCAGGAGCCAGTACCATTATGGCCGGTTCCCTATTTGCAGGCGTGGAAGAAGCGCCTGGAGAAACCATCATCTTTGATGGCCGAAAATTCAAATCTTACCGTGGTATGGGCAGCCTTGGTGCCATGCAGCTCGGTTCAAAAGACCGCTATTTTCAGGATGTTGAGGACGATATTAAAAAACTCGTGCCAGAAGGCATTGAAGGCCGCATTCCCTATAAAGGCACGTTGCAGGAAGTAATGGTACAATACGTCGGTGGACTAAGGGCTGGCATGGGCTATTGCGGTGCCAGAACGGTGGAAGAGTTGCAGGAAAACACCCAGTTTGTCAAAATCACCAATGCCGGCATGACAGAGAGCCACCCGCACAACATCATCATTACTAGAGAGTCGCCGAATTACAGCCGATCCTAGAATGCGGAATGCGGAATGCGGAATGCGGAATGCGGAATGCGGAATGCGGAATGCGGAATGCGGAATGCGGAATGCGGAATGCGGAATGCGGAATGCGGAATGCGG
>JBBRWA010000273.1:0-8103 GCA_038246345.1 Chitinophagales bacterium
CGTTTTATTTTCAATATTTAATACCAAACAGTACTGTCATGCCGAGCTACGGGAGGAACCTGAGGAATAACGATGCCATTTATCAGGTTCCTCGCTTCGCTCGTAATGACACCACTGTTTGGTATTCAGCATGTTTGAACGTTGATGCCATACAATGCAGGGATGTGTACATACGCAAAGTCAACGACATTGGCAATAAATGCCGCGCTACCTGCAAAACGACGCGCTACCCATGAAATGCCGCGCTACCCATGGCGCTACCGATCTATAGTTCTGTTATTTTTTTCAAAAACCCCATCAAGACCCCCACAAACTCCCCTTACATTCCGACCTTTGGACTGCCTTAACCACCATTTCAATTAAAAAAGGTGATAAAATGATAAAATTATTAGTGCTTTTGCCCTTGCTTGCCGTCCTGCTTGCTTTTACCCCCGCCCCTGCCCCCGCCCCGGAAAAATCTGGCCCGGAAATCCCCGCGGACATCCAAGCATTGCTCGATCGGCATGGCTGTGCTGCCTGTCACAACATGGCGCGCAAACTGGTAGGCCCAAAGTGGACCGACATCGCCGCAAAGAAATATTCCGCCAAGCGCATTATTGCATTGATTAAAAAGCCAGAGCCAGCAAACTGGCCGGGTTATGTGCCCATGTTGGCGCAGCCGACCGTACCAAAAGCCGACCTGACCAAGATTTCTAACTGGTTGGCTGGCTTGCAATAAACATTCAGCCTATCTTTGGCGTTCTGCAAACTATCATGCTCGAACTTCCCATCCTAGACAAAAATGCCGAAGCGCGGCCCAAACGCCCCGAATGGCTCAAAGTGCGCTTGCCCATGGGCGAGAACTACCGCAATGTGCGCAACATCGTGGACGAATACAAGCTGCACACGATATGCCAAAGCGGTAGTTGCCCCAATATGGGCGAATGCTGGGGCGCTGGCACGGCTACGTTCATGATTTTGGGCAATGTTTGCACCCGTTCTTGTTCTTTCTGTGCCGTAAAAACTGGCCGTCCGAAAGAATATGACGAAGACGAGCCACGTCGCGTCGCCGAAGCCATCTGGCTGATGAAGGTCAAACACGCAGTCATCACCTCCGTCAACCGCGACGAATTAAAAGACCGGGGCGCTGAAATATGGTATCAGACCGTGCGCTCCGTCAAGGAACTCAGCCCTGAGACAACCATCGAAACGCTGATTCCCGACACCAAAGCCAACTGGGAAGCCCTGGAACGCATGATTTCTGCCGGGCAGGAAGTGGTGAGCCATAACATGGAAACAGTACCGCGCCTCTACCGAAAAGTACGCCCACAAGCAAAATACGAGCGCAGCCTCGAACAAATACAACGCATCAAAGACTTCGGCAAACGCACCAAAACCGGCATTATGGTCGGCCTGGGCGAAACACCCGAAGAAGTGTACCAGGCCATGGACGATTTAGTAGCGCACGGTTGCGACATCCTCACCTTGGGCCAATACTTACAACCCACCAAAATGCACCTGGAAGTGGCAGAGTTTGTTCACCCCGATCAGTTTGCCGAATACAAAGAAGTAGGGCTTCAAAAAGGCCTGAAATACGTGGAAAGTGGTCCGTTGGTGCGGTCAAGCTACCATGCGGAAAGACATGTGTTCTAACGGTAGACGGTGGACGGTAGACGGTAGACGGTGTGGACGGTAGCACAACTTACGAGCCTGCTTTTGGCATTCAGTTTCAGCACCTTTGCCAATAAAAAACACTCTTTTGCCTGGATCCTGAAACTCAATGCCAAGAGAAGGCTCAAAAGATGCGCATACCGTCTACCGTCCATCGTCCACCGTTAATAAAAAATCCTCCAGCGTTACGACTTGGTCAACAGCATTTATTTTGTGCTGATTCTGTGTTAGTCCAACCGTGGTGATGAGGGTGCTGAATAGTTGTTTTTTGGTTTTACGGTGATATCGGAAGACCTTTTTTTGGATTCCAGGTTTTCTACATCTTTGTTGGTGAGCGTATGTGCCTCTGCGCTATATTTGATCCCTACCTCGGGCTAGGAGAGCTTAGTGCAGCCTCAAGCTCCACTTTTTGTACATGCCTGTCAATAAGAACACCTTACCATTTTTCTGTCAAAAAAGGAGGGCTAAGCGGATTGCAAATTTATATCCCGCTTGATCTATCATTTTTGCACCACTTTAAGCGGGATATAAATTTATAATCCGCTTAATCTAATCAAAATGAGTGAAAGTTAGGTGCTCCTTTGCAGTACTGGTTCAGGTATAAGGTGACATTTTTGGAACCTAGTTAGCGTCGTTCAGGCAGGTATTTGCCCATATCACACGTTATCTAATATATTGATTGCCAAAAAAACGTTTGGCATCTCCGAGGCTTTAAAATCAATGACATTGCGATTAATGGTGTTGAAATGAGCAGCTAGAAGTAAGCTGAAATAATGTGCTCATTCCGCATTCCGCACTCCACATTCCGCACTCCACATTCCGCACTCCGCACTCCGCACTCCGCACTCCGCACTCCGCACTCCACACTCCGCACTCCGCACTCCGCACTCCGCACTCCGCACTCCGCACTCCGCACTCCGCACTCCACATTCCGCACTCGAATCAGTTATTATCCTGCTTTTTAAACTTCCCATCCTTCCAGGCCTTAAAAAACTGCCCCCAAGCCAATGGGCTGAAGATGTTCATGGGCGGCGTTTGCCCCAGGTACACATACTCGCGGGACTGCTGGCGTAGGTAGAAATTGGCGCTTTCGCGGCCACCGTAAGGTACGATGTCGGGGTTTTTGCGGGCTTCGGCCAGGTATTCATTGGCGATGTTTTCCGTGGCGCGACGCTGCAATTCTGGTGTCACATCCATTTTCAGGAACTCGATTTTGAAGTGCTCTTTCGAAGGCCAGGGGAAAATGACCAGTTCCGGCAGGTTGAAAGTATCCTGAGACATGGGCTGGATCACGGCGTAACGATCCTGTGAAAGGGTGTCGGGCACGGTGACGGTTACGGTTTGAAGGCCGATGCAGGAAAAGCGCACTTTGTCGCCTTTTTCCACCACGATACTGAAAAAGCCGCGGTAGTCAGAGTAGGTGCCGCGGTGCTTTTCTGGCAAAGAAACGGTCGCGTAGGGCACAGGCGCCATGCGCCCTTCAACTTCTGTGATGACCATTCCAGAAAACTGAATCAGTCGGGGGTTTGAGCTTTCCTGTGCATGTAGGTCGGCAAACAGGGCAATAAAAAGCGCGAGAAGCGGAAGAAATTTTTTCATTTTTGCATTTGAACAGGATAGAACTTGACAAAGATACGCCGAATGAACGGTTAAGTGGTCCGATTCGTCCCACCTTAACGCGCTTGCTTAACCCTTATTTAACAAATAAACGTTTTAAGGGTTTTGCAAACCGTTAGCAACTGAATTTGATCTTTGTGCGTTATTATTTTGAAAAAGTGGGAAAATTTGACAAAACCGCTTTTCTACAATTAACCCTTGATTCGGTGCAAATGTTACCTTTGTCGCCGTTTTTCGTTTCTTTTAAAAAATACAAACTTATAATGTTGAAAAAGACACCCATCTTTATCTTGTTTGCGTTGCTGTTTGGTACCGCTACGATGAATGCCCAAGCTGCGCCAAAATATGGCCACATGAATCTCGGCAACTTGCTTGAGTTATTGCCCGACACAAAAAAGGCCAATGACGACCTGAAAGTATTCGCAGACGATCTCAGTGCAAAGGATGATTCACTCACCAAAGCCTTCCAAGCCGCTGTAGCCACCTACCAAACTGCGTATCAATCAGGTACCCTCACGCCTGTGCAATCCCAAACCAAAGAATCTGAATTGCAGAAGGAACAGGAAGCAATTCAGAAATTTGAGCAGGAAGCACAGCAGGCTGTAACGGACAAACGCACCGAGTTGCTGAAGCCTATCTTGAAAAGGATTGACGACGCCATCAAAGCGGTAGCCACTGAAAACCAATACCTTATGATATTCGATACCAGCTCTGGTTCCATGCTTTATGCTGCTGAAACCGATGATGTAACGGATTTGGTGAAGAAAAAACTGGGAATTTAAGCGCAGGTAGAGGCATTTTCCTTACCTAAGTTGCCCTGCAAGCAAACAAACGTCTAAAAAAAATGAGTCATCCTACATGGTTAGGATGGCTCATTTTTTTTCGTTAACCTGCGTCAGGGGGTAGAAGCTTAAGATACCGTTCCGCTGGAACGGGTGCAATATTCTTTGGCATTGCACACCAAAGGTAAAGTCCCGATGGGACTTATGAGACTGCCATAAATGGGTTATGATAAATGCACCCACGCTCCATCTATTGAGCAGGTCAAGGCTCGTCTAATGCCATATCCAACGACCTGATTTGGCCACTTGTATCTGTTTTTGCAAATTCTTCCCATTGTAATATGCCCGAAATTGCCGAACAACCGTCGGACTTTTTTAGTTTTGCGCGGTCTTTACAAATTGTCTCGCTTCAGAGGCGATTTGCTTACACTTGAAAATATGGATTTTTCCTTTAAAAAACTTAACAACATAGCCGGATGGATCACTTTTGCCATCGCGGCCATTGTACTCGGCCTGGCTGCTGAGCCAACGGGTAGCCTTTGGGACTGCGGCGAATTCATTTCAGGTGCCTACAAGCTGCAAGTGGTACACCCTCCTGGTGCGCCCGTGTTTCTGCTTGTTGGGCGAATGTTTACCTGGATTGCTTCCATTATTTCCAGCGATCCTGCGATGATTGCGCACAGCGTGAACATACTTTCCGCTATTTGCACAGCATTAATGGCGCTTTTTGTGTGTTGGAGCACGACCATCCTGGGGCGGCTTGCCTTGGTTGGCCGTGAAGCTGAACCAGAAGGAGCAGCAGCTATAGCCACTGTTGGCGCTGGCGTAGTGGCTGGTTTGGCGGCTGCATTTACTTCTTCCATCTGGTTTTCAGCTGTAGAGGGCGAGGTATATGCCATGTCTACATTTTTCACGGCCATGACGTTGTGGTCTGTGTTGAAATGGTACAACCTGCCCGATACTGCGGAGTCTGACAAATGGCTGGTATTTACCTTCTATTCAGCGGCCTTGTCCATTGGGGTACACTTGTTGAGCTTGCTCACCTTCCCGGCACTGGCGATGCTGTACTATTTCAAAAAGTCAAAAAAGCCAACGGTATTGGGCACCATGATCGCTTCAGGCGTTGGGGTATTTGCTATTGTTGCCATTCAGAAGCTGGTTATCGCGGGCATTCCAACCATGTGGGCAAGTTTTGACAAACTCTTTGTCAACAGCTTTGGGCTGCCGTTTTACTCCGGAATAGTCCTGGTATTGCTACTTTTTGGCGCGGCTATATGGTTCGGCTTAAAACGGGCAGAAAGCACCAAAAACGGACTCCTGCAACGGATCATTGTTGCCTTTGGCTTGGTGGTGGTGGCTTATTTTTCCTATGGCATGGTGATTATCCGCGCCAATGCCAATCCGCCCATTAATATGAACGATCCATCGGATCCGATGCGTTTGCTGCCTTACCTCAACCGTGAGCAGTATGGCGAACGCCCATTGCTACGGGGACCTGATTTCGACGCACAACCTGTTGGCATGAACAGTGAGGAGCGCTACGGTCGCGTAGGTAAGCGCTATGAAGTGGTCGATGAAAAAGTAGATTACAAATACGACTCAAAAGATCAAGCGCTGTTCCCACGCATGGGGGATTACTCACAGGGTCGACCAAAATTGTACCGCCAGTGGATCGATAAACCAACTGGCCCCTTAACGTTCGGCGACCAGCTTACGTTTTTCTGGCGTTACCAGGTTGGCTGGATGTATTTCCGATACTTTATGTGGAATTTTTCAGGCCGGCAAAATGGCGATCAGGGTTATTATTCCTGGGATCCAAGCTCTGGCAACTGGATAACAGGATTTGATGTGCTTGACGAGGTTCGCTTGGGCAACCTCAAGCAATTGCCGGAAGATGAACGGAATAATATGGCTAAGAACAAATACTACATGATCCCGTTCCTTTTGGGCTTGTTGGGGATGTTCTTCCATTACAGGCGAAGGCCAAAAGATTTTGCGGCCATAATGGCTTTATTTATCATTACGGGTATTGGTATCATTGTGTATTCCAACCAACCGCCGAACGAGCCACGCGAACGGGACTATGTATTGGCCGGTTCGTTTTTTACCTATTGTATTTGGATCGGGCTGGCCGTGCTGGCCATTTTTGAAATGTTGGCCAAAAGCTTGAAAGCCGTTGCTGCGCCCATAGCCATCATGGTTGGACTAGTTGCCCCCCTGCTTATGGTCACCCAAAACTGGGACGACCATGCACGATCCAAGCACTTCGCCAGCCGCGACTACGCCAGCAACTTCCTCAATTCTTGTGCGCCCAACGCCATCATATTTACTTATGGCGACAATGATACCTATCCGCTCTGGTACTGCCAGGAAGTGGAAGGCATACGCACCGATGTGCGGGTGGTCAACTTGTCCCTGATCGCAGTGGATTGGTACATTGGACAATTGCGCAGGGCTGTCAATAATTCTCCGGCAATTGCGATGAGCATTCCTCAGGAGCAATTGAGGGGCTATAAACGGGTGCAAATTCCGTATGGTGCGCCAGGTGGTGAACGCGAAATGGACATCAATCAGGTGGTGAAATTCATGGGTGAAGACCACCGGCAGGCATCCAACGGAGGCCGGGATTTTGATTCCTACCTTCCAACACGGAAGATGTTTATGGTGGTCAACAAGCAACAATGTTTGGACAATAAGATTATTGGTGCCAACGATTCTATGATTGTGGATACCATCCGCATGGATTTGGGCAAGGACAAAAAATACATCATCAAAGATGAATTGGCCATCCTGGATATTGTGGCGTCTAATTTTGGGAAACGTCCTATTTATTGGGCGGTCACTTGTCGGGAAGACAAATTGCTGGGGCTGGAGGATTACCTGCAACTCGAGGGACTTAGCCTTCAATTGGTTCCTAAAAAAGTGAAAAGCAGCGCCGAAGCCTACGGTATCATTGGATCCGGCGGTGTAGACACAGAAACTGCCTACCGCAACATTATGGAAAGCTGGAAATGGGGCAATTTTGACAAAGAAAAGGTATTCGTCAACAAGTCATACCTGCCCAGCCTGCAAACCATGCGCGTTTCCATGATCCGTATTGCTCGACAATTGATCTACGAAGGCAAAAAGGACAAGGCAGAAGCATTGGTAGACAAATACTTCGAGGTATTCCCGGAATTTAACTTCCCTTACGATCAGTTTACGGCCTTCATGACCGATATTTATGTCCGTACCGGTGCAAATCAAAAAGCTGCTGACAAAATAAAGGAGATCGCCAATACGATGGAGGACAAATTGAAATACTACAATTCATTGTCCAGAACCTTTAAGGAAGCGTACAAACAAGAGGAGCAATTCTCGCTGAGCACAGCAGGCAATCTGATGCGTATGGCATCTGACATGAAAGACGACGCACTCAGGAAAGAGCTGGAAGAAAGATTCAGGCCCTATATGGAAGCTGCGGATCGCAGCCCAGCTGGACCGGGGGTGCAAAATTAAGGCATTGAATATACAGTGCTAAAAAGCGCGGCGCCATTTCGAATGTTCG
Organism: Chitinophagales bacterium; assembly: GCA_038246345.1. Lineage (GTDB taxonomy): Bacteria > Bacteroidota > Bacteroidia > Chitinophagales > Saprospiraceae > M3007. The sequence goes on from JBBRWA010000273.1 coordinate 7,597, forward strand.
AAATGGCGCCGTTCTTTTAGCACAACACGCGGGATATCATGAATTTTGTTGAAGATACCGTTCCGCTGGAACGGGTGCAATATCCTTTGGCGTTGCACCGAAGGCAATCCTCCCTTACTTTCGCGTTTTCATCTTGTCAAAAACGAACTGCCCGATCTCACGGCCACTTTTGAGGCCTGCCTGGTTTCCCTGTTTGTAATGAATGCCACCATACAAACGGCTCACCCCTACTTGTTCTGCAGCTTCATTGAAGGAGTTGAAAGTACGTGGGTCAATGCCGAACTCCGTTTCTGTAGAATCTGAAAAAGAGAAGTTATCCCCAAACAAATTGGTCAACACCGTAGATGCAGCACCAGAGATCGTACTGTGTGCGCTGGTATGCTCTGGAAACGGAGGCGATTGAATCAGTGGCCGCCATTCAGCGTCGATGTACTGATTGATGTATGATTCCGGGCGGATGAGGTTGTATTTGTATTTACAGTGCCAGGATGAAATAAATCCATCGAC
>JBBRWA010000274.1:0-8091 GCA_038246345.1 Chitinophagales bacterium
TGGCCTTCGAGAAACTTAACTACACCACCGCCGGAGGTACCGACCCAGATATTTCCGGTATTGTCGCAGGCCATGGAACGCACGTATTGGTGTGGAAAGCCTTGTTGTTCGGTAGTATGTGTCCAAGTGGAATCGGCGGGATTAAAAACAGCGACACCATTGTTGGAAGTGCCAATCCAGATTTTTCCGCTTGGGTCGGGTTGAATGCAAGTGGCCCAGGCCGGGTCGGGGTATCGCGCGGCGATCTTTGCCTGTTGTTCATCAAAAACGGCGACACCGCCTCCAGAAGTCGCAATCCAGAGGTGGCCGTCAGGGGAGGTTGCAAAGCCGCGAACGGCGTTGGAAAGCAGGCCGTTTTTTGTGTTTAATGTTATGGGTTGCTGGCCGGTACGGAAAGCGCCGGCATCGGTGGCGATCCAAATTCCCTTGTCGGCTAGCAGCAGCGCCCACACTGCCGTTTTATCTGGCAATGTGGGTAGCGCTAGCTTTTTCAAGGTTTTGGCAGCGGGGTCACAACTAAAAATACCGCGCTCTGTGCCAAGCCATATGGTGCCTTTTTCTGTTTGGCATAAGGATAGGACTTGCAGCGCTCCACTTTCTACACCCGGTATCTTTTCAAAAACCTTGCCTTTCAAAAAACATAGCCCGGCATTGGTACCCACCCAGATTCGATGCTCCGCATCTTCAAAAAGGGCGTAAACGTAGTTTGATGGCAGACCGTCATCTGTTGTATAGGTTTGGAAATCAAGCCCGTCAAAGCGGCAAAGCCCACCGCCCTGGGTGCCAAACCACATGTAGCCACGGCTGTCCTGCATGGTGGCGAATACCTGCGATTGCGGTAGACCTTGGGCCAGGGAATAGGCGACGAAGGTCTGCGGCTGGGCGCGGAGGGTAAGCGCCGCAAAAAGTAGCAAAACAGGCAAGAATCTAGGCATTTCTTATGCTCTTAACAAGAACAATAGTCGGAAATAATGACCAGGTATTCATGTGGTAGGTATCTTATTGTAGTTTCAAATGCGCCAGTACTGAAAAGCCACGCTTCCATGTTTGTTTTTTCGTAACGAAAGCCTTCAAGGTTGGCTTGGTTTTGAGATAAAATTTGCCATTCATAATTATTCATGCAATTGAAGATCAGGAATGCTTCTTCCATTGAAATATTGGGCAAAACAATGCGTGTTTGGCCGCCTTTTTCTATCCAGGTGCTTATCAAAATTCCGTTTCCAAAGATCGATTGCGAAGTTGAAGCAATGCCATATTCAGAAGTTCCTGTTTGCGTTTTTTGTAATAGGCCAAAACTACGCGTTGCCCACTCTTCCAGGTTTTCAAAATTGGGACTTCCTGAATCAGCTGTTTTGTAATATTTGAATGTCGGCAAAATCGACAAATAGCCATCAAATAAGTACCCCTTTAACCCTTTAAAAGTGACCTCAGCAAAATCACCGTCAAGCTCCACTACAGGGTTTGATTCCTGTCCTGCTTTACAGCCGGGTACTGCGACAATGACTGTCTGATGGGCACCATTGTAGTTCAACACTTTCAGGGCTGTTCCGTAAGGGATAGTGGCAAGTTTTGCCGTATTTAGTGATGGGCCATCGCGTAGGGTGAGGCCTGACATTGCCCAAACGTACAGTGTATCGCCGGGTTTGTAATGGCCCATGGCGTGAAGTGTTTGTATTTGGAGGAAGACGAGAATTGAGATTAACGCTTTCATATTGAAGGTTTAGCCTGTCCTTTGACATCCGTGTTGTCGATTTCTTTGCCCACTTTTTTCAGTTCATCTTCCAAGGCTGCAAGCTCTTGTTTTTCCTTGAGCTCGGCGCGTTTGGCTTCCAGTTCCTGTCGTTTTTGGGCTACTTCGGATGGGTTTTCGTTTTTGCAGGCAGTCATACAGGATGCAGCAAGGAGCAGGGTAATGATCAGGTTTTTCATGTTGATATAAGTTTGATTGTGAATGATGGGACAAACTTATGGGCAACGCGGCTGCTGTGGAGGGATGGATTAGCCTGCGGGGCTTGCGGGGGAGCATTCGTTGGGATCAAGGGAGTATTTGAAATGAGCCAGGAAGGTTACCAGGATTAGTGGCTCTAGTGCTGAAAAACCACCACCAAACCAATCCTCCAATGATGTGCCACTTGTCACTCATCACTCATCACTCATAACTCATCACTCATAACTAAGAAATAGCTGCCGCTATCCTTTTCACCGTTTCCGTATCCCCCATGGTATAGTAATGCAGGCAGGGTACGCCAGCGGCTTTAAGTTCCTTGCATTGCGCAACGGCCCATTCGATGCCGATTTCCTTGACGGCTTCATCGTCTTTGGCTTTGATGACGGCTTTAACCAGCTCTTCGGGCATGTTGACAAAGAATTTTCGGGGGATGGAATTGAGTTGGTAGCGTTTGGTAAGCGGCTTTAAGCCGGGAACAATGGGCACTTCTATACCAGTAGCGCGGCAGTCATCCACAAATTCAAAGAATTTTTTGTTGTCGAAAAACATCTGGGTCACGATGTAGTCGGCACCCGCCTTCACTTTTTCTTTGGTGAAATGCAGGTCCGATTTTATGTTGGGAGATTCAAAATGTTTCTCCGGGTATCCTGCGATGCCGATGCAAAACTCGCTCGGTTGGCCGTTGGTAAGTTCTTGGTCAAGGTACTTGCCCGTGTTCATGCCTGCAATTTGGTGCACCAGGTCAAGGGCGAATTTGTGGCCATCAGATTCGGGAATAAACTTATCTTCAAACTGCCGTGCATCGCCGCGAAGCGCCAGCACATTGTGTATGCCCAGGAAATTGAGGTCGATAAGCGCGTTTTCTGTCTCTTCCACCGTGAAGCCACCACAGATCAGGTGTGGTACGGCATCCACACCATAGCGGTGCATGATGGCCGCGCAGATGCCCACTGTGCCGGGGCGCTTGCGGATCGAGGTTTTTTCATAATAACCCGACGTGCGTTTTTTGTACAAAAACTCCTCCCGGTGGTAGGTGACATCCACAAAAGGCGGCTTGAACTCCATTAAAGAGTCCAGGGTATTAAAAATGGCCTGCATGCTGCCGCCTTTGAGCGGGGGTAGCACCTCGAAAGAGATGAGGGTTTTACCTTTTGATTTGTTGAAGTGTTCGGTGACTTTCATGTGTGTAATGCCTGTCTAAGGAGTATTAAATGCGTCAATAGGGGCGCAAAGCTAGGGCTTCCTGTCAAGTAACGCGCTTACAACAATTCAGGTTTGGAAAAAGTTATAAAAAAGCAAGTCTACACCGATGGGCACATCCGCGCTGACGATTTCGGCTTCCGCCTCCGCCCTCCGGTGCGGCAGGGGGGGTATCCCGCACCTTCTCGTGGGCTAGACCTTTTATGGCAGCGACCACCTCCGTTTGCCATTTCGAGCCCCCGGCGAGAAAACTAGACAAGTAATTCGATACAAAAAAGTATCACAAACAGCGGGTTGGCCAGTTTATTGGTTGTTACAGCTCAATATTGGCTTTTTTTAAGTCACTCATTTGGGATTCAAAATGGCGCGTTCGTAGTTTGGCTTGTGTGGGTTTCTCGCATGAGGGCTCGAAATGACAAGCGGGGGCGGAGCTGTGTTAGGATCTTGCTCTAAATCGCCCAAAGTGCTGAAAACCCATCCCAAAATCAAATCCAAAATGTCGTGCAAACTCATAACTCATAACTCATCACTCATCACTCATCACTCATAACTCATCTCTAAGCTCCCGCCGCAATATCTTCCCCACATTCGTCTTCGGCAACGCATCCCGGAACACCACCTGCTTCGGCACCTTATACCCCGTCAGATTCTCCCGGCAGTGCGCTATCACCTCCGATTCGGTGAGTGATGCGTCTTTTTTCACAACAAACACCTTTACCACCTCACCTGATTTTTCGTCGGGGATGCCAATGGCCGCTGATTCCAGCACCTTGGGGTTGAGGGCCAGCACGTCTTCAATTTCATTGGGGTAAACATTGAAGCCAGAGACCAGGATCATGTCTTTTTTGCGGTCGACAATTTGGAAATAACCGTCGGGGTGCATAAAGCCCATATCGCCGGTGCAGAGCCAGCCGTCTTTGACGGTTTCGGCAGTGGCATCGGGGCGCTGCCAGTAGCCTTTCATGATTTGGGGCCCGCGTGCCTGTATCTCGCCTACATGATCTTGTCCGGGCGGCAGCGGATCGCCATTTTCGTCGACAATGCGCACGTCGGTGGACGGTACGGGCAAGCCAATGGTGCCGAGGCGCATGGTGTCGTCTACGGGGTTTACGCAGAGTACGGGGCTGCTTTCCGTCATGCCGTAGCCTTCGGTGAGTTGGCAACCGGTCACTTGCTGCCAGCGCTCCGCCACGGCGCGTTGGATGGCCATGGCACCGCCCACGCAGGCCCTGACATTGCTGAAGTCTATGCTGCTAAAATTGGGCTGATTGAGCAGTCCGTTAAACAGGGTGTTTACGCCGGTGACGATATTTGGTTTGTATTTTATCCACTCCTTAATCAAGGCGGGCAAGTCGCGAGCATTGACAATCAATACATTGGAGCCGCCGCAATTCATGAAAGCGAGGCAGTTGACGGTAAAAGAAAAAATATGGTAAAGCGGCAGCGGGCACAGCACAATGGGCTCTTCGTCTTCTTTAAACAAAGGACCGAGCCAAGCCCGGATTTGCAGCATGTTGGCCACCAGGTTGCGGTTGGTAAGCATGGTGCCTTTCGATACGCCCGTGGTGCCGCCCGTGTATTGCAGGGCAATGGTATCGTCGGGCCCCGACTGAAATGGCTCGATGCTGAATTTTTTGCCTTGTTTGAGTGCATCACCGAAACAAACTGTATTGGGCAGCTCAAACTTGGGCACCATTTTTTTGATCTTGCGGATCACAAAATTTACAATGGGGCCTTTCATGCCCAGCATTTCCCCAATGGAAGTCAGGATCACCGTTTTGATCTCCGTTTCTGCAATCACCTGCTGCAAATTGGCGGCGAAATTTTCCGCAATAATGATCGCCTTTGCGCCGGAATCGACAAACTGGTGCCGCATTTCGCGGGGAGTATAGAGGGGGTTGGTATTTACCAAGATCATACCGGCGCGCAGGGCGCCAAACATGGCAATGGGGTATTGTATCATGTTCGGCATCATGAGTGCTACGCGGTCGCCTGGTTCAAGTCCGCGCGAGCGGAGGTAGGCGCCGAAGTTGCGGCTCTGTTCATCTATTTGCCTGAATGTCATCATTTTGCCCATAAAATAATACGCTGGGCGGTCAGCATATTTTTTGAAGCACTCTTCCAGCATGTCGATGACGCGCAGGTAGGCATTCGGGTCAATATTTACCGGCACTCCCGCCGGGTAGTGTTGTAACCAAGGCTTTTCCATATCGTTTTTATATGTTTTTTCTGCCGTGAAGAAACGATTAAAACATCATTTCTCCGGCAAGATTTTTAGCAAATATAAGGTGTCTAGCGTTGAAGCGCGACTGGCGGGGTTAAGAAATGTTACTTTGAGCAGGGCTGCCTGAAAATGATAGAAGGTTTGCGTCACTTCGAAGGGTATTTTGGCTATTTCAAGTTCGCCCTTTCCCCCATTGTCGACATGTAGCCAAATAGAGCCTGTCTTGTTTACCTGCGCCCGCAATGCTTCATGCTGTTCAAAATCTTCCAGTAAATCTCCATTGTAAAAATCCAGGGCATGGCTCCCTCGGTGGAAATACGCCATTCTATCGGCTGGAATGCCGTTTTCCCGGGCAAATTGGGCGATGCGCTTCGGCGATTGATAAGGTAGTAAGGTTGGGTAAAAATAAAAATTGAGCATGAAGCCAATGGTGAGAGAGGCCAATACACCGCGTTGTACCAGAGCGTCTGTGTCTTTCGGAAAGGGGTTTCGGAAAATTTTTAGGCATAAAGTGCCGAGTAGGAGTAAGATTAGGCACCAGAGTAATATATTTCCTGTTGGGAATACAAATGTGGGAATCAATAGGGCTATGATGATGCCCATGGCAATGGGAAAGTACAGGGCTGCCCATTCCCAGCCCATTTTTTGGTTTGGTGCTTTTTCCCGGTTGAGCTGGCTTGCCATGAGTACCGCCGCCCAGGGTAGGGTGACGAATATGTAGTGGGGAAGCTTGTATTGGGACATCGATAGGGCGATGAAGGTGAGCGCAAAGGCACCGATGGTGTAGTACTCGGGGGTCGGGGGTTGGTGCTCGGGTGCGTGGTAGCGTGTGAACTTCCGGGAAGTGAAAAACTTCCCGGAAGTCGCGAAAAATTTCCCGGAAGTCGCGAAAAACTTCCCGGAAGTCGCGAAAAACTTCCCGGAAGTCGCGAAAAACTTCCCGGAAGTCGCGAAAAACATTCCGATTGTCTTGGCCAAGAGCAGGCACCAGGGCAGGAAAGCCCACAAGTATACATGCAGGAAATAGAAGGCTGAGGCATCGTTTTTCCATACATTTTCTCCCGTGACGCGCCCGAAACTTTGCTCCCAAAAGAAAAAGTATAAGCCAGAAACACCCGTGCGCCCATTCACCACCTTTTCCGGGTGAAGGTCAAATTGCTGCCAAAGTCCCCAGCACATCGGTGCCAGTACCAAGGCGGTCATCAATAAACCGAGCAACCATTCCCATTTGAAAATAGCCCGCCATTGTCCACTGAAAAGCAGGTGCGTGCCGACCGCAAAACCTGCGATTATCAAGCCAATTGGCCCTTTGGCCAGCATGGCCAAACCAATGCAAAAGAACCCGCCTATCAAGTAGCGCCAGCGAGGCTGTTGCAGGTACTCCGCCAATTGCCACACCGCACAAGTGCTAGTGCCCAGCAGGAGGGTATCGGTGCGTACATCGTTGCATATAACAATGACCCCCATAGCCGAAGCCAGGATGAATGCCGCCTGCCGCGCCGTTTTTTTTGTATAAAAAAGCAAGCTGAAACGGTACACGCCCCACACGCCCGCCAGCGCTGCCAACAAAGACGGCAACTTGTATGCCCAATTGCTGATGCCAAACAGCGCAAAGGAGCTCGTCGAAAGCCAAAACAACAAGGGCGGTTTGTCCAGATAGTCGGCGCCGCGGTGCTGCACTTGCAGCCAGGAACCATTTTGCAGCATTTCCATGGAAATAGACGCATATTGAGAAGCGTCTACATCCATGACATCAAGAAAAAGGCCGCGTATTAGCACGGCGGCCAGACCAAGTCCCAGCCAAAACCAAGAGGAAGGGGTAGCGCTTTGGTGGGAAGAAAAAAGAGCAGAAATTCGACGCATCGCGGCAAAAGTCGGTAGAATCGCTGATAAATGACTTCTTGATAGCAGGTCTATTTGACAGAAAACACCGACCTTTGTTTTGATATTCGACATGTCGCCGTAAAAGTGCTGGAAAACGGAAATTCAACAGGCAAAAGTGGAAGCTTTTCCCGAACGCTGGTAACAATAATTGGACATTAGAAAACGGTGGAATTCTTGCCTTTGAGCGGAACCGCCGTCGTTCCACCCTGATTTATCGGGGTGTCTCCATACTTGGGGCGGGTGATACAACATCCGCCCTATCTTTTAACATGAATACACAACGTGTCATTCTAATTACCCCCGGCTTTACAGCTGATGAATATGACCGCAACTGTCTGCCTACCTTGCAGTTGTATGTGGAAGCATTGTTGGAGCAAAATATTGCTGTGCATGTTGTGGCGTTGGATTACCCATTTTCCAATAAGGTATATCCGTGGAAAGGTGCCCAAGTATACCCCTGTGGCGGACGCAACAGCCGCTGGCTGAAACCCCGCACGATTTGGCGGGCTTTGAAAATTTGCAAGCGGCTCGTAAAAGAAACGCCACCAGGAACCGCCGTGGCCTTGCACAGTTTTTGGCTGGGCTGGGCTTCAGGTATTGGGGAGCGGATAGCAAAACAACTCCAGGTACGGCATATAACGACCTTGATGGGACAAGATGTTTTGCCACAGAATAGGCATCGCTTCAAGTTTATTACCAGGGAACGACAAGAGCGACTCGTGGTATTATCCAATTTTCAAAACGAGGTGCTAGAAAATCAATCAGGCTATAAGGCTGCGCAAGTGATTCCCTGGGGCGTAAGCGCGGTGGAAATTCCAGCAGTATTTGCTCAAAA
>JBBRWA010000275.1:0-8043 GCA_038246345.1 Chitinophagales bacterium
TCGGATGGCACAGCAGCATTTTTCAATAAAATGTCATTTGAACACGGAATTGTGCGCGCTATTGGCCAAGGAGGATATGATCTGCTGGGTATTCTTGGGTTTGCGACGCTGGCATTCTTCCTCATTCGAGCATCAAGGGAGTGATGAGTGATGACATCTCTCATCACTCATCTCTCATCACTCATCTCTCATCACTCATCACTAAAAAAAATATGGCTCACTTCAAACGCAATGCATCCGCCATTTGGCACGGTACCGGAGCAGACGGCTCTGGCGAACTCAACGGCCCATCGGGCGTACTATCCTCAACCCCTTATTCAGCTGCCAAGCGCTTTAATAACGAAGATGGCAAGGCTGGCACCAACCCGGAAGAGTTGATTGCTGCCGCGCACGCCGGCTGCTTCATCATGGCCCTAAGCTTTGGGCTTACTGCTGCTGGGTTCACTCCGACAGAACTGCGTTGCGAAGCCACCATTGACATGGAAAAAGGTGACGCAGGCTGGGGATTTAAGCAAATAACCCTCAACCTAGAAGCGGACATCCCAGGCATCAGCGACGACAAATTTCAGGAGCTTGCCAATGGCGCCAAAGCAGGCTGCCCAGTCAGCAAAGCATTGTCCGCAGTACCGATTGAACTGGTAGCTGTGTTGAAATAAGCACAATGTTGCACCATAATTGCGGTATCGAAAGTCCCATCGGGACTTTACCTTTGTAGCAATGCCAGGGAATATTGCACCCGTTCCAGCGGAACGGTATCTTGTGCGCGATGGTGGTGCATAAATGCATAAAACAATTACCATGACCAAGAGAATCGGTTTAGGGCTGGCAGCCCTTTTCCTGGCCTTTTCAATGGCTGCCCAAAGCCCATGGGCACGCAACAAAGCGGGCATTTATGCCCAGGCCAGCTACAATTTCATACCTACTTACTCCACCTTGTTCGGTGTAGGAGGTGACGATATTGTGTTGGACCACGAAGTGTCGGAACGGCAAATACAGGTTTACGGAGAGTATGGTTTGACAAAAAAAACAACGCTCATTCTTTCAATACCGGTTGTTTTTAATGAAAGAGGTGCTTCAAACCCTGATTCTACCTTGATGTTTGCGCAGGAAGATACGGGCAGCATTTCGGGGCTGGGCAATACGATGTTTGCCGTGCGCCACCAGTTTTTGAGCGGCAAAGTTGCGCTCGCTGGCACATTGCGCATGGGCTTCCCCGCTGGTGCAACCTATAAGCCAAGCACCGATTTAAGAACAGGCTATGATGCCATTACCATACAACCCATGGTCAATGTGGGCATGGGATTTGGCAAATCTTACGGCTTCTTGTACGGCAGCTATGGCTATCGCAGCAATAACTACAGCCATTTCATCAACTTTGGCGCTGAGGCAGGAATTCGCCTGGGAAAAGTGTGGCTGGCCGGGTTCTCAGACTTTGTCTACCCATTGGAAAATGGCGATCGGATATTGCCAGGCATTGATGTTTTGACAGGATTGTATGTCAACGATCAGGGATGGCTGTCCATCGGCGCAAAAGCAATTTGGGAAATCAACCGCTTTGTTGGCATTACCGTTTCAGGTGCTGGCGCTGCTTGGGCGCAAAACGTTCCAAAAAGCCCAGGCGTTGGCGCAGGGGTATATTTCAAATGGGATTGATTTTTCAGCGAGTAAATCTAAAATTTCGTCGTAAAACTTAAGTATCCGGTAGTATTTCCTTCATTTTTGCCCCATTATTCACTAAAATATTCAAAAAATGCCTAATAATCACGAAATAGATTACAAAATTCACGGAGAAGAAATGCAATGCGTCGAGATCGAACTCGACCCACAGGAAACAGTTGTTGCCGAATCTGGCAGCTTTATGTTTATGGATGATGGCATTGAAATGGCGACGGTATTTGGCGATGGCAGCGGCCGGGAATCAGGTTTTTTTGATAAGTTACTTACCGCAGGCAAACGCATGCTCACCGGAGAAAGCTTGTTCATCACCACATTCACCAACACGGTCCACGGCAAACAAAAGGTTACATTTGCTGCACCTTATGCTGGCAAAATCATCCCCATGGACCTGTCACAACTAAACGGCAAGGTCGTTTGCCAAAAAGATGCTTTTTTGTGCGCGGCAAAAGGTGTTCAAATCGGCATCGAATTCCAGCGAAAACTGGGAACCGGGCTTTTCGGCGGTGAAGGTTTTATCATGCAAAAGTTGGAAGGCGACGGCATGGCATTTGTCCATGCGGGCGGATACGTCCTCGAACGCGAGTTGGCTGTTGGCGAAACACTGCGTGTGGATACTGGCTGTATCGTAGCCTTTACCGACCGTGTCAATTACGACATCCAATTTGTGAAAGGCATAAAAAACATGGTATTTGGAGGCGAAGGTCTTTTCTTTGCCACCCTTCGCGGACCTGGAAAGGTATGGCTGCAATCACTGCCTGTAAGCAGGCTTGCTGCCAAGATCATCGCTTATGGCGTAGGGCCGCGTAAAGAAGAAGGAAGTATCCTGGGCGGCCTGGGAAACCTGATTGACGGGAAATAAGGAGCTAATTATCAATGGATTATAGAAATATCAGAAAAAGCAAAGGCTGGATATACAATGCGCTGCTGCCTGCCATTTATTTGGAGTACCGGATGCTTTTCCGCAAAATCTACCTGCACAACAGGAAAGGTGTACCATCCAACAAGCCTGTTCTGATCGCATCTAACCATCCCACCGCGTTTATCGACCCCATTTTTTTCTGCCTCTTTTTCGACCCTCCGGTGTACAACATGACCCGGGGGGATATTTTTCGAAAACCCTTTTACCGCAAGTTGTTGGAGCATTGCAACATGTTCCCAGTCTACCGCAAACGAGATGGATACGGCAAACACGACCGAAACGACGAGGTGTTTGAGTATTGTCAGCAAAAAATGCTCGACGGCGTAGCGGTGAATATTTTTGTGGAAGGGGAACACCACCTTGACAAGCGCGTCCTTTCCATGCAAAAGGGCATCGCGCGCATTGCCTTTGGCACTTATGAAAATCATAAATTGGACGATTTACAGGTCATCCCAGTCGGTTGCAACTACGTAGCCGGTGATATCCTGCGCGATGAAGCAAAACTCAATGTCGGAAGCCCGCTATTCATAAAGGACTATTGGGAACACTATCAGGAAAGCCCTGGGGCAGCGATCAATGCCCTCTGTTCCGATATCAGGAATGCCCTGATTGAAATTTGCTACCACATAGAAGACCGGGATGATGATGTATTGGCGGAGCAATTGCTTACCCTTTGGCGCAACGACAACCCTGCCAACCTGCTCCCGATTGTAGAAAACAGCAACAATCGATTTTTGGGTGAAAAAAAGGTATTGGAAAGTGTCAATACCATGGCAAAGGAACAAAAAGTCGTGCTGTTTGAGCAAACTAGCAACTATTTCGAGGCCTTACAACAAGCCGGCGTCAATGACGAATCGCTGATGCAACCCCAACAAGGCCACTGGACTTGGCTGCTACTTTTTATCCTTGGTTTTATTCCAAATGCCTTGGGTTATATTTTGAGTTGGCCAGTACAGGCTTTGGCGCAGAGGGTAACGAAAAACAAGGTAAAAAAGCGAGAGTTCCGTACCAGCATTTTGCTGGGCATTGGCACCATCGGCAATCTTTTTTACTACATCATTATGTTTTTGGTGGGCCTGTTTATGGGTTGGCCAATTTTGGTTTCTACGGCCATAATGTTGCCCCTGCTTACCTGGTTTTCATTTTTTTGGAATGAGAGACTGGCGCAATGGCACGCGGCAAGGGCAGCCTTAAAACATCCTGATCGCGACAAGTTATTGGTGATGCGAAAAGCAATTAATTATTGAGTATCATCACTTTGCAGCACCAAAAAGCCTGGGTCAAAAGGCTCAGAAACAGTCAAAAGCTCGGACAAAAAAGCATCTCCGTATTTTAACAATAAGGGCAAAATATTGTCAGTACGCTCTTGCAAGCCATTTCCTGGAAACAGCTTTTCTTTTAACCCGTTTATTTGATTGATGGTAACCTCGTGTTTCTGCTTCTCCGCACGAATAAGCCTGCTTTCCCATTGCTGAACCCCCGAAATGGCTTTTACCTCTTCAGCTCGCAAGGATTTTTCCAGGGTTGGATCTACCAAACTTGCCTTTTCACAAAGCTTATTGTACAAAGTGCGCAAATCCTCCACTTCAGCGGCAAGACTCACCTCTCCTGCGGCATTTTTTTCAATGTATTCTCGGATCAATTTATCCGTATCATCAAAAAATGCGGGAGCACTAAACCCGAATTTTTCTAATTTCTTCTCAGCATCTTTATCCAACCAAAGAACCGAATGCCGCCGCACCAACATAGGAAATGGTACACCAAAATGCTCGAATTGAGCCTTTCTTTCAAGCCAGTAAGCCAATTCGCCGCCACCGCCCACATACGCGAGGTTGGGTAAAATAATTTCCTGAAAAATAGGCCGCATCAGCACATTCGGGCTAAAACGCTCCGGGTGGGTATTCAACTCCGCCTCCATGGCTTCAGCAGAAAAAACAAGCTCGGTATTTAGTACTTTGAAAACGCCGTCCACGTGTACAATGCGCTCGCGGGAACCGGGCTGCAAGTAAAACAAATTGATCTCCCTCGGCGCTGCCTGGGTTTTGAAGCCCGCTTTTTGCAGCTCGGCAATGGTTTCGTTGACAATGCGAAAAGAAGGCTGGTCAAACAACTCCTGCCGCATAAACGGGATAAAATGCCGCTTTAGCAAGGGGCTTCCCATGTTGATGACCACCAAACCAAAATTGCCCATAAACTCATGCAAAAGTGCCTGAGTAGCTTCCGCAAAATTCTTTTCGCCGGAATATGCCCGCTCAACCCGCTCAAAAAGCGCTTTGGCGGATGGACTGTCCCCTAAAATGGATTGTAGTTCTTCTAAGGCAGGGGCGACCGTAGCTGCAGGCATACTGCCCACGGGGCCCGTTAAACCAGGTTCCCACAGCACTTTTTTGCCAAACAGATTTGCCTTGTTAAATTCTTCCAAATCATGGTCTTCACTACCCAATACAAATACAGGTACAATCCGGTTTTTACCGCCCATTTTCGCTTCCACAGCTTTTGCTAAATTAATGGCAGTCAGTGCTTTGTATATAAAATAAAGCGGCCCCAAAAAAAGGCTTGGCTGGTGGGCTGTGGTAATGGTAAAAGTGCTTTCCAGCCGTAGTGCAGCGATATTATCCAGCACTTTTCCTGTATTGGGAAGAGATTTGTATTGTTCTTCCAGCAGGTCGGCAAGGTCTTTCCTTGGATAGTCATGCGCGCTTTTCTTCGCTATGATGGCATCGAAAGAAGCCAATACGGGTTGGTGTTCGTAGAAAGGTTGGAGCAGTGGATCGCCTGTGGCATACGCAATGTCAGTTTTGGCGAGTTGGGCGACTTGGGCAAAGGGAATGAGTGTCTTTTTCATGCAGGAATGTTGCTGAGAGAAACACGGGGAAAAGAAATTGGTTTATTGCATGTATTCCTTAAAGTCCTCAAGTGGTGCATTAAAATCCTCGAACATCACGAAACGAAGCAGGTGCAAATGGCGCATATTTGGAACTTTAGGGAAATTTACGGGATAAAATCTTCACCACCAACGTGACGCAAAGCAAGCAAACTTGTTACATTTGTCGCACCATGGAAAAACGACAGGTTATCGACTGGCTATCGGAATTAGAAACGGATTTTGAAGAGGAAAATTTCTTCCAGTTTCTGGCACTTGAATTTGTAGAACTCAACGATGAGTTCTGGCAGCGCAGCACGCTTTCTGGGCATTTAACCGGCTCTGCCTGGGTGCTCAATCCCGGCAAAGACAAAGCTCTCTTGATTCACCACCGCGGACTCGACAAGTGGTTTCAGCCGGGCGGCCATGCAGAACCGACCGATGCTTCGCTGTTGGAAACGGCTCGCCGGGAAGCTTCCGAAGAATGTGGCTTACAAGGTTTGACCTTGCTGTCGGAGGATGTTTTCGATTTGGACATCCACATCATTCCTGCAAAAAACGATGTGCCAGAGCATCTACACTATGATTTGCGCTTTGTTTTTTTGGCTGAATCTGAAGCGCTTGATGGAGATTTGGCAGAAGTAAAAGACCTGAATTGGGTGCCATTGGATACCCTCTTACGTACACTTGACACCCAGCAATCACTGCGGCGCATGGCCATCAAAAGCCTAGTGCTTTCCGCATTTTAAAGTGCGGTATTAATACCTCTTCAAATTCATCGCCCACTATTTCATAGTGCATACTTAGGTAAAACGGCACGGCTGCCTTGCGGGCGTGCAGCACTATTTCTGTAAAATTCCGATCCTTGGCGACTATTTCGGAATAGGCCACCATTGCTTTGCCAATACCTTGCCCCTGATAAGCCGGGGCCACGGCCACCTGTCGCATTTTCACCAGCTTGTCATCAACGGGGGTCAGGTTTAAATATCCCGTCATTTTGCCACTGGCATCGAAAGCTGCAATGTGGATATTATCCCATTCTGTAGCTATTTGTTCCAGTGAATAATCAAGCCCAAGTGGTTTGCGGAGCACCTCGTAACGGATGGCTAGGGCTTCGTCGAATTCAGGTGTGGCAAAATCAATGGTGTAAATTAACATGCGCCT
This sequence comes from Chitinophagales bacterium, assembly GCA_038246345.1. GTDB lineage: Bacteria > Bacteroidota > Bacteroidia > Chitinophagales > Saprospiraceae > M3007. Next base: position 6,624 of record JBBRWA010000275.1, read on the forward strand.
AAAAAATTATTTGTGCAAAGTTGTTGCACATATTTGGTACGCTGCTACCTTGCAGCGACAATCTTTCAAATTTTCACCTAAACCTCTGTTTTTACAATGGAAAACTTTGATCAACCCATTGACATGGGAATGGCGCCAAGCATGGATGACAGCCTGCGGATAACGCCAGAAGTACGCCAGTATTGGAAGGAAACTTCAGCCTGGGCCTTGTTTTTTGCCATCCTGCTATTCATTGTATTTGGCCTGGTTTCTCTTGCGGGCATTTTTCTGTTATTTGCAGGCGGTGTCAGCGGGTTCATCTCTGGCATATTTGTCATCGCGATTTACGGCGTGTTCCTTTTCTTTCCCGCGTACTTCTATTTCCTTTTTTCTTCACAGATGAAACAAGCACTCAACACAGAGAACAGGGTACTTTTAGACCTGGCCTTCGTCAACTTAAAGCGTTTTTATCGCTTTGTTGGCATCTTGTTAATTGTGTTGGTAGCCTTGGGCATATTTGCCTTTCTCATTTTTGGCGTCGCGTTATTAAACAACGGACCTTCAGGATATTAATTTTACCTTAAAAATTGCAACTTATGTCAATACTTGATGATACACTTGCCCACGATAAGGATTCCAACACAGGGCTAACCGTTACGAGCACCATGCAGCGCAACTGGATGACAACCTCTAAATGGGCCATGTTTTTCGCCATTTTAGGCTTTATCTGGATAGGGCTTTCTTTGCTTTCTATGGGATCAATGGCTTCAGCTATGCAAATGATGCAAATGATGAGCGGGGACAATCCTTTTTTCGCCATGTACAGTGCTCTAATGCCTTACATGACGATTCTTACCCTGATAACGGTGGCCGTTATGTTCTTTATTCATTTTTTCCACCTGCGTTTTGCCACCCAAATTCAACGCGCTATTAATTTCACAGATCAACTCGCTTTTGTGGATGCCTGGAAAAACCTACGCAACCATTTCCGGATTTACGGCATTTTGGTTTGCGTTTTGCTTGTATTCTACGGTATTATACTCGTTGTTATGGTGACCACAGTGGCAAGCAGCAATAACTTTCCGATGGAATAAGTTGGATGTAACAAGCTGACAATAGAAGCGGCTTCCTGGATGATTCAGGAAGCCGCTATTTTGCCTTAAATATGCAACACCAATTTACATAATGTGCTTCACCCTAGGCCGATGCGGCGTAATATCGCCCAGTCTTGCTTTTTTAGCTTCTTCGTAATCACTGAAACTCCCCTCAAAGAACACCACTTCCGCATCATCTTCAAATGACAGGATGTGCGTCGCCAAGCGGTCAAGGAACCAGCGATCGTGGCTGATAATGAGCACACAGCCCGCGAAATCGTCGAGTGCGTCTTCCAGTGCACGCAAGGTGTTCACGTCAATATCGTTGGTCGGCTCGTCGAGCAGCA
>JBBRWA010000276.1:0-8042 GCA_038246345.1 Chitinophagales bacterium
CGTTCCAGCGGAACGGCACCTTTGTAGCAACGGTAGCCGAACGCAATGCACCCGTTCCAGCGGAACGGTACCTTTGTAGCAACGGTGATTCCCGAAACCATGTGGTTTTCCAAAATCCCCACCCAATTTCCCCTACCTTTGCCGCATAAGAATTCATGCATGTCCTCCACAAGTTCCGGTGTAGAAACCATCTCTTTTCGTTCCCAGCCCCAACCATCGTTCAACAAAAACTTCGACTTGTTGATCCGACAAATGCACCAGTACAAAGCTGCGGGGTATGAGATATATATCTGTTCCGACAACCCCAAACAATTTGACCGTTTAGCCTCGATTTTTAAAGAACTGAAGGCAAAAGTGGAGTTTTTGCCCGTCAATACCGCCATCCACGAAGGTTTTGTAGACGATGACCTGAAAATAGCCGTCCTCACCGATCACCAGATTTTTCAACGCTACCACCAGTACAAAATCAGGCAGGGTTTTTCCAAGGAACAATCCCTCAATACCCGTTTGCTTCGGGAACTGGTGCCGGGCGATTTTGTGACGCATATCGACCACGGTATCGGCAAATTCGCAGGCTTGCAGAAAATCGACATCGGCGGTCAAATGCAGGAAGCCGTGCGCCTGATTTATAAAAACAACGATATTTTGTACGTCAGCATCCACTCGCTGCACAAGATCGCAAAATTCGTCGGTCAGGAAGGTACGCCGCCTATGTTGTCTAAAATTGGTTCGGATGCTTGGAAACAGCTGAAAAGTCGCACCAAAAAGAAGATCAAGGACATCGCGGCGGAACTCATCAAGTTGTACGCCGGCCGCCGCGCCTCCAAAGGCCATGCTTTCCCGCCCGATGGCTATTTGCAAAATGAATTGGAGGCAAGTTTTATTTACGAAGACACGCCCGATCAGATCAAATCCACCAACGACATCAAGGCCGACATGGAGAAGGAATACCCCATGGATCGCTTGATTTGTGGCGATGTAGGGTTTGGAAAAACGGAGGTGGCTATACGCGCTGCGTTTAAAGCCGTTTGTGACGGGAAACAAGTGGCGATATTGGTTCCCACGACCATTCTGGCTTTACAACACGCTAAAACGATCTCGGAACGCCTGGAAGAATTCCCCGTTACGGTGGATTATATCAACCGATTCCGTACAGCGAAAGAAAAAAAAGAAGTGTTGGCCAACCTGAAAGCTGGTAAAGTAGATATCATCATCGGCACCCATGGCCTGTTGAGCAAAGACGTGGTTTTTAAGGATTTAGGACTGCTGATTGTGGATGAGGAGCAAAAATTCGGTGTCGCCAGCAAAGAGAAATTACGTTCCATAAAGGTCAATGTGGATACGCTGACCCTCACAGCTACTCCGATTCCAAGAACCTTGCAATTCTCCCTCATGGCCGCGCGCGACCTTTCTGTTATACGTACGCCGCCGCCCAACCGCCAGGCTATTCATACCGAGATACGGGTGTTTGACGAAACGCTCATTCACGAGACCATCATGACGGAAGTCAACCGTGGCGGGCAGGTGTTTTTTGTGCACAACCGGGTGCTCGATTTGCCTGGAATTGTTGAAACCCTCCAGCGGCTCTGTCCCGGCGTGGATGTTGCTATGGCGCACGGCCAATTGGAATCAGACCACCTTGAAAAGGTCTTGGTGGATTTTATCGACCAGAAATTTGACGTGCTGGCTTGCACCAACATCATCGAAACGGGGCTTGACATTCCCAATGCCAACACCATTATCATCAACCGGGCCGATATGTTTGGCCTCAGCGATTTGCACCAACTGCGGGGCAGGGTAGGGCGCTCCAACCAAAAAGCGTACTGTTATTTGCTTGCGCCGCCCATGTCGGTACTGACTCCAGAGGCCCGCAAACGATTAAAAACCATCGAAGAATTTAGTGATTTGGGTTCCGGTTTTGCTGTTGCCATGCGCGACCTCGACATCCGCGGGGCGGGCAATTTGCTCGGTGGTGAGCAGTCGGGTTTCATCGCCGATATCGGTTTTGAAACCTACCAGAAAATCCTTGATGAGGCCATCCAGGAATTGAAAGAGACGGACTTCAAAGATCTTTTCAAGGAAGAAATCGCCCAGCGGGGTTCTTACGTACGCGATGTGACCATTGAAACCGATGTGGAAATGCTCATTCCGGATGAATACGTGAGCAATATCCAGGAGCGCTTGAGCCTGTACACAGAACTAAACAGTGTCCTAAATGAAGAAGGCATTGCTGCTTATGCTAAGCGCATGGAAGACCGTTTTGGGAAAATACCCAAACAAGTAAATGCCCTGTTCGATGGCCTCCGGCTGCAATGGCATTGCAAAAGAATTGGCTTTGACCGGTTGATCCTCAAAGGCGGCAAACTGCGCTGCTACTTCCTGGGTGATCCACAATCCTCCTTTTTTGAAACGGAGAACTTCCAAAAAACCATGGCTTTTATTCAGAAGAATGGGCGCATGATGGGGGTATCGTTGAAGCAAACAACCAAAGAATTGATTATGGTGCAAGATGATGTACGGGGTGGACTCAAGGGGGTCATGCGGGTGCTGGAGCAGGTGGTTGGCTAGTGCCAACAAAAATCTTCATACATTAGCCAAAAATCATTGTATGTCAAAAAGATTAGCCCTCCTCCTACTCAGCGCAACCCTTGCGTTCACAGCATCTTCCCAAACCCTCGTTTCCGCCACCTTGCTCGGCACCAAAACCCAGGCACAGGTATCCAGCCAATTCAACAACCTGATTTTCATTCAATACGGCTGTAAATATTACCGCATTGCCTACACATCTCTGGATGTGCACGGTGTATTGGATACGGTGACAGGTTTGTTGGCAGTTCCAGACAATGCCACGAAGAAATACCCGCGTTTGGTGTACCAGCACGGCACTTCGGGCTCGAAACAGGATGTGCCTTCCATCAACGTCGTGACCAATGGCGAAGGGCAGTTTGGGCAATTGTTCGCGGGCTTGGGCTATGTGGCCTTGCTGCCCGACTATCTTGGTCTAGGCAATATTTCCAGGGGCTTTCACCCCTATGTACATGCTGAAAGTGAGGCCTGGGTGGCGATGGATATGTTGCGGGCGGTGGAGCAGTTTTGTGCGCAAAACCAAATTCAGACGAACGACCAGCTATTTGTGACGGGTTATTCTCAAGGAGGGCATGGGGCCATGGCCCTACATCGGGCCATTGAAAAAGACCCCACGCATGAATTTACGGTAACTGCGGCTGCGCCCATGTCGGGCCCGTACAGCGTATCGGGCGTAATGCGCGACTTGATATTGAGCGATGATATTTATTATTACCCAGGTTATATCCCGAATACAGCGCTGTCCTTCCAAACGGTATATGGGAACCTATTCAACAACATAACGGAGGTGTTCAGGCCGCCATATTCCACCTTGATCGCTCAATTTTACAGCGGTGCCCTCAACCTTTCCAGCTTGAACGATCAACTGATCGACATGCTCATCATGAACGAAGGCGCTTCCCGGCCATTCAGGATGATGCAGCCCAGTATTATTCAAGCGATCATGAACGATCCCAACCACCCGATCAACGTGGCATTAGCTGCCAACGATACCTATAATGACTGGACACCGCAAGCGCCCATGCGCCTGTTCTATTGCATGAACGACGACCAGGTGCCTTTTGGGAACAGTATTTTGGCCCGCGATTCACTCAATGCGGTCGGAGCGCCCAATTTCCAGATACAGGATGTAATGCCCTCCGCGAACCACGGAGAATGCGTGGTGCCCGCAGCTACTGCTACGGTGATTTTCTTTTTGGGTTTTCAGCAGATTGGGACGGTGGGCACGAATGCCGTTTCTGCGGTGGGGAAATTGAATGTTTCACCAAATCCAGCCAGAGAGGAGCTTTTCCTCCAGGATTTACCTGCTGCAGGGCGCTTTGAGCTCATGGATTTTCACGGCAAAAAAATACTTGATACACAATTAGAGTCAGGAAGCCACCGCGTTCAATTGCAAGGTGTTCCGGCGGGGAGTTATGTCGCCGTTTTTTCATCAGGTGAAAATCGTTGGGTAGAACGGGTGGTGGTGCTGAACAAATAGAGGGTTGCGTATTTTGTAGCGGATGCCGCCCTGCGTTTGGGCGTTCCAAAATGGAAGTCTATTTTTTTCTGTACGGCCAAAAACCTGGCAGATGCGCGGTACATTGCGTCTCGGCGGCCGCAAGGGATCAAGGTTGGGGTGTCGAGGATGTTTGTGGTTGGGGTGGAGTGTGCGTTTTGAGGGGTTTCCGGCTTAATTATTCAAACTCATCTTCAACTTCTTCTCCACTTCCTCCACCGTATCCTTAAAAATCAGGTCAGTGTCCATCATATCCTGCACGGCTTTGCAGGAATAGATCACGGTGCTGTGGTCGCGGCCGCCAAACTGCTCGCCGATGGATTTCAGCGATTTATTGGTGAGCTTTTTAGCCAGGAACATCGACAATTGTCGGGCAATCACGATGTTGCGCTTGCGGGTTTCGTGGTGCAGCTTCTCTACCGGCACGTTGAAGTGGTCGGCGACGAGCAACTGGATAAACTCCACGGTAATTTCCTTGTTGATGGTGGTCACAAAGTTGCGGATAACTTCTTTGGCCAATTCCATATCCACATCGCGTTGGATCAAGGTGCTTTGTGCCAGCAGCGACACCATTACGCCTTCCAGTTCGCGGATGTTGTTCTTGATGTTGTAGCAGATGAACTCCAACACGTTGTTTGGGATGTCCACGCCTTCATCTTCCATCTTGGACCCCAGAATTGCCATGCGCGTTTCGAGGTCAGGCGATTGCAGGTCCCCCATTTGAAACGGGAGATCAGCCGGTCTTCCATGCCTTCCAGGTCTTTTGGCGGGCGGTCAGAAGTCAATATGATCTGCTTGCCGTTTTGGTGCATCGTGGTATGCGTTTCCTGCGTGGTGAAAAAGCACCAATTCAGGGCGCTTAGGCGGCGTGAGGGAGGCAGGAAGACCTAGCGAGGCGGCAAAATCGATTTTTTTCATCTGCGTGTATTGAAATCGATAGTTTTGTCCTTTTTTCTTCTTGAAAGAGGGTCTAATTTTGTGGAGTTATTCATTCTTATACTACTCTGCCGTAACTATCCAGCCGCTCTAAGTAGTTCATAATCAAACCAATGGGATCATTATGAAATTAGAATTGAACAGTAATTTTACGGCAATTTTGTGTTTTATTTCCAAAATAATCATTTTTTCAGAATAAAACACCAAACTTTAACACTTGTCCGCTAAAATTCGATATAAAAACCTGCAAAACCGGCTGGATAGTTACACTCTGCCCCATTTTCAATATGGTGCATTCCAGTTCACCAGACCTTTTGATAAGTGAAAGCCACAACATTAACTCTGTAAATAATTTGATTATGAACAGATTCAAGAATTTCATTTGCACATGTTTTTTAATTTCCGGGTTGCTATCCTTTTCAGTTTCTTGGGCTCAAACCGCTGCTAATTTATTTACAGTTATTAGTCCCAGCACCTTATTAGAGGAGCAACAGACTGTTTACGAAAAACTACAACAAGAGTCTACCTATGACACCTCTTATTTTGTAAACGTTGCATTTATAAAAGACATTCAATCAGGAGGCACAATCACCCTTCAAATGCCGGGAATGAGTTGCCAGGCACTCGTAAAGGCCAAGCAGATAGAATCACATTCCAATGGTGATTATTATTGGTACGGTGAAGTTCAAAAGGAAGACGGAGAAACCGAAGAAGAATGCGCATGTTATGATGGGAACGTTTCAATTTATTCAATTTCGGGCAGGGTTTTCGGTTCGATCACGATAGATGAAAGAGACTGGACTTTACATGACTTGGGTTACGAAAGTAATATCAACGTGCTTGTTGAAAGGGTTTATTCCGAAATAGCAGTACCTGAATGTGGAACTACAGATGAAGGGGAAAACCCCGTTTCTGGCACACCGCTCCAATACAGATCGGGCAACTGCCCTGTTAGGGTAACAGCTGTTTACACTCCAGAAACGTTGAACAAATTTCCTGATATTTCTTCCAGAATCATCACCTACATCCAGGATGCCAACCAATCTTTACGAAATAGTAAAATCGATCAAGGAGAATTGACATTTTTTTTGGAGGGTATTCAAGAATTTGAGTTTGGTGAAGGAGCAGATATTGAACTTGATTTAGAGTCATTAATTGCTAATTCCGATCTTCAACAAATTCGTAATGGAGCTACAGCCGATATTGTTCTGGTTTATGCCTTTTCAGAGAAAAAATATGGATTGGCCGGGTTGGCAGGCGGTATTTTTGCTCTTCAGGATCGGGCTTATGCGATTGTGGACATGAGTCGAAATTTCAATTTGACTACAGCCCATGAACTTGCGCATCTTTTTGGTTGCCGGCATGAACTTGCCGACGACTCCAACGGAGAATATGAGCATGGTTATTTCTTCAAAACAGGATGTTGGCCGAATCGCACCCAAAGGCAAACCATCATGCACACCCTAAACACGGACCGAAGAATCAAACACTATTCCAACCCGGAAGTGTATTATAAAGCTAATGCCACAGGCACCGAAGAAGATGAGCATAACGCTCGAATGCTCCGAGAAAATGCATGCTCGGTAGCTGAGCACCGAACGGATGACGTAGCATCGACTTTTAGAGCATTGATAAGCAGTGAGCATATAGTTTGCCCCTGTAATTTTGTGACTTTCACAGCTGACGGCATAGGAGGAGGTCCCGGAAACTATACTTTTGAATGGTTTACGAGTGCCGACGGGTTTAACTACGGCAATGTAGAAGGAGTGGGAAATGTTTTTGCGCTTAATGCCCCCTGTACTCCAGGAGCCAACCTTCATATCAAGGTAGTCGGCACCTCCGCCGACAATCAGGTCGACGATGCTTTTTCTTACATTTCGGTACTGAGCGAACCAAACGATTGTGACGCAAACACTAGAAGTGGCTTTTTTACAACTCGACAAGCCCACTCTGTCCAATTGTTAAACAATCCAGTTATAGATAGCTGCTATTAATATGCGTTCGATTACAGAAGGCACCGTTTCTGTTTGCGTTATGGACAACATGGGAAGAACAATTTTAAAACAAATCTTCCACGTGATTCCCGGAACTTCCGAAATTTTGCTCAATACATCTAGCTTTGCGCCGGGTGCTTATTTCCTAAAGGTGCTGTCTCCTCAAGGTGAAGAGACGCTGAAACTTGTAAAATTAAACCGCTAAAACTTCAGGCCATGAAATACTTTTTTTTGTTTTTGACATTGGCAACAATGCTAGGTTGCAATAAGGACAATTCAGATTTTCATTATTGGGGGCATGCTTTTGCCAAATTTAACGGAACAGGATGGAAAGCCAAAACAAGGACTTTCGTCAATAAACCTTATGAACAAGGCATTGATATTAAATTAAGCCGGTTGAACAAACAAGGCTATAATCTTGATGGCTTGTTTCTCTTCAAAATACCTTGGGTGGTAGGTAAACACAAGCTTTCCCTTACAGATGTCAGGGATGTTGACAGTCTTTCAGGAGCTTTTTTTAGCACGCTCATTGACGGCGACATACTCGGCGACACCTATCAATTGGCCGAAGGAGACATAGAAAATTACATAGAGGTTACTAAGATCGAAGGTGACAAAATTTGGGTGGAATTTCAACTGACACTGGCCATAGAACGGTACGGCCAGGAGCCGAAGTACCCCGATACCATACGAATTACCGAAGGTCGCGCCAATGGAAAATTAGAGTGAAAAGGCGCGTGTAAATCTAAAGATTCCCAAGTAGGCAGTTAGAGTTTAAATATTTTAACAAGAGCCTCCCTATAAAAGGCTTCAACGCGACTCGACTTTGCCATGTCAGGGATTGGTGATTCTACCAAAAACAAGAGCCTTCTCGATTATTCGAGAGGGCTCTTGCAATTTATGCTGTAGCCAATCAATTGCGCCAAGCGCCCTGCTGTGGTGTTTTAACCTAGTGCCACCAACGTAAAATTACACTGAATATCAAACAGTTGTGTCATTCCGAGCGAAGCGAGGAACCTGAGCTACGA
>JBBRWA010000277.1:0-7970 GCA_038246345.1 Chitinophagales bacterium
CTGGGTGCTCGCCTCGCATTCCGAGCCTTATTGCTACGACCTGGATTTTGATACTGGTGTGCGGAATTACACGGCACAGCGGGTGTTGCTTACCTCCCGGCTGAACGAAGTCGATTTCAATTGCTACTGGAAATTAGGGGATGCGCTGATTGAGTACACCCGCCATGGTCGATATGGCGATGTGGCGTTTGGCAATACAGCCAAGCAGCGCTTTATGGGCAGGTGGCCTGATGGAAGGGCGATACGGGAGTTGGATGTGTTTTTGCCGGGGCAGTATGCGGTGAAGGCGGTTGTGAATCAGGTTGTTGGGGTAGGGAAGAAGTAGCGCAGCGTTTCAGCATTTCCCAAAACGGGGTTTCTTTTCGGTCTTTACTTGAGCACTGGTTGCCACGACGATCGGTACGCCATGCGCGAGCAGTTCATTTACCAATGACTTTCCCGCCTCGCCAGGTCTTCCTAATCCCCGCCTTACCCACCACCACGCCGCCCAGCGTCGGTGTTTTATGAGTGATCATTCTCCTTCTTATTTTTAGAATCCACCTTCTTCTTCTCCACCTGCTTGCCCAGTCTCTTAATACTACCCGCCACTGGCAAATTTTCCGGCATCTCCCCGCCGATTTCCTCAATGGTTTTGATGGCAGCATGCCTTCCCTGCGCATACGTGCTACTGATTTGGTCGAGTAGTACCTGATAAGTATTTTGTAGTTCCATTGTTGATCATTTAGGAACAAGTTATTATTCACTGGACGCGGCACTGGGGTACAAAGCTACAAATAAAAAAACATTTTGTTTTATTGTTTTTTTTAAAACAGGAAGATGGTTTATGGCTATTTACTACAGCGGCGAGAAACATGAAATCCCTAAAGTATTGGGAGCGGGTACAAAAGGAGTTGTAAAAATCAGGGTGTGAATACCGTTACACGCTTTGTAATCAATTCAGTCCTGGTACTTAACATTTCAAAATTGATATTGAGATTCAATAAGTTGCAGGGCATCTTCTTTGTATTGGTTCTGGTTACTGTATGAGATGGCTTTTTCGTGCGCCAGCTTGCCTACAATAATTGCTGGATGTACTTGATAGGTAGCCACACACTCTTCCACTTTGGCAGCGGTCAGGTAGTTGCAATAGGGTGCTAAAAATTCAAATATTTCCGCATGTTTTAGCTTTTCAGCAGCGCTGGCATTGGCTTCTTTTTCAAGGTCATTCATTTCACCATCTTTCAAATTGTCTAAGAAAAACGGGTTTTCTGCATCCAAATGAAGTAATACATGGGCTATTTCATGGGCTATTGTAAACCAGAAGTTGTCAACCCGTTTGTACCTGCCTGTGTACACAATGACGGGGTTTTGGTCTGAAAAAAAAGCTGCGCCGTCTAAATAGGTTTTTTGCAAATGGGGCAACACGAAGAAGATTACGCCGGCCGCTTCCAATGCCCGAATGAACTGGTTGATCCCATTCTCTGCTATGGAGTATTGGTGCATTTGATCGTACAAAGCGGCCAATTGAACTTTATCATATTGCAGTCGCGGGCGTTGCGCTGCCACGGTCAATGCTTTGCGATACCAAGTGATGGCATAAGAGGCACTGAACTGGTTATAGGCAGGAGATTTTCGAGTCAAAAAGGGAAGGTATTGCTCATCTAAACGGGTAAAGTCAAGGGTTGTCCAGCCCCAGAACATCAACACATTTTGCAGCAGTTGTTTTACAGAGTTATATGGTGGGAGCCAGCCTTTTAAAATCAAATCTTTAACAGGCATGCGCTCATAGATCACCGATTTTGTATCTGCATCCTGTTCCTGAGGCGTTTTTTCTTGTTGGAGCCAAAGGCGATAGTTGGTATTAAGATTGACCCAGTACTGAGCAGAAGTATCAAATATTTCGGCAAAAAGCCGGGCGTTTTCAAGGGTCAGTTGCTGCTGATCCTGAAGAATTTTATTGATGTGTTTGGTCGATAAGCCCGTAACGGCTGCAAGGTCATCCTGAGTCCAAGCTCTTTCTTCCATTTTTTCACGAATAAAATATCCTGGACCGAATTTTTTGGCAGCATTAAGTGCGCTAATGGGAATCTTTTGTTTCATTTTTTAGTCGTCGTAATGATTGGATACGGTTTTCAGTAGGAAATTGCCAATGGTCTTTTCTTTATCGGTCCATTCGATCTCCATTTCCAAACGGTACTTGTTGTTGAGCCGCATAGAATAGTATTCTTCGTTATTACCAATCTTCTTAAACCGCAAACCATTATCTGTCCAAAGGTCATGAACAGTTTCTGCAGCCTCAATTTTCTGCACCGTTGCAAAGAACTTCTCTATAACCTGTTCGGGCAGTTTCAGCTTCTTTGATTTTCCGGTGGTATAAAGTACTTCTAAGTGTTTATCATCTAAATATATCTCCAATTGTAGAAAAGTATTTGCAAAGGTACGCACAAAATACAAATACAGGTATTGATACTTACCAAAAAGGTTATTTTAAAATATTTATGTCATCCTACGGCTCTGCCTTGTGTTACGAGTTCCAGGTCAATTGGTGAGACAAAACCTAGATTTCTGGGTATAGCAAAAACATAACTACAAGTAAATCAAACGACTACGATCGAATCCACGCCCCAATTGGTCAGACAAATCTTTTGAAAGCCGTTCCAGAATTTTGGAGCCATATTCGGCTTTGTCATTTCCCGCCTGTTCGTATTCCAGGATAGTATTGGGTGTGTTTCCACCCCCTCGCTGAAACGAGAGGTTTCAATATGATAGATGTTATGCGAAGCCAACGCTCGGCGGTATCGGGATTGGACAATTGCTTGGCAAACTTTTTACGCATCAATGCTACATTTATCGACAAGGGCAATTTGCCGAATATATTGGCACAGTTTTGCACCTTTACATTTCAAATGAACCGGAGTTTGGCTTGTGCAGATTTCTCGCCCAAGGCTCGAAATGACAAGTTTAGTACTTAGCAGGATGTAATCCCTAATAAAATGACCGCGCAACCAGAACAAATTTTAGAAAACAACCTCGTCGCCCAGCTGGTATCCCTGGGTTATGAGGCCGTACCCATAAAAGACGAAGCTGCGTTATTGGCCAATTTGAAGCGCCAACTGGAAAAGCACAACAAGCTCGTACTGAGCGACGACGATTTCCGGCAGGTGCTCAACTTCATCAGCAAGGGCAATATTTTTGAACGCGCCAGAATCCTGCGCGACCGCGTGCCTTTTACCAACGACAAGGGCGAGCACAAAACACTGGAGCTTATCAACCAAATCCATTGGTGCAAAAACGAATTCCAGGTCACGCAACAGGTGACCATGGAAGGCAGCTATAAAAACCGCTACGATGTCACCTTGCTCATCAATGGTTTGCCACTGGTACAAATAGAGCTGAAACGCCGGGGGCTGGAACTGAAAGAGGCATTTAACCAAACGAATCGCTACGAGCGGCATTCCTACGCCGCCGGGCAGGGGCTGTTCCAGTTTATCCAGATATTTATCATCAGCAATGGCGTGAATACGAAATACTACGCCAACGGCCCCATAAAAGCGCGTTCCTTCAAACAGACTTTTTACTGGACAGATACGCACAACAAGCTCATTACCCAGCTTTCCAGCTTTGCCGACATCTTTTTGGAGCCTTGCCATATTTCAAAAATGATCACCAAATACGTGGTGCTCAGCGATGCCCAGAAAATATTGATGGTGCTGCGGCCCTACCAGTATTACGCGACGGAAGCCATTATTGAGCGAGTGAAATCGACCACGAAGTTTGGCTACATCTGGCATACCACGGGCTCGGGGAAAACGCTAACGTCGTTTAAAACGGCGCAGATATTGACCAACTTGCCCATCGTGCACAAAGTGGTGTTTGTGGTGGACAGAAAAGACCTGGACTACCAAACGACCAAGGAATTTAACAGCTTCAGCGAAGGCAGCATCGACGGCACGAGCAATACCCATACGCTGGTGAAGCAGTTGGCCGGGGCGAACAAATTGATCGTTACCACCATTCAGAAACTCAATACTGCCATCAGCAAGGGGAAGTATTTGGCGAGCCTGGAAGCCTTGAAAGACCAGCGCGTGGTGTTCATTTTTGATGAGTGCCACCGCAGCCAGTTTGGTAAAACCCATGAAGACATCAAGCGTTTTTTTGGAGGCTGCCAGATGTTTGGTTTTACCGGCACGCCCATTTTTAAGGAAAATGCCGGCAGCAATGAATACGGCAAGCGCACCACCAGCATGTTATTTGAGGATTGCCTGCATAAATACGTCATCACGGATGCCATTCGGGACGACAATGTGTTGAAGTTCTCCATTGAATACATCAGTACGTTTAAAAAGAAGGATCATATCCTGGATATTGATGTGGAAGCCATTGATGAGGCGGAGGTGATGAATGCGCCCCCGCGCCTGAACAACATCGTGGATTATATCATCGCCAACCACAACCGCAAAACCCATAGCCGGGAGTTTAGCGCCATATTTTGTGTTTCCAGTGTGGCTATTTTGATTGAATACTATCAGCTTTTCCTGCAAAAAAAGGAGGCGGGAGAACATGATCTGCGCCTGGCGACCATTTTTTCCTATCAGGCGAATGAGGGAGACAAAGAGGCGGTGGGCTACATGGAATGTGGAAAGACAGGCGGCGCTGGAAACCCTTGGCAAAGAGGAGGGCTTGAATGTCGCGCGCTTGCAAGACATTATCGGTGCTTATTTATTCACGGACAAAACGCCCTTGCGGGATGATATTATTGGTATGATGGAGGAGCGGCCGAGCCTCAAGGAGCGGGGTACTATTGCGGAGCGGATCACCAGGAAGATTTTGGAATTTGTGGAGGTGTTTATTGGAGGGATTGGGGGGTAGGGGCAGGGCAGACGCATGAATATTATGAGGTAAAAAAGAAAAAAAACAAATATTATTTGATTTGCGATTGACGAGTGATGATTTACGATTGTTGAAGTTGGCGTTGAGTTGAGGTATAGTTTTAAATCAAACGAAAAGCCGACAAATGAATTCGGCAATGCAGTTGTTCCTATTTTATGCAATGTTGAAAACCAAGCAGTTGTGTCAATCCCAGCGAAGCGAGGTACCGGGGGTGCGAGATATAATCAGGTTCCTCGCTTTGCTCGTACTGACACAACTACTTGATATTCAGTGTAATTTAGCGTTCGTGCCAGCCAATGCTGAGATGCGTACATACACCTAGTGCCGCAACCAGTAAATACCGTATGACCAAGCGAAGCGGAAATACAAACTACTTGAAACTAAGTGGTCAGCAACCATCGAGTGAATGCGAACGAACAACAAACAACTAACAACAAACAACTAACTTTGCCCACAAATCTAAACCCCACGAAATAACAGACCGGAAAACGAGACTCGAACGCACGACCCGCACACCTTAAGCCCTGAAAGGGCGAAATCACTAACCTGGGGCATCGCCCTAGAGACTACACCATGAATACAAACACCGACACATTCGATAAAGCCGCAGACCTGATGAAAGACCTCGGTTTCCGCATCGTCAAGCAAGATAAAGATCGCCCATGGGGCGGGTTTTATGTCATAGACGAATCCCAGGCAAAGGAATTTGCACAATATTTTTTCCCGGAAGAGGATTTTGAAAAACTGAAGATTTCAGAAAAACTAAGCCCAAAAATCCTGATCGTGGCCCCAGAAAAAAGGCTGAGCTGGCAGTATCACCACCGCCGGGCCGAAATCTGGCGTTGCATCGACGGCACAGTGGGTGTCGTCACCAGCCTCACCGATGAAGCGGCCGGCGAACACACGCTCCAGGTCGGCGATAAGATAAAATTGCAGCAGGGAGAGCGCCACCGCTTGATTGGCTTGCAGGGTTGGGGTCTTGTAGCGGAGATATGGCAGCATACGGATGCGGCGCATCCCTCCGATGAAGCTGATATCGTCAGGGTTCAAGACGATTTTGGTCGTTGAACGTGTCCGCCTCGCTGGGCCCTCCTGCTCCCCGCCCTTGCCCAAAAAAACGCTAAATCAAAGGATTTCGCCTTCCCGAATCAAAATATCGGGAAGGCGAAATAAACAACTAAACTTTCCGATAAGCAGTGCCAACCACCAAAAGTAGAAAGCCAATCATGACCAACTGAAAGTTATACTGCGACAGTTCGGCTAATGTGGTGTAGTGTGCCAAGATGCCTAAAACGCCAATAATTATTGCTGCGATCCAAAGACCTTTGTTGGGTGCACTGGGTAAAAAAGTTCGTCTGGCCAAAATATTTGATGTTAAAAGGATGAAAAGAAAGAGCCAGTGCCTTATCCACCGGAGAAAGCACTAGAATCATCAAATATACACTAATATTTCATGATGAAGGGTACAAAAGCTCCTATCTCCTCAAAACCCAATAGCCGCGTCCACGAATCCAGCATTTTATTGGTTCGTTATGATCACCTTCATCGCTTTTTCTTTCGACGCGTTTCCAAATACTTCATAAGCTTTAAGCATTTCATCCATGTTGAAATGGTGGGTGATTAATTGCTTTGGTGCTATTTTCCCAGAAGAAACGGTTTTCAGCAACATGGGCGTGGTGTTGGTATTGACCAACCCCATCGTGATGGTGATGTTGCGAATCCACAGGTCTTGAATTTGAAGGTCCACACTCTGGCCATGCACGCCAATGTTGGCGATATGCCCGCCCGGCCGCACGATACCTTGGCAGATGTCGAAAGTGGTAGGCACTCCCACCGCTTCGATGGCGACATCGACACCGTCTTTTGTTTCTGCCATTATTCTTTTTATGGCATCCTCTTTTCCTGAATTTATGGTATCCGTTGCCCCGAATTTTTTGGCCATTTCCAAACGGTATTCATCCAGGTCGATCATGTAGATTTTTGAAGGGGAATAAAATTGCGCCGTCAGCAATACCGCCATACCGATAGGCCCTGCACCTACGATGGCGATGGTATCGCCCGGCTTTACACAGCCGTCCAGTACGCCAATTTCATGGCCGGTAGGCAAAATATCGCTCAACATGACCAAGGCTTCTTCGTCGGCACCCTCCGGAATTGGATGAAGGCTGTTGTCTGCATGTGGAATCCGCACATACTCCGCCTGCGTACCATTGATGAGGTGCCCCAGGATCCAGCCGCCGTCTTCGCAGTGTGCGTACATTTGTTTTTTGCAGTATTCGCAAGTACCATCCGAAGTGATGCAGGAAATAACGACATGATCCCCTTTTTTGAAATTCCGGACTACTGCGCCGACCTCCTCAATGATCCCGACACCTTCGTGCCCCAGCGTAGTGCCCGGCTTACAGCTCGGCGTTTTACCATGGAGAATACCCAGGTCGGTTCCGCAGATGGTGGTTTTTGTCACCTTGACGACGACATCGGTTGGTTTTTCAATAACGGGCCTGGCGATTTCTTTCCATTCGATTATACCAGGCCCGCCATACACCAGGGCTTTCATCATTTCTTTTGTATCACCGTAAGTGGTATCCGGCTGGTTTTTGGGGATTGGAATAACATTGGTTGGCATATTATTGAATTGATTATGACAACATTGTCATTTCACAAAGGTGAGGGGCGTGCTGTTTGGCGGAGTTACATGATTCTGTAAATAAGTTACATAATTCACACAATATTTTCTTAGGTTTATCGAGTGAATGAGGTGTACGTTTAATACTTGTAAATTGGACATTCCTTGTTGGACTATTGGACATTAGTTTTTTGCTATGTCAGCGCTCTTGCTGGGCGCACTAAAAAAGGAGTTATGAACGAAAGTTCATAACTCCTTTTTGATTAAAAATGAAGCAATATTCGAATGCGCGCCCTTTAACTTGGGAATCGCACTCTTCCTACGTTGATCTTGTCTCCTTATTCTGCCTGAATCATTTTTCCCGTTCCACTGTCCGTAGCAGTCTCAACTTTATACATCAAAATACCATTAGTATGAACAAGTTGGCGCTCGATGGCAAAAACATTGTAGCCCTTTGCAAAATCGCCTATTTGCC
>JBBRWA010000278.1:0-7930 GCA_038246345.1 Chitinophagales bacterium
ATGCTGGTGTCTCGTTTTCTGCGCCCGTTCGGGTAGAAAATATTAAGGACAGCCTTTCCCGATTCCCAACTGTTGGGACCGATAATGCCGGGCATCCCATTGTTGGTTTTATGAAATTTGATGCCAATTTTTCCGACTCCCGCTGGGCGGTGGCGCGTTCCAATGACTTCGGCCTTACGTTTGAAACGGACTTAAAAGCCAGCGGCTGGAGCGATACGGATGCCCTTATTTGTGACTGCTGTCCGGGTGCTGTTACCTGTTCCGGCAGTACCGTTGCGATGCTCTACCGCGACAACAACTCGAATCTCCGCGACACCTGGGCGGGTATTTCTACCGACAATGGCAACAGTTTCACGTACGGCCTTAATATCGACCAGCAGAATTGGCAGATTTTTGCTTGCCCTTCAACCGGGCCGGATGGGGTTATTTTGGGCGATACAATGTACAGCACTTTTATGAACGGTGCCAGTGGCAAGAGCTTGGTATATTACAACAAGACGGCTGTTACCGCTCAAAATGGATCGGCAGGCATTCCACTTACAGGTTTGTTTCCAGGCCTGACCCAACAGAATTTCCCCCGCATTGCCGGCGAAGGCAATGCCTTGGCCATTGCCTGGGTGCAAACGGTAAGCGGCGCCAAGCAGTGCGTGCTGCGTTTTACCAACAAAAAAGCGCAAGGTTTCCCGGCGGCTTACGATACCATTGCTTTGGCCAATGCCGTCAATTGTGATGTGGCGGTAGGTGATGGGAAAATATTTGTGGTATGGCAGGATGGCGGTACGGGCACCATTAAATATCGTTCGGGGGTGTATACGAATACTTCTGCCACGTTAGAACTAGCGGAGAATAACGCTTTGTCTATTTTCCCCAACCCGACGAATGGCAGTGTGCAAATAGAAAGTGATGCCGTAATGGATAGGGTTGTGGTGGTGGATATGTTGGGGCGGGTGGTGCATGTGGCGATGCCAGGGGCGCGGCGCGTTGAGCTGATGTTGGGTGCACATATCGGGTCACAGGCCCTCACGAGCGTGGTCGGGTCACAGACTCTCACGAGCGTTTATTTTGTGACGGTTTGGGTGGGTGAAAAGTTGGCGGTGAGGAAGGTGGTGGTATCGGGAGTGCGGTAGTGTGCATGTCGGGTCTCCGACGCTCACGAGAGGGGTACGCTTTGCCGGTTGACTCAAGCCCCCAAACAGGATAGGAATAAAAATGGGTAGCAAAAGTGTCTTCGTGATTTTTAAGCGAAAACTATTGACTCAGGTGGTTGTAGACCTTAGTGGGCTATGTCCTTGATTTAGCCAACGTACATACGCTTCGCGTTTGGCGGGCACTAACTTTGAATTTTATAGAATACTAAACAGATGTGTCATTCCGAGCGCAGCGAGGAACCTGATTCTATATCCTAACACAGATTCCTCGCTGCGCTCGGAATGACACATCTGTTTAGTATTGAATATCGAAATTAAAGAGGAGCAACTGCTTTGCTGCGATATTCATCCATGTCAAAGAAAAAAGTATAAAAACGCTACTTTATCCCAAAATATGCATCATAAATCTCCTTCTCCCCCGCTGATCGCTCCCACGCCGGGGGACTAAAATAAAAGTCGGGCAATCCAGCTTTTTTGAGTGCCGGTTCACAGGGTTCGTAAAAATCTTTAGTGCCGTTTTCTGCTTTATTTCTCGAACAACAGCCATACTGAAAGCCACATTGGCTTTTGGTGATCTTTACAAAGTTTTTACTGGCTTCTTCCGGGCTTTTATAAAAACCGGATGCTTTTAAATCGCCTTCTGCGTCCCAAAAGAAACAAAAATGTTGCGGGCAAATGGATAAATCGGGTTGTTGGTGGGGTGGCCAGGCTGTCATGATATAGGTGTTGGGTATTTGCTTTTTGGATGTATTTTAGCCCATAACGTTGGAATCATCAGGAACGTTCCTGACGTTGCGCTATTAATCGCTGCTTTGGGAAAATATGGCCGCCAGATTCATACGCCAACTGGTGGACGCGGCACTAGGTGTTAGGATTTGTCATATTTGATTTTCACATCGATTTAAGAAGGCTCAATAAAGGGATATTCATAGCTTGGTTTATGCCAAAGAATAGCTTACTTTTGTACTCTAAAATCGTCGTTTTATGCACTTAACGCTTGAAGTTAAAAGCCAGCAGGAATTACAATTAATATTAAAATACCTACAATTGCTGCCTGGTGTTAAGGTAATAGCTGAACCCAAAAATCAATCGGAAGCGTTTTCTGAAACTCCCGACTTGCAAAAAACCAAGAGGGATTTTTCAAAATATTGGGGAAGCATTCAAACTGGGCTGGCAGTTGAAGATATTGACAGCAAACTTAACGAAATTCGGAGAGAATGGGATCGGGATTTATCTTAGACACGAATATTGCCATCTATTTTCTTGATGCGAAGCTTTCCCCTGAGGCTCGAAACTATGTTCAGTCTGCCCTCGATTCGGGTACAAGCCATTTGTCAGTAATTTCTAAAATGGAAATACTTGGGTGGGAGTTTTCTTTTGTTGAAGAGGAACTAAAGGCTCGGCAGTTTATCAATGACCTTCCTTTGCTCAATTTGACAGATGAAATTGTAGAAATAACGATTGGTCTTCGCAGAAAATGGCCAAAGACCAAACTTCCAGGTGCAATTATTGCTTCCACGGCACTCTCACACAAGCTTACTTTGCTTTCGCGAAACACAACAGATTTCTCAAAGATTTCAGGGCTCGAGCTAGTTAACCCCTTTGAGCGCGAAAGTTATGATGAAGGCTAAACGACACCTCACAGCTCCTTCTCAAAACAAAAACTGTTCTCCACCCCCACAAACTGACCATAATTTGGGATACGAACATAGCCGTTTTTCAAGTAAAGCGCAATCGCTTCCGGTTGTTTGAACCCAGTTTCAAAGCCCGCCGCCAAAACTTCCGAGCTTGTTGGGACAGCAATTTTCGCATGTTGATCCGAACGCTGAAACCATCGCCATCGCCGTACTTCTAGTCGCCCAGGTATTTTTTCCAAAAATACGCAGAACTGCGTATGTCATATAAGCAGTTCTACGGTGTTTTCCCTTTTCGGATGCCTGCACCTTTGCCCCATCAATTTCACCACCCCAAATTATACTGAAAAACAACGAAAACGTTCCTCTCTTTCTCCTATCGCGCCATGTTGGCCTTTTCGCTACTTGTACATTTATCCTTACTTTTGCACCTATTTTGTTACTGACCAGTGTCTCCATTTAGGTATCTGGCCGACCGAAGCGCCAACTCAAAACAGCGTCGAAGCCCGTCCAGAAATTGAGCCCGGTGCCAGCATTGGTTGGGGCGGGTTAGAGGACATGTCTGTTTCTTCCAAAGACGCACGAGAAAAATAATTCCAATCCAATGGGTACATGTTTCCAATGCACAACACAGTATATAAATAATCAATTTTCAAACCTTTTAAATTTAAACAATGAAAAATTTTCAATTCGCATTCGCCTTGTTCATCGCTTTTGTTGGCAGTTCTTTCACGCTTTCAAATCTTCCCTCAAACTCAAAAACAGTATTAGTCCCGGACTTCTATCTGGAAATTGACGGGGTCAAAGGAGAGGCACGGGATGGTGGACAGATAGAAATCGAGTCCTTTACATGGGGTTCAAATCAAACTTCCGTCAATATATCTCGCGTCAGAACGGCGACGGCCTCTCCCGCCATTCAGCGTTTGGCAGTACAAGGCAAGCATATTAAAAAGGCAGTCCTTCATGTCAGAAAAGCCGGAAGTGATGAATATCTTACCTACAAATTGAAAGATGTTCTTGTTAGCAGCTATCAAACTTCCGGATCGTCTTCACGGCCTATGGAATCGTTTTCCTTAAATTATGCAAAAATAGAGTAGGGTTTGGGGACGCAGCGGGAACGAATGGCGCGGGTTTTCACGATTTTGTTCGTGGAAACCCGTGTTTTTTGTGTTGTATTCGTATCCATCATTATTGAGCTGCAGGCTGTTTGGATGTGGCCCAAAAGGTGCGGCTGGTATTTTAGTCTAATTTAACCTGCCATTTAAAAACTTTGCACGATTTTTGACCGTTAATATTGCTAACAATGAATTCTATACCACACCCACCCCTGAATATTTTCAATTTTACCCAAAACCATTAAACAAACACCATGGGAAATAATCTGACGCAGTACATGGTAGATTTTACGCTGCCAACCGAATTGCCCGAAGAATTTGTCACCAATATTCCACGTCAACGCAATGCCGTAAATCGCTTGCTTGGCGAAGGAAAGATCCTGAATTATTCCCTTTCGCTCGAACACTCGAAACTTTGGGTCGTATTTGCTGCCAGCTCAGAAGCCGAACTTCTGGAGATGGTGCAGGGTCTTCCACTGACCCGATATATGAAGATGAAGATCAGTGAGCTCACGTTTTACAACGCATCCAACCCTTACGCACCAGTTTTTTCTGTTAATTAAGCATGACTTTCCGGGAATGGCTGTTTCCTTTTAGCCACGAATTAAAAGTGACTGAACGCTATACCGTGCTTCGCGCCGAACCGATTCTGAATACCATAGATCGGCTTTGCTTGCGCGTTGAGGAGCGCTTTCCCGATTCCGGGCTGTCAAAAGTTTGTCAGGAGTTCCACCATTTGGCTGTTCGCTCCGAAGTTATGGCTGGTAACCTGGCAGCTCCGATCTGGCCTGTCAGAATTATTGCCATTTTGGCAGTGCTGTTACTCCTCGGCCTTTTTTCTTTTGCCTCCTACCAGGTGATCCAAAATTTCCAATTCGGAACGGAGGGTATGGCAGAGTTGCTACAAGCCAGCGAATCGGTGGTGAACGAGTTGATTTTTCTCGGCCTGGCCCTATATTTCCTGGCAGGCTTGGAATCGCGCCTAAAGCGTGGCTCGACGCTCAAGGCATTGCACAATTTGCGCAGCGTGGCGCATATTATCGACATGCACCAGCTCACCAAAGATCCCTCCCATCAGTTGGTAAAAATATTGGATACCGAATCCTCGCCCGTCAGGGTAATGAGTCGGGAAGAACTTATTCGCTACCTGGACTATTGTGCCGAAATATTGTCGCTCAATGCCAAAATAGGGGCGCTATTTGCTCAAAATGTGGACGACCCCATTGTACTCAATGCAGTAAATGACCTGGAATCACTGACCCAGGGATTGTCGGCCAAAATATGGCAGAAAATTATGATCCTTGATTTGTCTGATGGCTGACAGCTTGAGGCAAAGCAGCAGCAGGACAAAGCAGCGGTTAAATGTTAAAGATAAATGGTTGTTTAGAAATATCAAATATTCGCCGTTTGTTTGCCCTCCGCTTCCGCTCCAAAAAACCGACTATTTCGGAGACAGTGCAGGCCAATTTTTATGCGGCAAAGGCCGTTTTTGGCAAGGGATTTTACAAGTTTTGACTGGTTTTAGTGTTTAAAGACGCTTTTTATACGAATTATTAAAAAATAATTTGTTATCAGGTAAGCGTTCTCTAACTTTGTGCGCCTCTTTTCCTCAAGTACCATCGCTTTTTGAAGGCGAATAATAACCAACCAGGAAAATCACAGCGCAAAACGAGTAACCCGTCAAAATAATCCACTCGTTGTTTCCGCTGTAGATTGTTCAACATTTTGAGGCACGGCAATCGATGATTAGCCTGGTAAACACCAACCTTTATGGGCAGGAAAGAAAAGTTTATTTACAACATTCATACCCTTACCTACGAAAAAGTAGTCGTACCAATAAAAACCCGCATCTGGCAAGCCTTCGGCTTTTTCTCCGTCGTGACCGTCACCTCGCTTGCCATGCTTTCTGTTTTTTACACTGTTTTCCCCTCGCCGCGCGAAGCGGATCTCATGCGGGAAATAGGGCAAATGGAATCCAAATACAAACAAATGAGTGAGCAAGTGGGCGTTATGTCCAAAGTGCTCGGCAATATTCAGGATCGCGACGCCAATGTACACCGCATGGTATTCGGTATGGATCCGATCGATCAGGATATCTGGTCTGCTGGCGTAGGTGGCCACGAAGCACACCCTGAGCTTGAAGCCTTCAAATATGGCAGCCTTTCTATAGGAGATGCCTTAGGTAAGATCGACCTGCTTAGTCGACAATTGTCCGTTCAAAGCAAATCGTTGGATACCATTCAGAATCTCGCCAAAAATCAGGAGAAAATGCTGTCTTCCATCCCATGCGTAAAACCTGTGCGGGAAGACAAATTGCAAAAAAGCATCGGTACCCTTTCCGGTTTCGGTTACCGCATCCACCCAATTTATAAATTCAAGAAATTCCACGCTGGCCTCGACTTCCCTGCCCGCGTTGGCACATCCATCCAGGCGCCTGGCGATGGTGTCGTGGTAGAAACCGGCTGGCACCAAGGCTACGGCAACTGTGTTAAAATCAGCCACGGATACGGTTACGAAACCTTGTACGGACACATGAGCCGCATCACGGCCAAAGTGGGTCAGAAAGTTACCAAAGGCCAGAAGATCGGCGAAGTTGGTGATACAGGGCTATCTACCGCCCCGCACTTGCACTACGAAGTACACTACAAAGGAAACCCGATCAACCCGATCAATTTCTGCATGGACAACCTGACACCACAAGAATATCAATTGATGGTGGCAGCTTCGCAGAAAGCAAATCAGTCGCTGGATTAAGCGATATACAACGAATTTTTCCGAATCGGAACGATAAACAGCAGTATTGGGGGAGCGCTTTCGTGCTCCCTTTTTTGTTGAAAAACGTAGCCGATAATCGCTGGAACATGGCTCCAATTATATCCTTACTGAAGTACTTGGAAAGGATGATTTCGTTTTTCAGGAAGGCAATTACATGCAAAAAATCAGGTGGTTTTCAGCAGCAAAATCAAGCAATATCCTCTGGCTGGCAGCTATTGTCATCCTGGCTGCGGCACTTCGCATTTGGCTGTGCAGCACTGATTCCTATTTACATGAATGGGATGAGCGCTACCATGCCCTTGTTGCCAAAAACCTATTGCTCCACCCCTTGAAGCCAACTTTGTACGAAACGCCGCTTATTGATTATGATTACCGGGAATGGGCGAAAAATCATATTTGGCTTAGTAAACCGCCATTGCCGCTTTGGTGTATAGCCCTGAGTTTGAAGTTTTGGGGTTTGACGGAGTGGGCTGTCCGGTTCCCCTCCATCTTGTTTTCATTGGGCAGTGTGCTGCTGACCTATAAAATAGGAAAGCAGTTATTTGATGAAAAAACAGCCCTTTTTGCCGCATTTTTCCATGCCATTCACGGCCTGACCCTTGAAGTGGCTGTTGGCCGATATTCCTCCGATCATGTGGAAACCATGTTTCTATTCTGGATGGAATTGGGCGTGTGGCTGATGGTTCAATATTTTAGCGCCCCAAGCTCCAATCGGAAGTATGCCTTTGTGTTGGGCTTGGTCACGGGCCTGGCATTTATGAGTAAGTGGACAGCGGCCTTTATGCTCCCTTTTATTTGGGGAACAACGGCGTTGTTATTGGGCAGAAATGCGCTGTTCAGGTGTATTAAAGACAGCTTTTTATTCACTGTTGGCTTGTTTCTATTCGCTGCTCCCTGGGTAGTTTATATTGTAGTGCAATTTCCCCTAGAAGCAAACTTTATGGTAGAAGGGGTTTTTACGCCAATGAAGGAGGTTATTCAGAATCATACCGGAGCCTGGTATTTCTATCTGAATGAGGCACGCATTATGTTTAGTGAATTAATTTACTTGCCGATGCTCTGGCTTTTGTGGGTTGCCATAAAGGCTCGAAGCAGTGCTGCGGAGAAAAGCATAGGGCAGGTGATGCTTGTATGCTGGGTTTTTGTTCCGCTACTACTGTTATCGATGGCAGCGACAAAGCGCAGTAATTATTTATTGGTAGCAGCGCCGGCATTTTTTATGATGACCGCACTTTTTATGCGGTTTATACTTCAAAAA
>JBBRWA010000279.1:0-7912 GCA_038246345.1 Chitinophagales bacterium
AGGAAAGCGGCATGACCCCGCCCGAAGAGCCCATTATCTTCTTCAAATCAACCACCGCGCTCTGCGGCCCCGATGATGATTTGATCATTCCAAAAGGCAGCGAAAAAACAGACTGGGAAGTGGAGCTGGCCTTCGTCATCGGCAAGCAGGCAAGCTACGTAGCAGAAGCCGATGCCTGGGACTACATCGCAGGATATGCCCTGCACAACGACTACAGCGAAAGAGCTTTCCAATTGGAGCGGGGCGGACAATGGGTGAAAGGGAAAAGTTGCGATACATTTGCGCCCCTCGGCCCTTTTTTAGCCACGAAAGAGGAGATCCCCGACCCGCACAACCTCGCGCTGTGGCTGAAAGTCAATGGCGAGACCATGCAACATTCCAATACCGCCGATTTAATCTTCAATCTTCCCACCCTTGTCAGTTATATCAGCCAGTTTATGACCCTGCTGCCGGGCGATGTTATTTCCACGGGTACTCCTTTCGGCGTCGGGTTGGGATTGAAGCCTCCACGCTACCTGAAGCCGGGAGATGTGGTGGAATTGGGGATTGAGGGGCTGGGGGCTGCGCGGCAGAAAGCGGTGGCGTATGCTGGTAAGGTAGACGCATGAACCGCGCGTAAACTCATAACTTATCACGCAGAATCCTAGCAACCGGATACATTCTATGTGTCGGCTCGTACCAAGGCGACTTGCGGTACACCCAGTCTAGTTGCTGGCTGGCGCTGGCGGCAAATTCGGGTTCAGCGGCGCGTTTGGCATCCAGTTCGGTTCTTAATGCCGGATTGTCTTTGAGGAATTGTGCCGCGAGGTCTTCGAAAACATACGCCGAAAAATATTCCTTTTGCATCAGTATAGGCTCGAAGAAATTCCAGGCAAACCAGGAGTCTGGCGCGTTGGGCTCCAGCGTTTCCATCAGGTAACGGTTGGCATTTTGGTTGGTGTAGATGATGATGTCGCCTGCGTCAAACTTGCGTTTCAGTGTTTTTTTCTCCAATTGTATTCCGTGGTGGTAGTAGTGCCCTTCCCAAGCGTTGCGGGTTTTGAAATCGCCGATGAAATAGGTTTCTGTTTCCACTTCAATTGCCTTTTCGAGGGTTTTCATTTCCACGCCGTTTAGCTTCAGGCGCTCTATCACGTTTTCCCAAGCTTGTGGAATGATGTAGGCCACTGGTTTTTCTACATTGACGGATGGCTTAAAGTAGTTGTAATAGGGAATGGTTTTCGTGTATGGTTCCGTGCGGTCGTACCATAAACGGGGTAGTCCACTCACTTCTGAGGGTTTGTATTTGGCAGCATATCCATTGAAAGTGATGGAATCGGTTTTCATTTGATCCATCGCAAAGTCAAGATCGAATGTTGGCTTCGTGCGCGTGCGTTCGAAGGCAGCAGCGCGAGCTTTCCCGATGGAGTCCGCTTGCTCCACAACAAAATGCAACACCACTTCCATGAAAGCGTACGTGCTCCATACGCGGTCTTTGAACGGTTTTAGCATGTGCGTTTCGGGCATAAATCCGATGGTATTCCAGAGGGCGGCATAGCCCGTGGAGTAGCGGCCGTAGTCGCAAAAACCAACAATGCCAGCATCAGGGGTTTCGGCGGGCGAGTCCACGTAAGGAATCATTTCCCAGCCTTTTTTGGCCATATTGCTGTACAATTCAGGCAGCATGGTTTGTTCTAAAAACTGTCCGAGCGGGGCCTCCAGTTTGTTGTGCTGGGTGGCAATAAGCGTCATCGTGTATTGGTAATCTGCGCCATTGCTGGTATGATTGTCCACAAAAACATCGGGGCTCCAGGTCGTGAAAATCTGGTTGAAAGCCTTCGCATTGCGGGAGTCGCATTTCAAAAAATCGCGGTTGAGGTCGTAGTTGCGGGCATTGCCCCGAAAACCATAAGACTCCGGGCCATCCTGGTTGGCGCGAGTATAGGAATTGCGGTTGAGGCAGCCGTCGATGTTGTACACCGGAATGCAAACAATCACCACTTTTTCCAGTAATTTTTTCAACTCCGGTTTCAGCAGGTAATCGCGCAGCAGCATCACCGTGGCATCTATGCCTTCCGGCTCCCCTGGGTGTATGCCGTTGTTTATCAATAATATACGCCGCCCTGACTGCCGAATTTTTACCGGATCAAACTCGCCGTCGCCCGACAAAATCGCCACGTGCATCGGTTCACCAACATCGGAACTGCCCATGGTTGTGAGTTTAAAAATACCCGGGTTTGCTGCCGCTAATTTCTCATAACAGGCAATCGCCTCGTGATAGGTCAGCGTTTGGTTGTCGTTTTTTTCAAACGGAATGGTAAAGTTTGACATCTTAGATGGTTGTATGTTTTTGCTGCAGGCAGCGAAGATCAAGAGGGCGGCAAGCAGGCGCATTTTCGTTGATGGTTGTTTGTTGATAGTTGTTAGTTGCTCGTTGTTCGTTGTTTGTTTCCGAGCGCTTAGCTTTTTCGTTGCTCGTTTTAGACAGAAAAAATACCGTGTATAGCGTGTGTGTTTTTTTCAAAGTGCGGGTGTCATGCTTGGCTTTCAATAGCCTTCTAAGCGCAGCGTGTCATTCCGAGCGAAGCGAGGAGCCTGATATTTGGCATTGTTGTTCCTCAGGTTCCTCGCTTCGCTCGGAATGACACGCTCCCTGGGAAAACACGTTTATATTTCAACTCCAACGAAAAGCCAAGAACAACAAACAACTATCAACAAACAACTATCAACGAACAACTTACAACGTGCCGCGCAGCTCCTGTTCCCGTTCTATCGCCTCAAAAAGCGCCTTAAAATTCCCTTTGCCAAAAGACTTTGCGCCTTTGCGTTGGATGATTTCAAAAAACACTGTCGGGCGATCCTGAATCGGTTTGGTGAAAATTTGCAGCAAATAGCCGTCTTCATCGCGGTCGACGAGGATATTCATGCGTTTGAGGTCTTCAATGCTTTCGTCTATTTTTCCGACGCGCTCTAGTACGTCTTCGTAGTAGTTGTCCGGCACGTATAGGAAGTCTACGCCATTGTCGCGGAGTAGGCCAATAGTGGCCATAATATCATTGGTCGCCACAGCGATATGCTGTACGCCGGCGCCTTTGTAGAAGTCCAGGTATTCGTCGATTTGGCTGCGTTTCAGGCCCTTGGCGGGTTCGTTTATAGGAAATTTGACGTAGCCGTTGCCGTTGCTCACCACTTTGGACATGAGCGCTGTGTATTCCGTGGAAATGTCTTTGTCGTCGAAAGTAATGAGCAATTTGAAGCCCATCACGTCCTGGTAAAATTTCACCCATGTATTCATAGCGCCCAGTTCTACATTGCCCACGCAGTGGTCGACGTATTGAATGCCAACGGATTTGGAAGGATAAGCATTGGTGCGGGCGATAAAACCAGGCATAAAAGCACCCTTGTAATTGCTGCGCTCTACAAAGGTGTGGATGGTGTCGCCATAAGTATGGATGGCGGCAAGTTTCACTTCACCGTGCTCGTCGTGGATCGTTTTGGGCGGAAAAGCTGATTTGGCCCCGCGTTCAACGGCGGTATGGTAGGAATACTCCACATCATCCACCCAAAGGGCCAGCACTTTTACGCCATCGCCATGCAGGGCGACGTGCTTGGAAATTTCGGTATCGGGATGCAGGGAAGAAGTGAGCACGATGCGAATCTTGTTTTGCTGCATCACGTAGCTTACACGGTCGAACACCTTTGTTTCGGGGCCGCAGTAGGCTACCATTTCAAAACCCAGCGCGGCTTGGTAGTACATCGCGCTTTGTTTGGCGTTTCCCACATAAAATTCGAGGTGATCGGTGCCGTTCAGGGGGAAGGTGTCGGCGGCAAAAGTGGCGGGGGCAGGCTTGGTAAGGACTTCCATGGTATAAACTGAGTGTAAAAATGTGAGCGGAGTGGCAATTGGTGCTGCAAAAGTAAGCAACCTTGGGGCTATTGGACGAATGTGTGGCCAATCAATCGAGTGTAAATAGAGACTGTCTCGAAGTGCTTGGAAACGGTACTAGCGTATGTATAAAAGTCAAAACCGCGCTAAAATAAGTTGTCAGAGCAGTTGTGCCAATTTTGACCCATGTTGGAAACCAAACAGTTGTGTCATTCCGAGCGAAGCGAGGAACCTGATAATATAGCGCAGCCCAGGTTCCTCGCTTCGCTCGGAATGACACATCTTCTTAATATTCAGTGTAATTTAATGTTTGCGCCTGCCAATGTCAAGATGTGCACATACGCATGGCTTTTAGGCCGCGAGTCCAAGGCTATTGATAAAAAAGAAGCATGAAACCAATTCGAAAGACTACTTACCCGCTCCAGCCTGAAAAGCAACCCCGTTGTAGATATCCTTCAATGCAAGGCGCAAGCCCAACGCCGACACAGGGAAATCCTCATCGGCATTCAGGTAGGTATTGGCTTCCCATTCGCCAGTAGCGTTTTTAGAATGAACTTCCACCCATACCTTTTCAGAATCTACGAGGATATAGTGCTGCAATGGCTCGATGTTTTTGTAGCGTATAAACTTATCTACCTGATCCTCCAGGCGCGAACTCTTGGATATTACTTCGAAAATGATACTGGGATATTTCTTGATGTATTTGTCTTCCAAGTCTCTGGGGTCAGGAGCTACCATTACATCAGGGTAGGTATAGTCAGTAGAAGCTAAAATCTGAGCTTTCACGCTCTCGGTATATACCTTCAGCTCAGGAAGCAAGTGCTTTAATGCGTTTTTTATATTAAAGCAGATTTCATTGTGGTCATCGGTTGTTCCGGGCATAGGGTAAAGTGTTCCGTTGATGAATTCGTGACGGATTTCAGCGCGTTCTTCAAAAGCAATGTATGCTTCAACGCTCATGGGAAATTTCGTTCCTGTTGATACACCTTCTTTCATGTCGTAAAGTTTGTTCTACAAAGATACATCCAGATGTTCAACCGCCAAAGCTTTCCGGGTAAGCAGACCAAGTGCAATGCCAACCTGAAACCTTGAAACTTGAAACCCCATTTTCAAGAAATCCCCCGCTCCGGCACCTTGCCTTTTACCCCCTTAAAATAATTCCAGATGTGTTCCATATCCGCAGCCTCATCATCCGTTGGGTAAAAAAGCACTGGATCAAAAAACACCTCTTTTTTGGCAAAATCAAACTTGCAGAGGCATATCGGGGAGCCAGAAAGTCGGGCAATATGGTAAAACCCCGTTTTCAGCTTATCCACTTTTTTCCGCGTCCCTTCTGGGGCAATGACGAGGTGAAATCGTTTTTCCCGTTCAAAAGCCTCCACTGTAGCCGACACGAAGTTGTGGTTGGTACTGCGGTCTACCGGAATACCGCCCCACCAACGGAATAAAAAGCCGAAAGGTCCTTGGAACAGGGTGTGTTTTCCGACATAATTCGCATTGCAGCGGCCAGCGCTGTTCACCAGCACGCCGAGCGGAAAATCCCAGGTAGAAGTATGCGGCGCGACGGCCACCACCACTTTCGACAAATGATGCGGGTACTGACCGGTTATTTTCCAGCCTACCAGCCAGAGTATAAATTTGCTAATCCAGTGGAACATGTTTGGTGCTTTTGAATGCAAGGATGCCGCGAAGGTAAGCAGCATGTTGGGAACAAGTCGTGTACTTTTGCAGCATGACTGACAAGCTCCGCGCCTATTTTTACCTGCACTTCTGTGTGTTTTTATGGGGCTTCACCGCCATATTGGGCAAGCTTATTTCCTTGAAAGCGGTGCCATTGGTGTGGTGGAGGGTTTTGTTGGCCACGTCTTTCCTGCTTTTATTGATCCCAAAAAAACAATGGAGCGGACTTAATCGCAGTGTTTTTCAACGGTTATTTGTGATTGGCTTGTTAGTGGGGCTACACTGGCTTTGTTTTTACGGTGCCATCAAGCTTTCCAACGCCTCCATCGCGGTAGCGACCATGGCGACCACCTCCTTTTTTGCCGCGCTGATAGAACCGATCCTGCTCAAGAAAAAAATGAATTGGTACGAACTGGGGCTGGGCATTTTGATTCTGCCGGGTATGGCGCTGGTGGTGGGCAACATCGATTGGGATATGCGCATTGGGTTCGGGGTAGGTGTTATCGGTGCGTTGCTGGGGGCCCTATTTTCATCGCTGAACAAAAAGGTGTTGGATAACATGCCACCGCCGCCGCTGGTAATCACCTTTGTGGAGCTGTTTGCGGCCACTTGTATTTGTTCGCTCATTTTGCCCTTCATGTTGTGGCAATCGCCGGAAACCCAGGTGCTGCCTTCCGCCCAAGACTGGACATGGCTTTTGGTGCTGGTCTTGGTTTGTACCTTGCTGCCATATTACCTCTCTTTGCAGGCAATGCGCCATATTTCGGCCTTTGCAACCAACCTGACCATCAACCTTGAGCCCGTTTATGGTGTTCTACTGGCAGCATTGCTGTTTCGGGAAGATAAAGACCTGAACCCCAACTTTTATTTGGGCATGTTGGTCATCCTGGTTGCGGTGTTTAGCCACCCTTTTTTGAAGTATTATTTCGAGAGAAAGGGGGAATAAAAAAAACCTCTGTGTTTACGCTCTGCGAAACGCTGTGCACCTCTGTGGTGAAACACTACCTGACAAACAAAGACTATGCTTTTAAAATGGCTTTTCACCTTGCTGGCAATAATATGGCTCTACCAGGCCATCAAACCCTTTTTTGTCTCCAAGCCACTTCCCCCGAATCCAAACAAAAAATCAAAAATTCAGCGCCGCGACGATGACGACGATGGTGATTACATTGATTACGAAGAGATTAAATAAACCGCAATGCTCGACATACTGACAAACAACGAATGGTTTATCGCTTGCAACAAACCCTCGAGCATTGCTTCGCAGCCAGACAAAACGGGCGACGAGTGCTTGCTCGACATGGCTGAAAGGCGCTGCCGCCGCACCCTGCACCTGGTGAATCGGCTCGACCGGCCCGTAAGCGGCATTGCGCTATTTGCCAAAACCAAAGCGGTGATGACGATGCTGACCGATCAGTTTCGAAACCGGTCTGTAGAGAAAATTTACCTGGCCGTGGTGCAAAACGAGCCACCACAGGAATCTGGCACACTGGTGCATTTTCTCTCGAAAAATCAAAATAAAAACATCGCCTTTGCCCATATTGAAGAGCAGCCCGACACCGAGCGTTCCCAGCTTGAGTACAAGGTTATCAGCAAAAGCAAAAACTATTTTTTATTGGAAGTTCAGCCTGTAACGGGCAAGCACCACCAAATCAGGGTGCAATTGGCGGCCATCGGTTGCCCCATCAAAGGTGATGTAAAATACGGTGCCCGGCGCGGTAATTCCGACCGTTCCATCCACCTTCATGCCTGGAAATTATCGTTTGAGCATCCCATGTCGGGCGAGCTCATTGAAATAGAGGCACCGGTGCCAGAGGATGTGGTGTGGAATGCGTTGTTGAATCGGACAGCCCCTGCTGCTTCGGAGCAAACGGAGTCGTAAAAACTGAAAGTTACCTACCAGGGGACATACCTGCCGTCCTTGGGCTCATAAACGCGCCAGCCTGCTGCTTTTAGCTCCCGCACTTTTTCAATGGGCATCCAACTGTACGCGGTAATTCCTGTATAAAACATGGCTTCTATATAATGGGGATCATTGAAAATTAAAGTTTTGGCCGGATCCTGATTTCCTCCATCTGCCAATTCTTTTAGCCCTTGCACCCAAATTGGGTTGGTTTCTCGGGGTAAAAAAATCTTGGTTCGTTCTACAGAATATCGGATGGGTAGTATTAATAATGCCAACCAAATCAGCCGCATAACGACTCCGAACAAATTCAATTCCCGGTGTTTTTGAAGTATAAACCGCATAAAAAGTGCGGTCATCATAAAAAATGCCGGCGCTGCTACCAATAAATAATTACTGCGCTTTGTCGCTGCCATCGATAACAGTAGTAGCGGAACAAAAACCCAGCATACAAGCATCACCTG
>JBBRWA010000280.1:0-7657 GCA_038246345.1 Chitinophagales bacterium
GACCCATGTACTGGCATGTAATGGGTTCAAAACCACCGGCTGGTTGTTGGTAATAATCCGACTACTGGCTACGCCACCATCCAAATAGTTTATCGTCAACGGATAGGTGCCAGTTCCTGTAAATGTAATCGTACCGACATTGCCAGCGCAAAGGGTAGCATCGCCACTCATGGTAGCGCTTGGCATGGGTTTCCATTGAACAGGGACTCCAGGGGCAACACTAAGGCAAGGATCGTTTACATCCACAATGCCGCCGGCATTGTTGCCTGCAATAGCAGAAATGTAGTAGGTGATGCCTGTTTGCAGGGGAGGCAGGAAGGGGAATGTCGGTTGCGTATTGATTATATAAATTGTACCAAGGGTAGCATCGGGCGTGCTGTGCAGCACAAAACGAATAATATCATCACCATCCGTATTGCCATTGTTGTCCCAAACACCAACGGCGGAAGTATTGGCGCAAAATACCAATGGGGCCGTTTGCATGGTGCCCGCATCGGTGGCACAAACACAGTTTTCCACCCCTGTAATAGGCCCAACTACGCAACCATTGACATCTGTCATAAGAAAACTGTATGCTGCGGCGCTTTGAATGGGGGTGGACGTGAAGACATTACCCGCTAATCCACCGGGCAACCCACTTACAGTATATGGTGCAGTTCCGCCGGCCACCGTGAAGGTCACTGTATATTGGGTGTTGGTATTGTTGCAAACCTGGTTTAACCCATTAACGTCGGGTGTGTCAAAAAAACGAAAGATTACTTGATCGCTGCCAACACAACCGTTGTTTGTTTCTGTCCACTGAAAAATATAGGTTCCAAAAAGACTAACGGAAACATCGCTGTTCGTGCCGGTTGCAGCAGAAAAGGATGCATTGCCAGGGCCGAGTACCTTTGTCCAAACACCACTGTAACCTGCCGTAATAGCGGCAAGCGTCAGTGTATCACCGCAAATGGACGCATCAACACCAGCATTGGGAACCGGATTCTCTTGCCACACAACGGGCCGGCCAGGCGCTACAGAAAAACAGGGGTCTAATGGATTGGGAAAGGTGCCTGCTGGATTGCCGGCAACAAGGGAGATATAATAAGTTGTCCCATACATCATCCCAGGCTGAAATGTAAAAGTCCCCGTGGCGTTTTGGGCGAACACCTGTCCCAGCGCAGGCCCAGCGCTGTTATGCAGCACGTAAGCAACTACGTCGTTGGCATCAAGCGTTTCATTGTTGTTCCCTGTGGCAGTAATGGGCTGACCTTGACACCTGGAAATGAGGTTTGCGGACATAGTGCCGGCATTGGTGGTACAATTGCAGCTAAAGGCTCCTGTTACATTGGGCATATTGCAGCCGTTTACGTCCATTACGGTAAATGAATAGTTTTGACCGTTGGCAAATGGGGTTGAGATAAACAAAGGACCTGCGAGCGCATTTCCGTTCACCATATACGGCGCTGTCCCGCCTGTGATGGTTAGGGTTACCGTGAAATTCTCGTTGGTAGCATCACAAGTGCGCACCAGGTTTCCAAGTGTTGGCGAAGGGTTGAATCCCAGCGAAACTTGATCCGTACCAACACAGGTGTTTTGCGTGACGGTCCAACCAAGCACGAAGTTTCCTGGCTGGGAAACAGTCACGGCACTCAGCGGGTCCCCTGGCTGGCTGATGGCAATATTTGCTGGGTTACCTGAAATAATTGTCCATACGCCAAGCCCTCCGGGTAAATTATTCCCGTCGAGGGTCAAATTGGTACCGCAGGTGCTCATGTCCATTCCTGCATCGGCAGCGGGATTTTGATAAAACACGACTGGCTGACCGACGGAAACCGACAAGCAGAAATCACTGAGATCAGGAGCGCCGTTCAAATTGTTGCCCACGGCATAAGAAACAAAATAAGTGATGCCGTACACCATGCCTGTTTGGAATCCAAATACGCCCGTTGTGTTAGAAGCATACACCGTTCCTAAGGCATTTCCGGCGCCTGAATGCAAAAGATAGGAACCAATATCATCGCCATCCAGCGTTTCGTCGCCAAAATGAGTGGCTAGAATGTCAGCCCCTTCACAAGCAATTTGCATGGGCGTATCCATGGTCCCGGCATTGCTGACACAATTGCAATCATTGAAGGTTAAGGTTACGGTATCGGCTGCAAAACAGCCGCTGTTGTCCAATGTCCAACTCAGGTTATAGGTGCCGTATCCATTGGCAGTAGCGGTGCTATTGGGATCTGTGACGGAAGAAAGGGTCAGGTTGCCGCCACTGGGAACGGTTACCAGCGCCCAAGCCCCTGCGCCTAATCCGGTGCCCGCAAGGTTCAACACAGCAGCACAGGTACTGGCATCCACCCCGGCATTGGCCGTCGGGATTTCGTGAAATACGACAGGTTGGCCTTGAGAAATCGCAAGGCAAGGATCTGCCAGGTTGGGCAAGCCGCCCATATCGTCGCCAACAACATAAGAAATGTAGTAGGTGGTTTCAAAAGCCATTCCAGTTAAAAAGCCAAAAACGCCCGTGATGTTTTCATCCAAAATTGTCCCAAGCGGTGCTCCTGGATTGGTATGCAGTACGAATGCCGCTATGTCGTTGCCGTCCAATATGTCAGCACCGAGATGGGTAGCGGTCACCTGCTGATCGGCACAAGCAGACAGTGGGGTCATGCTCATGTTGCCCGCATCTGAAGTACAAAGACAGGCATGTATCCCTGTAACATTGACAGCAGTGCATCCGAGTGAATCCGTGATAACAAAGCTGTACCCCTGGCCACTCAAGATAGGGTCTGAGGTAAACAGCCCTGCGGTAATGGTTCCTCCTGGAATTGAATACGGTGGATTTCCCCCGGTAACCGCAAAGGAAACCGTATAAAATGTATTGGCCGAATCACAGGTAGTGGAAAGTTGGCTGCTGAGCGGAATGCTCAATCCTACATTCAAGCAACTGTCGGGACTAGCGCCGCAGGTATTGGCGGCATTGGCGCATACGGCACCGCTGCTGGCATTGTTATTCCAGCTCACTTGAATGGTATCGCCGCCCTGACCACTGAGGATCATGCCATTGGTTACCATCCAGTTATAGCTTGTAGCGCCAGGTATTAAAGCAACGGTATAGGTTTCGTTTGAGCCTGGACAGGTATTTGCCGGGCCACTGACAAGCGGCGTTTGGGGTATTGCCGTTATAGATACAGGCAAACAAACATCGGGGCTTGCGCCGCAAGCCCCCGTAGCGTTTACACAGACACTTCCAGTGCTGTCGCCCCAAGCCACCACGATATCCGTAGTGCCTTGGCCAGAAAGGATTGTGCCACCATTTGTGGTCCAAGTATAAGCGCTTATACCTACTAATGGCGGAATGGAATAATTGACCGTGTCACCAGCACAAACATTTATGTTACCAGATGGCTGGGCTGGGATAAGTATCGGAGTTACGGCAACTGCCAAACAGGTTGGCATACTTGTGCCACAAAGGTTGCTGGCGGATACACATACATTGCCACCATTGGCGCTGTTCCAGGTGAGATTTATGGTGGCGGTATTTTGACCGGAATTAATGACAACACCTGTCGGCACCGTCCAGATATAACTGGTCGCGCCGATTACTGTGGCTGCCGTGTAACTAACAGTTTGGCCTTGGCATAAGATAACAGGCCCTGCAATAGAATCCGGCACTGGTGGTGGGTCTTGTTGGGCACTGACGGTTACTTGCGTGGAATCGCAACAGGTGACACCGCCTCCTGATTTACAAACCCTGAGTTGATAATTCCCTGGCTGATTCACAATGGCCGTAATGCCAGCAGTATTGCCAACAATATTGCCGCCGTTACTGGCTGTCCATAGGTAACTAACAGTTGCGCCGGTACTAGAACCTACACCTGAAAGGGTAACGGTTGGCTGGTTACAAGACAACATTTGAGGTGCCGCCACAGTTGCCAATACATTCAGCACCAGCAAGTTTAAATTGACGATGCTGTCGCACCCTGAACTTCCCATGAAAATTTCCTGGTAATTCCCTTGCATACAATTGCTTTCAAACCCAGGGGTTGAGGAACATTCGTTTGCGCATATAGTCTCAATGATATTTTTGGTGACAGGTTGGGTAACTGTCAGGTACAGCACTGCGGTGTAGGGGCATCCTTGGGGTGATGTCAAATTTCTGGGGTAAGTGCCTGATTGGCAATAAGTTTGGTTGTGGAAGATATAGCACATAGGCGCACAAATTGTCTCAAACTCCTCTTCGTCCGGTGGGTTGGCATTGATGGTGACGTTCACGCAGTTGCCCGTAATATCCCCGCATAATGGTGGGCTTGTGGAGGCCAATTGATTGGTGAGCTGTGTTATGGTCAAAGATCCATTGGGAGGCGGAATCAGGTTTTGTTGCATTGTGAGATAGGAGAATCCGCAGATGGTGTAAACGCCAGGGTCGTAGCCTGAAAGGTCTGGATTGTCTTCGTACGCCAGGATGACACCGCCTGTTCCGCCGATGACATAAGTATAGCCATAATCGGATGCAGGAGGTTCCACCTGTGGTGAAGTGTAGGTTGGTGGAAGGTTTAAACTCAAGTTGGACGCGCCTTCGCAAGCAATAACATCGGGTTGCGGCAAGTTACCGGCTTCAGCAGCACAGGAAAAGCAATTGATGCCCGATGGATCACAGAAAATGATCTCATAGTCATAAAAATTGCCCACGTCATTGTTCTGGCCATCGGTTACGGTGAGGGTCCAGGTGCCATTGACAGGGCCAGAGTTGAAGTTCTCAAGGCATCCATTAGAGGGGAAATAGGAGCCCGTATAGTTACCGAACATTCCCCAAGCCTGGTTATTACTCCATTGTGCGGTGAAGCCTGGGTCTGGATTGGCTACATCGCCACATGGAACGAAAGATATGGCCCAAGTGGTAAAATCTGTCGTGCCAAAAAGCCCGATAGGACCAACCAGGGTTACGGATTGCCCTGAAGGCGAAGTCAACACGATGCTCAAATCACCGATATATTCATGGTCAAAAGTCATGTTCACCCCGCAAACTCCTTGGCCGTTCTGACCGAGAGTGTTGTTGGTAGCGCCCATGACGTTGATCAAAAAGCTTCCAACAAAATTGTCGGGCATGAATTGTGGGCAGTTTGTACACCCACAACCTTGGCCGCGAAGCTCAATTTGAGTGAAAAATAGCACCAGACAAAGCAATATCAGGGATTTGAAGCGCACGTTAATTGTAGTAGCAGTCACAGGAACTTGTTTATTGTTTGACAAATTTGCGGATTTGTTCGAGATTATACTGAATTGGCCCAAGAAATAGCCTATATTCAATCAATCATTTGGGGCGGTGGCTTTTGCATTTCCAGCATTAAGGTAGAAAATGGCCCAAACATTTTGACAAAAATATACCTAGACCCAAGATTTGCCTTGCGCCTCCATTTCTTCCGTGCAATTTTGCACCCGAATTGACTTGTAAAGAACCGCTCGTTGTTGCTGATAATATTAAGATGAAAATTCTGTCAAATACGCTGCTTGTTATACTGCTTGTTGTGCTTGGAATAAGCACCAGGCTTGTCGCCCAACAAGCAGCTCCAGGGCAGTGGCTGTTGCATACCGCCGCTCCTTCCGATAAGCTGCTGAATCGATTGGACAGCTTATTGTCTGCTGGCAATAACCAAAATAGCCAGGAAAAAACAAAATCCAAACGAACAAAAGCAACGCACCCAACCTTGGAATTAGTTTCCGAAGAGATGGGCATCTGGTTGCTGAAAGTGGAGCACTGCCAACTAGACCTGTTGCCCTGGCTTCGCCGACAGCCGGAAGTAAGCATTGCCCAGGCCAACCATTTGCTGACACAACGCAGCAATTTGCTGCCGAATGACCCACTTTTTAACGAACAATGGCAATATATCAACAACGGCACAAATGGCGGTGTCCCCAATGCTGACTTGGACGCTGATTTAGCCTGGAATATCAGCACCGGCGGTGTAAGTATGGCCGGAGATACGATTGTTGTGGCTGTTATTGACGGCGGGGTGAATAAAACACATCCCGACCTGATCGCGAATCTTTGGAAAAACTGGGCTGAAATCCCAAACGACGGTATCGACAACGACAACAATGGCTATGTGGATGATTTCAGTGGTTGGAATGTGTTTTCTCAAAACGATAATATTCAAGGGCTTCTGACGACGCATGGCACTCCTGTGAGCGGCATCATAGGTGCTTATGGCAATAATGGGGTAGGGGTCTCGGGGGTAAACTGGAACGTAAAAATCATGTTTGTCGCCGGCGGGAATCTTGAATCCGAAATGTTGGCAGCATACGATTATGTATTGCGAGCGCGGAAAAAATACAACCAGAGCAATGGCACGAAGGGCGCATTTGTCGTTGCCGTGAATTGCTCTTGGGGTATCGACTATGGCATGCCCGCGAATGCGCCGCTTTGGTGCGCAGCATTTGATTTGTTAGGGGAGGCGGGTATCGTCAGCGTGGCAGCTACTGCCAACAATCCGGTAAATGTCGATATTGCCGGCGACCTGCCAACTACTTGTCCGAGCGATTATTTAATTGCGGTAACATCCCTCGACAAGTCAGACCAACTGGCACCGTCCGCTGCATGGGGACCGGTAAATATTGATCTGGGCGCTTACGGTCAAGAGATTCTAATAACCAGCGCTGGCAGTCAGTATGGAACATTTTCTGGTACTTCTTTTGCTGCGCCACATGTGGCTGGCGGTATTGGATTGCTGTATGCCGCCCCTTGTCCGGAACTGATCGCGCTCGCAAAAACAAGTCCAAAAGCTGCTGCGATATGGACAAAAAGCCTGCTCACGAGCAGCACTACATCAAATGCTTCCATGAATGGCGCGAGCGTAAGCAATGGCCGACTCAACCTTAATAATCTATTGCAGCAATATGAGGCCCAATGCGCTAGTTGCCCGGCACCATTTGGGCTAAAAACGCTCTCTATAAGCCCATACGCTAGCCTGCTACAATGGTCGGAACCAACGGGCATTGAAAGCGCTAAGCTGCGCTGGCGCATTTCAGGAATTCTTGACTGGACAGTTGTCCAAAATGTATCAGGCGAATATTTGCTCAATGGGTTGCAACCCTGTACCAATTATGAATTTTCCCTTCAATGTATATGTCAGAATGGCGAAACAAGCGCTTGGTCACCGATCAGCCCCTTTGTAACATTAGGATGCTGTGAAGCCACAAACTTCAATTGGACAGTAACAGCGTCAAACAACGGTGTAAGCATTTCCTGGAATACGTTGCAAGATTACTCCTCGTACAAAGTCCTGATCCGCAACTTGAATAGCCCAATATGGCAAATCTTTGTTACAGGCGACAACACTTTTTTTGTCCCAGATATATTGGACTGCACCCACTACGAAATTCAAATACAAGGATGGTGCTTCGACTCTTGGATAAGTTTAACGCCCTTGAGCCCATATTTGTCGCTTGGCTGTGGTGCTTGCCATGAAAAAGAATATTGTATTGCCGCGGGGCTTTCCGCGTCACAGGAATGGATTAAAAGCGTCAAAATTGGATCCTGGGATTATCAATCCGGCTGGGGTGGGGGAGGTTACCAGGACATATCGACCCAACAGAGCTCTTATCCTCAAATATATCCACAAAGCACTGTAGCTGTTGAGATTACGCCGGGATTTTGGGGCGCACCGTACAAAGAATTTTA
>JBBRWA010000281.1:0-7651 GCA_038246345.1 Chitinophagales bacterium
ATCCCTAGACTAAATCCAAGATACCGTGCAGACGCACAACTCATCACGCATAACTCATCACTCATCACTCATCACTCATCACTCATAACTCATCACGCATAACTCATCACTCATAACTCATCACTCATCACTCATAACCCATAACTCATCACTCATAACTCATCACTCATCACTCATCACTCATCACTCATAACTCATCACTCATCACTCATAACTCATCATTCATCTCCTCTGCCAACGCGAAGGTAAAGCGTTCTGGCGGTGATCGAAATTTTCAAATAAAATGTTTTGAAAAATTTGAGCTTCTAGTGCCGTAATCAGTACGTAACATCTAAGTATGCGAAACCGGATTTTTCGTTCATTAAGGCGTGAGGAGGGCGATCCCGAAAGCGTTCGGGATTAACAGACGAGCAACGC
Organism: Chitinophagales bacterium; assembly: GCA_038246345.1. Classification (GTDB taxonomy): domain Bacteria; phylum Bacteroidota; class Bacteroidia; order Chitinophagales; family Saprospiraceae; genus M3007. The sequence continues at coordinate 418 of JBBRWA010000281.1, forward strand.
AGATGAGTGGAAAATATGTCCGCCAGATTCATACGCCAACTGGTGGACTCGGCACTAGTGCCGAGTCCACCAGTTGGCGTATGAATCTGGCGGGGGTTAAACCAGCTGAATGACCAGCTTTTCAATACAAAATGCAAAATTCTAAATTTTAACGTTGCAGCATAGCACCAAAGGCAAAACAACCCGTACCTTTGTGCGTACCACGGGCATCGTACTATCTGCACCGGCTCGAACACATAAGTTTAACTAACAGGGGCACTCCCCGGAATCAAAGAAAGTTGTTGCCGTTGACTTGTCCGGCTGTCAAGCAACTCTCCCGCCCTCCGTTCTGTCTGTCCCGAAATTACCAAACTGCGAAGCTTTGGATCGCACATTGCGGTGTCTGTGGTTTTTTTTCCTACCGTCGGGCCAACTCGGCTTTTCCGATTCTCTGGCGCTTTTTCCGAATTTATTATCCCTCAACAACGAACTCAAGTCACAGACTTGAAAAAATGACGTTTCGGGTCGCAGACCCTAACGAGCGACCCTAACGAGCGTGCGCTGTTTTTTGGGATTGTGGGATGGATGAGGGTGCGTGAACACTTGTCGCCAGCAGGTCTCGACACACTGCCAAAGCCTTGGCGATTATTCCGCACTCCGCATTACGCACGCTCAACCCCGGAACCTTTGGCATCTTCTTTTTTCATGGTTAACTTGCAGTAGGTGTATGGCGTGGCAAAGATTGGTAATAGAAATTTTTATTTGCCCTTGGTTTATGCTAAATTAATTTAAGAAATGCCCTTATTTTGTGTATGAATATTTGTATTTTTGCCCTTGTTTTATGTAAAAAAGACTTGGCAGTGTATGAATTTTGATCGAAGCATATTGCATGAATTGCGCCAATGGGCAGCCCGTGCCAACCGCAAACCGCTTATCCTGCGTGGGGCGCGGCAGGTCGGAAAAACAACAGTCGTTCAACTATTCAGTCAACATTTTGACCACTTCATTTCACTGAACCTGGAACAAGCCGCTGATCGGGAGTTTTTTACCCGGTATGAAAAGTTGGAGGATGGCATAGCTGCGATCTTTTTCCGGCACAATATTTCAAAAGACGCGCAGCGTGTTCTCCTTTTCATCGATGAAATACAGGCCGAAGCGCGGGCGGTGGCGCAATTGCGTTACTTCTATGAACAGTTCCCTCATTTGTATGTCATTGCAGCGGGTTCGTTGTTAGAAACCCTACTTGAGCCCAAAAACGCTTTTCCTGTTGGCAGGGTGGAATACCTTGCTGTCCGGCCTGTTTCTTTTTCAGAATTTTTGAAGGCCATTGGAGAGAATGCAGCACTGGATATCTTGACTGAAATACCCCTGCCAACCTATGCCCACCCCAAGTTATTGGACCTTTTCCACCAATATGCGCTCATAGGTGGAATGCCTGAGGTCGTACAACAATTTGCCTTGCACCGCGATCTGGTAAGCCTAAAGCCAATTTATGTCACCTTGCTAACAGCATATCAGGATGATGTGCAAAGATATGCTGCCGGAACACTTCGCGTGGAGGCGCTACAGCATTGCATTCAACACGCATTTCTTGAAGCTGGAGGACGCATCAAGTTTCAGGGATTTGGACATTCTAATTATGGCTCCCGGGAAATGGGGGAAGCGCTCCGTACCTTGGAAAAAACAATGCTCCTCCACTTGGTGTACCCGACCACAGAAACCCAATTGCCAGGTTTGCCCGACCACCGGAAATCGCCCTATTTGCAAGCACTGGACACTGGGCTTCTTAATTTTTTCAGTGGATTCCAGGAAAATCTCATTGGTACCAAAGACCTGCATGAAGCCTATCGCGGGCGGGTTATTCATCATTTGGTTGGCCAAGAATTACTTTCTACTTTGATCCACCCCACGGACAGACTCCGGTTTTGGGTGCGCGAGAAAAGCCAAAGCGATGCAGAGGTTGATTTCCTTTTTCCATTTGAGGGCTTGTTGATCCCCATTGAAGTCAAGTCGGGCACTGCGGGAAAGCTACGCTCGCTGCACCAATTCATGGATCAGTGCAGTCATTCATTTGCCGTCCGGCTTTACGCCGGTGAGCCTTTGCTCCAGCAAGCGGTTACGCCCGCAGGTAAAACTTTTCAATTGTTGAATTTGCCGTACTATTTGGGTTCCTGGCTGGAAGGGTATGTCCGGTGGATGAAAAAATAACAACTCCAAGGCCCTATAAATCACAAACACCAGCACGAAGCCCAACCGCTTCTAACTTAGGCCATACTCCATCCCCAAAGTCCTTGGGTGAAAACCTGAAAGTGATAACAGCTTTCCGTTTCGTTTCGCAATAGAACTTGTCTGCTTTAACATTTAGGGTCATGGGCTTTTTAGCAAAAAAAGCATCAAAATTCAGGAAGGTGGTTGCGCTGAGGAGGCAGCATAGTTTTGTTCGGTAATGCGTCATTTTATTGAATTTGTTTTGACAGATTTCAGTTTTGCCGCCGAGCTGGGTCTGTGGTTTTTTTTCTTGCCCTCGGGCCAACTCGGCTTTTCCGATTCTCTGGCGCTTTTTCCGTATTTATTATCCCTCAACAAAGAACTCAAGTCACAGCTTGAAAAAATGACGTTTCGGGTCGCAGACCCTAACGAGCGAGACAATGATGTTCTTTTCGGAGTCAGCGAAGGTTGTCCATGCAACCAGGATAGCTTCATAATGAAAATTCTTGGCAGAACGACCACTCCTAATGCAATGGGCGAATATCAATTGAATCTAAAGTATGTGGATACTACTGGGTACGTTATAGGAACTGGGTTCTACTTTTTACCCACCACATTTGGGTATGATAGTTTGATTCAAACAGTATGGCCATTATCTAATAGACACTGTATCATAGATGGGTGGCTGTATTGGAAGGAATTTACGGGCAGAATGTATGGAAATGATTCTTTGGTGCTTCATTTTTTTTATACGCGTCCTAATCCTGTTCCCGGGACTGATGATCAGATCATTTCGCCTCAAACCTGCAAAATGGTTGTTCGAAATTAAAAAACGGCACCAGGCCGGGAGCATTGCTGCTTTGTTCATGACCACTTTGAGGCGGTGATAAACAACCGCTTCAATAGTTGTTGACATCCTAACCATAGCAGATTCGGCATTGATAAATGTCGCAGCTGCCTATAAATTTTTTAGGAACGAAAACTGCTTTTTATATTTTTTTAATCACTGGTTTTTTCTATTCCTGTACAAAGCAGGAAAACTGTCCGAGATATTTTCAAATTCCGTTTTCAGTAAACCCTATACAGTCTGAATATCATGTTGGACATACGTTGGCGGTCATTTCCAAGTTTTACAAAAGAGTTACTGCATTCAATTCGGAAAGCAAAGAAATTGGTAATTTTGATATGAAAGGTATAAATTAGATGCCAATTTCGGTGATCTATAGAATAGATACGATAGAATACCCCAACAATCAATTAGTCTCAGTTCTTGACAAACATTTTTTTATGTAAAAGATACATCCTGTACTTACAACATTTTTCAAAGCTCTAGTGCCGAGTCCACCCAGATTCCATCCGCTTTGTCCAAAAAAGTTGACATTATTGACATCGCCACGAATACCAGTACGCCTGCTGCTGACCTTTCCACCCCGAATTCGGAGATGAAAAGTGCCGTGCTGGGAAATCAGGTTATTTTTGCTGGCGGCGTTACCAAGAAAGCCGAAACCCTGGACATGACGACCGGCCTTTGGACAACCTACACCTTATATGGAAAATCCAGCATGCGCCAATTCTGTCATTTGAACATTCGCCAGCGTTGCTTTTTCCAAGCTTGTTCGTACGTACTTTTAAGCCGGGCGAACCACATCGGCTATCACCTGGGGCAACCGGTTTTATTGAGGCAGTTGAACTACCTTGGCACGCCGCAGCGTAGCAATAGCATGTATGCAACACGCAGCTTCGGAATAAAATCAAAAAATAACCTTCCGCCAATGTCAAAATTTCTGCTTCTCGGTATTTGTATTTCTACTTGGGCTTTCGCCTCTTTTATGACAGCCCCAGCCGCAGGCGGCAAGGCCATTTATCAAAAAAAATGTGCCCGTTGTCACGGCAAAGACGGCAGCAAAGGCGCTTTTGGTGCGAAAAATTTGCAAACCAGCACGATGGATGATGAAGCTATAAAACAAATCATTCTGAATGGCAAACGGGTCATGCCTGCTTATAAAACAAAACTTAGTCTGGAGGAAATTGAGTCGGTAAGCGCTTATGTAAAAGGCTTGCGTAATTAAGTACCAAGTTGATATTAGTTTGAGTTATAGACTTTGTCTTTTGCCCTGTAACTGCGTTTGTTTTTCGCTACAATACCTACGCAATGCGCCTCAAAACAGCCTTATTACAGCACAAAATCCTACGCCTATAATTCAAGTTAATATCAACTCGGTACTTAAGCGTCTGTTTTTTCTACCTTGAAAATGTCCGCAAGGTATTGGTACAAATCCGGGTGCTTCCGTTCAAACATAGCCGGATTGGTAAAAAAATATTCGCTTACCACCGCCAGAAACTCCGCATTGTTGGTGAGTGCATACGGGTTAATATCAGAATGCCCGCTTTCAATGCGTTTGATTTCATTTTTAATTTCGTGCAGCCAGGAGCCTACATATTGATGCTCCAACAACAACGCTGGAATGCCGTCAATGGCACCATCTTCCTTGTCGAGCAAATGCACAAATTCATGCACACCCACATTCTCCTGGTGTGGCTGCCCATCAAAGGCGCTGATCAGGTCGGGTTTGGACAGAATGACCAGACCTTTCAAGCTGTCATTTCCCACCAGCCCGACGATAAATTGTTTGTGTCCTTCGTATTTTTTTGTCTGGAATTGATCGTCAAAACTACCGGGGTAAATCAAGATGGTGCCAACCTGGGGATAATTGTACGCCGGGAATGCGAACGTTGGAATAATAGCGCTGGCAGCCACCAATACCCGGATCGTATCATCAATGTCTGTTTCTATGGGTTTGATTTCCTTGGTCGCCAGGAATAAGGTTGCCCGTTTTTCAAACAGTTGTTTGTCTGAATCATCCAATTGAGCATAAAAAAACACCCGCTTTTCCAGGATATTCCGCCAGTTTTCAGGGAAAGGTTGTTCGAGTTTTGCGCGCAGGGCGCCTCGTTTTCTGGCATATAACCATCCGGTGACGAGGAGGATGAGCAATACAAAAAGTAGGAGGTAGGGGCCGTTTTGCATGGTTAGGTTTTTAGTGAAACAAGGCAGTGCTGGTTAAGTTGCTGTATTGGGGGGCATTATGCGTTGGGGTGCGAAGACCAAGCAAGCCAAAAACTAAGCTTTTCAATTTTTAGTTAAAGCATTGAGTAAATTATCTCAATCTATTGAGTAATTTTGCTCATTACATTGAGTAAATCTATTTTTATGTTCCAACGACCTTATTATCAAACTCTTGAAAAAAGATTAGATGAGCCAAGAGGCGTGATTCAAGTACTTGCGGGGCCTCGACAAGTAGGAAAAACCACGCTTGTCGGCCAAGTATTGGCGGCCAGCAATACGCCAAGTCACATTGTTTCTGCCGATGGGGTGGCGAATGCCAGCGCTGCCTGGCTGGAGCAGCAGTGGGAAACTGCCCGCATTAAACTCCGGCAATCCGAAGCTTCGGCATTTATTTTGGCGGTGGATGAAATACAGAAAATTCCGAACTGGAGTGAAACAGTCAAAGCCAATTGGGATGCCGACACGCGTGCGAACCTTCCGCTTAAAGTTGTACTGCTCGGTTCCTCCCGCTTGTTGTTACAGCAAGGGCTGACCGAATCGCTTGTCGGGCGTTTTGAGCTCAGCTATATCGGACATTGGTCATTAAAAGAGATGCAGGATGCGTTTGATTTCTCTGCCGAGCAATACGTATGGTCTGGTGGTTACCCAGGCTCCGCTCGATTTATCAGCGATGAATTCCGGTGGAAAAAATATGTCGCTGACGCACTCATTGAACCCAGCATCTCCCGCGACATCTTGTCTTTGACACGGGTGGAAAAGCCAGCCCTGTTGAACCGCTTATTCGAGCTGGGCTGTCTTTATTCTGGGCAAATATTGTCTTTTAATAAAATGCTTGGCCAATTGCTGGATGCGGGAAATGTCACAACTTTGGCGCATTACCTAAACTTGCTTGATTCGGCAGGCTTGTTGGGTGGTCTGGAAAAGTTTTCGGGCGAAGTCATCCGGCAGCGTCAATCCAGCCCCAAGTTTCAGGTACACAACACGGCGTTGCGCACGGCACAAATGCCAGAAACCTTCAGCGAAGTGCTGGTATCTCCAGAAAAATGGGGGCGCATCATCGAATCGGCAGTCGGCGCACATTTAATCAACCACGCACGGCAGGACGGATTTCGCTTGTGTTATTGGCGGGATGGCAATGAGGAGGTTGATTTTGTACTGCAACACAGGGGTAAAACACTCGCCATAGAAGTGAAAAGCGGCGCGTTGCGCAGCACCTCCGGTATGGAGGCATTTCGAAAAAAATTCAAGCCTGATAAAATGCTGTTGGTGGGTAAGGATGGGTTGCCATGGGAGGAGTTTTTGAGGATTGGGGTTGTGGAGTTGTTTTGACGGTGAAAACCATCGTGCTTTGTATCCAGAAAACACTGCCGACCATGTTGCCGAATGATGCTCAGATCCTGGTCGATGCGATTCAGGGCTTTGCGGCAAAGTTGCTTGTCTTTGGGGCTAAAATCGAACTCAAGTCACAGACTTGGAAAACAACGTAACGGGTCGCAGACCCTAACGAGCGCGCGCTGCTTTTGGGCAGGTGTGATAGATGCGGGTGATTGAAGACTTGTGCCTAGCGGGGCTTCGCTCGGAATGACACGTTGGTTTGGTGTGACAGATAATATCTGGCGTGTATTCATCGGTTTGGCCGGAACGTCAGCAATTACTTAGCATGGGATTAGGCCAAGTATAGCATCTTCTCCTTAGGGATACGGGTGTTATTTTCCACAAGGCAAGGACTGTTTCCATGCACCATTACCCTTCCCAAGAGAGCGTGTCATTCCAAACCAGCGTGTCATAGCAAACCAGCGTGTCATTCCGAGCGAAGCGAGGAACCTGATTGTTTATAGTAACCCAGGTTCCTCGCTTCGCTCGGAATGACACGTTGGTTTGGTGTGACAGATAATATCTGGCGTGTATTCATCGGTTTGGCCGGAACGTCAGCAATTACTTAGCATGGGATTAGGCCAAGTATAGCATCTTCTCCTTAGG
>JBBRWA010000282.1:0-7639 GCA_038246345.1 Chitinophagales bacterium
ATTGCATAGGTGTTGCCAACTTTTAGTAAAAACCTCGTAGGTCTAAAACCTCAGAACCCTCCCCAAAAAACCTTGGTTTTTTGGGGAGGGTTATGAGGTTTTAGACCTGCGAGGTTTTTACTAAAAGTTGACGGCACATGTCTACCTTTGCCCCCTTAAAAGCAACAATACTCATGATTCTTTCCAATCGCGTACAAAATTTAGCAGAATCCGAAACCCTCAAAATGGCCCGTATGGGCAGGGAGCTCAAAGCACTTGGCCATGATGTAATCAGCTTGAGCCTCGGTGAACCTGATTTTGACACTCCAGAACACGTAAAGGATGCCGCTTTCCAAGCACTGAAAGATGGCTATACAAAATACACGCCCGTATCGGGTTTGCCAGAGCTGGTAAAAGCGATCTGTGAAAAATTCAAACGGGACAATGACCTCGACTTTCTGCCTTCACAAATTGTGGTGAGCAACGGCGCAAAGCAAACGATCTACAATCTTTGCCAGGCGCTGCTCAACCCAGGCGATGAAGTGGTGCTGTTTACGCCGTACTGGGTTTCTTATTTTGAAATAGTAAAGCTCTCAGAAGGTGTTCCGGTTTGTGTCTACGCCGGGGTTGATCGCGATTTCAAGCCGACTCCGGAACAGCTCGACGCGGCCATTACGCCTCGTACCAAGTTTGTGATGTTTTCCTCGCCATGCAATCCAACGGGTACAGTCTTCACCCGGGAAGAATTACAAGCCTATGCTGACGTGATTGCTAAACACGAAAACGTGTTGATTGTCAGCGACGAGATTTATGAATATATCAACTTTACGCATGAGCACGTGAGTATTGGGTCTTTTCCAAATGTGAAAGACCGCACGGTGACCGTCAATGGCTTTGCCAAAGGTTTTGCGATGACGGGCTGGCGCTTGGGCTATATGGGAGGCCCAAAGCATATCGCTGATGCCTGTTCCAAAATACAGGGCCAGGTGACGAGTGGTGCCGCTTCATTCAGCCAAAAAGCGGGAGCTGTTGCGCTCATGAGCGAAATGGCCCCCACGGAAACCATGCGTGAAGCTTTTCGGGAGCGTCGCGACATCGTTATCTCTATGTTGGCAGAAATACCCGGTATCAAGACCAATATGCCTGATGGTGCATTTTATGTGTTCCCAGAAATCAGCTCCTTTTTTGGCAAAACGGACGGTCAAACCGTCATCAATAACGCCGATGATTTCTGTGATTACGTGATGTCTCAAGCTTATGTTGGCCTGGTTTCAGGCAATGCCTTTGGCGATCCAAATTGTTTCAGGCTGAGTTATGCTGCTTCAGAGGCGCAGCTGCGGGAAGCCATTCGGCGGATGAAAGAAGTGCTGGGCCGTTTGAAATAGGCACGAGTGCCGTATCCAGTGAAAGGTACTAAAAATATCGAATGCCCCAAAACCAGGGTTCTTCATTTTTCTTTTTTTCGGCGATATGTTTGCGGATAACGTCCTGGTATTCTGCTTCGGTCACTCTTTTGCCTTTTACTTTTTTTGGGGCATCCATTTCTGTTGTCAGCTTTTGGGATTCAATCTTATCAGCGGTAATGGTCAGTGCACCATCGTTGATATCTGCTTCCAAAATAAGGCCAGGCAAACCGCAAAGCCGTTCAGGCCCACCACTTTGAGGAATGTCGAAGGCAAACCAGACGATAATTTTTAGCTGCTTGATTGTGTCCTCCCAAGCGGCATTCATACAAATATGGCCAGCAACTTCTTTCAGGTCGTTCATTATTTTCCAGTCCTGGGGGCGAATAGAGTCTTCTACAATATAGTTCTTGCCCAACATTTCGATGTGATCCAGCATCGTTCCCTTAGCATAGTTGCGACGGAGGGTATAGGCGCTTTTCCGCCAGGAATAGCCCATGTCATCGTCGTCGTCAGCACTTTCATCAGAGTCTTCATATTTGGTTTCTGAAGGTGTAATGTAGAGGTTGGCATACGATGTCCACTCCGCGCGGCTGCCACCCCACATGTAAGCATTGCGTTCCTTGCGCTGCTTGCTGATATAATCCAGTGACTCCAACTTTTTTGTCCAGTTGTGTTTGACGACATACCGGATTTTTCCTTCTATCGGCATTGGCCCGTCCTGGGCAAATAATCCACCTGCAAAGAGTGAAAAGAAAGCGAAAAACAGCAAGGATTTGAATGGTATTGGCATTGTTATGAGTTTTGAAAAGTTCTTTAATTTATGAAAAATGGTAGACGGTGGACGGTAGACGGTTTGCACATCATTCGTTTTTATTATTGGGTTGCGTATTTCAGCACCAAAGCCAAGATTTCTGGAATTATTTTTGGATTTAAGTGCTGAAAATCAATGCTACACAATCAAGCTGATGCTGTGCCACCGTCCACCGTCTACCGTCTACCGTCCACCGTCCACCGTCCACCGTCTACCGTCCACGGTCTACCGTCCACCGCCCACCGTCTACCGTCCACCGTCTACCGTACTCTACCACCAATCATTCTTTTTCACCTTGTTCTCATACCCCCGCACGTTATAGCTCAAACTGAGCATGAAATATCGAGCCAGGGTAGGTGCTACGCTACGCGTAACAAAGTTCAAGGACGCATTTTGGGAAATTGTAACCCGCTGGTTCAGCAAATCGAAAGCAGCCAGTCGAAGTTCGAAGCGGTTGCTCTTTCCAATCAGTCGCCGCACAGAAGCATTCAAAATGGATACATTTCGGTTAAACGTGAAGCGGTCATTTCTGTACAGCGAGTAAGTGAATTTGGCCTCCAGGAACGTCTTATCAATAAACTGCCACTTTATGTCGGCATCAGCACTGTGGTTCTGGATGTTTTGGTCCAGGTTCTTATTGATGGCATAGGTCGTGTTGGTGAATCCAAAATTGCCGTTCAAGCCAACGATCAAATCCTTGTTTGGCGTGATGGAAAACCCGGTTCGGATGTTGTATCCATTGCTATTCGTTTCCGTTTGAACGGCATCGACAAAAACGGGCGAACTGTTGAAGTTGATGTTACCGCTCAAATTGACGGTCAATTTTGTTTTGATAATAGGGTAACTAGACCATACACCACTTGAAAATTGCGTCCCGCCAGAAACGTTTTCAGGGCGAGCGGTGACCCGCACTAAGTCCCCCGTGAATTCGGTTGACTGACTTTCTACTATTTTGCTGTCGTAAATATTGTATTCAGTCCAAATGTTCAAATTCGCAAAGTTTGCCGGATTCCAATAGCCCAAGTTTACATTAACGCTGTGGTTGGTCTCCGGTGCCAGGTTTGGATTTCCTACATATCGAAAGGCAGGGTTGTTGACATTTGGAATGGGTTGAAGTTGTTGTAATTGAGGCTCACTCACCCCATAACTGTACCCTGCATTGACATCCATGTGGTTGGAGAACTCGTAGCCAAAATTGACATTGGGTACAATATTGTTGAATGAACGGCTGATGGGGTTGCCCAGAAGTGGTTCGTTTCGATCGCGGGAGTATTCGCCGTCAAGCCGTATTTGTTGCGCAGCGAGGCCGACAGACACATTCAACCCTTCATAAGCATAGCGGATGCTGGAGCCTATCCGATTGTAGAGTGTGTTGTTTTTGTAAAAAATGCTCAGGCTGTCGATCCGCTGCCCCGAGTTTTCCGGATCAGCCACCTGTCGATTCACGTTATTGTCTGTTTTGTTGAAATTGTAAAACGTTTCCAAGAACCAGCGTTTGGTAATCGGCTCCGTGTACAGCAAACTTGATTTTAGCTGTTGCGCTACATTGTCGTTATTATTGTCTTGTTGTATTGCGCCGGCAATAAGGTTGTTGGCGGAAAAAAGACTTTCCGAGCCATTGGTACGGCTGCTGTTGTAGCCACCGCTGACGGCGAAAGAGCGGCCTTTTTTCTTGAATTTATGCCGGAATATGCCCGATGCGGTTAAGCGCCAATTGTCACCCTGGTCGGTATTGTTCAAGTTGAGGTTGTTGACCGGAATACCGTTTTCATCGGAGAAGATTTGTCGTTGAAGGTTGGTACCATCTGAATTACCGATCCGACCATTTGCTTTGAAAATGATAAGATTTGTCGAGTCTATTTTATATTCCAGTCGCGTAGATACGCCGTGATTTCCCCGGAAATCAGTCTTGCTCGTGGTGTCCGCATTGAAAAAGGTGGTGTCCGTCAGGAAGGTTTGGCGGTTGGTGTACTGGTCTACACTTAGGTCAGTTTGGTTGTAAAAATAGCTGACGTTGTATTTTGTCTTTTTGTTTTCAAAGTTATAGTTGGTGCCAGCACCGAAGTTTTTGGTGAATCCCCGGCCGTCGAACCAGGAAATTGGTACGTCACCATCGCCTCCCATGGAGTAGTACCGTCCGCCTCCAAAGCCAAAATCACCATTGTCTTGATCCCTGAAGGTGTTTTGGCCTTTGAATTCGCCGTAATCTTCCCAGTTCACGCCGGTTTGGTTGATATTGTTGCCATAGCCGATGAACGAGAGCTGTTCTTTTTCATTGAAGCGATTATAGCTTCCGCGCCCAGCCCATCGTTCTTCGTTGCCTACTGCGGCGGTCAATTTTCCGAAGGCTCCTTTTTTATACTCGGCTTTTAGCTCCAGGTTCATGGCTTTATCTTTTACACCATCGTCAATGCCCGTGAGTTTGGCTTGCTCCGACTTTTCGTTGTACACCTGAACCTTGGAGATTGTTTCCGCGCCGAGGTTTTTAGTCGCAGCCTTAGGGTCGCTGCCAAAAAAGGTTTTGCCATCCACATAAACCGTCTTTACGTCTTTGCCCTGGGCTTTGATATTGCCTTCTGCATCCAGTTCGATGCCGGGGAGCCGTCGAAGCAGGTCTTCCACGGTGGAACCCGGTGGGACCTTAAAAGTAGTGGCATCATATTCGATGGTATCACCACGGATTCGAAGGGGCGCTTTGGCTGTTTTGATGACCACTTCCATCAATTCATTGGAAATAGGTTTGATGTTGATGGTGCCAAGATCGTTGGTTTCGACTGCTGAAACGTTTAGGTGTAGTTGGTAAGGCAAATACCCGATATAGGATATTTTGAGCAGGTATTCCGAGTTTCTGACGTTTTTAAAGGAGAAGGCTCCTTTGTCGTCGCTGCGGGTAAAATTCTCCAGGGTGGTGTCCTTGATGTTGAGCAACATGACCGTTGCGTATGCAAGCTCATTCCCAAGTGTGTCCATGGCGCTGCCTTTGATGGTGACACGGGAAGGATTTTGGGCAAGAAGTGCTTGGGAAAGAAAAAACAGTAACGCAAGGATCGGGAAGGATCTTTTCATAAGAAGGCAGGTAGTTAAGGTGTGTGGCTAATCGAAAGTAAGGTGTTCCGTAACGCAAGAATGCTGCAAGGCATTCAAGATTTAACTAAAAGGCAATATTACCATAGAATGGTTGCATGTAGAAAAGGCTTCGACCAACGGCGACAATACAGCAGCTATCCACCGGAATACTACGATGACAAGGTTTGGCACTACAGCTAATTTGAGCAAAAAGGCGCTGGTTTGTTAGGATGTCTTTAGAGCTGCCGAATGGAAGGGAGCGAGTACAACAACAAAGTGTTTTCTCCGAAATACTCTTTAAACGCCAGCGCGAAGGTGCCTGGATTGGAAAAACCTACAAGTTCTGAAATGGCATTGGGCGTACCAGCACGTTTTTCCAGCAATATTTTGGCTTTTTCGAGCCGTAACTCCCGGATCAATTGGACGGGTTCTTTCCCCGTGAGCACTTTCAATTTTTTGGTAAAGTGCGTTTTGCTGAGCTGCATTTTTCTGGCCATTTCATCGGCCATAAAATCTGGATTAGCAAGATTTTGCTCTATCATCAGCACAATTTGCTGTAAAAAAGGATCCTGAAGTTGAATTCTGTTGTCGGTAAAAAACAACTGCAGAAAACGGCTAAAACCATCGTGTTGCACTTTTCGGGCATCCAGCAATCGTTGAACTGAAGCATCAAACTCATCGTCAATCACGGGGCGGGAAAACCACACATCCGCTCCTGCGCGCAAGGCATCCAATTTGCCTTCATTGCCAAATTTATCGGTCAACAATACCACGGGCACGTGGTTGGTGCGTTCCGATAGTTTGATCTGGCGTGCTACTTCAATGCCAGATTGGCCATCCAACAGGGCGTCACAAACGACCAAGTCGGGCAATAAATCGTTTGCCAACTGTAAGCCTTCATTTGCTGTCCGTGCTGTTTCAATCTGAAAACGATCTGATAGTAACGATTTAAGGTACAGCACCACTTGGCGGTTGGGTTCTATCAATAGGGCGATCTGTTCCGGTTTTGGGCCAAGGTACACCGTGTATTGATCCTCTTTCAAAGTGGATTCAGGGTTGGCCTGGGTAGCTGCAATTACCTGGAGGGTAGCGTTTTCTTCAACTTCCTGGCGCATGTTGGCCTGCATTATTTCCCATTCCAGCTCTTTTTTCTTCAGTAAGTTCCCCCATTTATTGTTCGACCGTACGATGGTTGAAAACATAAGCAACAAAATAGCAGCAAGGATGCCAGCTATGCCCAAGGCTTGTTTTTTCTCCAGTTTGACGTATTTGGCCTGATCAGACACTTCCAATGCGCGCAGGGTGGTGAGGGAGTCAAATTGTTGCTGCATGCTCATGGCCTCCAGTCTGCGTTCTCTCGTCTGAATGGAATCGCGGGCTATCGCAAGCATTTGTTGGCAGGTGAGCGCTTGGTCGGGCAGTTCCCATTTGCGGCATTCCTGCACCAGGGTAGTCAACAAAGCTGCTTTTGATACAGGATTAGGGTCGTGGCGGGCATCAAGTTCTGCTTCTGCCAACATACGGGTGGCACTGCGATCGTCCTGATTGGCTTTATAAATCGTGGAAAGCAATGACACCGCTTTTGGAGATAGCGGGAGTTTTTGTCTTTTCAAGAAATCACGGAACTGTTCAGCCTCCACTTGAGCCTGTTCGAAACTGCCTGCTTGGCTGAGTTGTGTCAACAGCGTGAAGCGGTTGGTCAAGGTGTCTTGAACAGCAGTGTCTTGCGCGGAGGCAGAATATGCAGCGGCGAGAAGTACTGTTAAAAGTAATATTTTAATTTGTTGGCGCATTGGAATTGGAGAAAATCGATAGTGCAAACATACGGAAAGGAATTTAATGTCGGCAATATGACACCCATCAAACGTCGTTTGCATCGTTAAGATCACTTAACAGCGGGTTAAACAGGGGTTAAAGCACAGCTTTTTAAAAACCACTGGGCGTGTAAAACGATTTGAGAATGAGTATATTAGTTCTCATTAACCAAAAAAAATTAAAGCTGGAAAGCAACTTGTGTTTGTAATCCTTCGTCACAAGGCCGTCTAAAGTTTGAAATAGCCCTACTTTTGGGCCATTGGACATCAACAATTCAAATCACACCACAACCATGATTATTAAAAAAATTGCATCAACCACCCTGTTTTTACTGGCCATTTCAGCCTTCGCAACCGCACAACGTATTGCCATTGTAGACGTAACCGCTGTTTTGGAAAGCCTTCCTGAATATCAAAAAGCTCAGGAACAATTGGATAAAGTAGCCACAGCCTGGCGCCAGGAAATTGCGCAGGAGCAAGACAAAGTGAAAGGCATGTACAGTAAGTACCAAGCCGAACAAGTGCTGCTAAGCGAAGACATGAAGAAAACACGTGAGGAAGAA
>JBBRWA010000283.1:0-7632 GCA_038246345.1 Chitinophagales bacterium
CCTCTATGGTGCTAAGATCATGGTCGCCAACAATTGTCACCTCAATTTTAACCCATTTGTCCCCGGCTGTATCCGTTACCAGCACCCAATCGCCTTGCGATAAACGGGCAAGCAGCTTGTATTCAACGCTGGGGCCGCTCCTGTCGACAGACATGCAATTAGCAATAAAAAACAGAAGGAAAAGCACGTTTGAGGCATAAATTATGTCAGGGTATCAAGGCTTAAGTTGCTTTCAAAAACCACGGTGTTTTTTCTAACAAGCGCAATAATCCACTAAAGTATTTAAAATTGGAAATACGATTTTTGCCTCTTTCACCGAGGATTTTGCTTTTAATAAAAGCGTGGATTTTTTCAGTCCAAACGATTTATCCTTAGGAATGGGGGTTTATTTAAAAAAAACGTCAACTATTTAATGTTTTTAAGGTAGCTGGGTTCAGACAGGGACGCTGTTTTTTGTGTTTTTACGCACTGCCTTTCCCCGTACTTTTTTATAAAAAATAGGTGTATTTATAAAATTACCTTAACAGCTTCTTTCCTTGTTTCAAAAAAAGATGACCACACCAAACCCCACGGTTTTCCTGGTTTTGTAAAATGAGAATCATCTCTGACGTGGTCATTGAGCCGTTGATCCAAATCGGCGCAGCGGCCTACTGAGGCTTGCAGCGTAAATTATGTAAGTATGGTAGATAGGAAAGCCCCGTCATACGACGAGGCTTCTTAATGTGGAGGATAACGGGGTCGAACCGATGACCTCTTGCATGCCATGCAAGCGCTCTACCAACTGAGCTAATCCCCCTTTTTTTAAAAGGGAGGGCAAATGTACGTTTTGATTGTTCAAAGTGGAAGAAAAATGGAGAAAAAAACTTGGGATGGCTAAGACAGTACCCGAATCCATCGGAACGATACAATTACATTGAAGATGCCGTTCCGATGGAACGGGTGCAATTTTCTTTGGCATTGTTACAAAGATAAAGTCCCGATGGGACTTTTGGGAGTTGGTGTTGCGTTGAGGCCTCGTTTTGAGTCAAATGAAAAAATGAAAAGCCGACAAATAAAATCAACAATAAGTCAAAATACCACACAAATCGCGTATAAACTCATAACTCATCACTCATAACTCATCCCTAAAAAACCCCAAACCGCTCCCTAGCCGCTCGCTCCAGCCCTTCCCGATCATCCGGATGCGCAATCCCTACCAATGCATGCGCCCGCTGCCGCAGGTTTTTCCCAAACAAATTCACCACGCCGTATTCCGTCACCACGTAATGCACATGCGGCCGGGAGGTAGCCACCCCGGCCCCTGGATTGAGCATGGCCACGATGCGCGGTATGCCCTTCGCCGTGCGGGAAGTAGTGGCGATGATGGGTTTGCCTTCTTTGGAAAGCGAGGCGCCGCGCATAAAATCCATTTGGCCACCCACGCCGGAATATTGGTAGGTACCGATGGAATCGGCGCATACCTGGCCCGTGATGTCTATTTCGATGGCGCTGTTGATGGCTACTACGCGGTCGTTCTGGCGAATGACCGTCGGGTCGTTCACGTAGTCGATGTCGCGGAAGGTAAAAGCCGGGTTGTCGTCTACAAAATCGTAGAGGAGGCGGGTGCCGAGGGCGAATGAACTGACGGTGAGGTTGGGATGGATGTTTTTGTAGCGGTTGGTGACGATACCTTTTTCCAGCAATTCAATCAGGCCATCGGAAAACATTTCCGTGTGCACGCCCAGATCCTTTTGGCCGTTAAGGCATTTTAATACCGCGTCGGGAATGGCGCCGATGCCCATTTGCAGGGTACTGCGGTCCTCAATCAGTCCGGCAATGTGGCGGCCGATCTGCATTTCTAACGCGCCCACGCCTTTGCTGTATTGCACTTCCTGGAGTGGGGTATCGTGCTGCACCATTGCCTGGAAACTGTTGATGTGCATCAGTCCGTCGCCGTGCGTGCGGGGTACGTGTGCGTTCACTTGCGCGATCACGCAGCGCGCGGCGTTGACGGCGGAGCGCGCAATGTCCACCGAGGTGCCCAAGGAGCAGTAGCCATGCCTGTCGGGCGGTGATACTTGTACAATGGCTACATCCAGCGGGAGTATGCCGCGTTGGAACAGCTCTGGTATTTCACTTAAAAATACGGGTACATAATCGCCGCGGCCTTCCTTCACCGCCTGCCGAATGCTGCCGGACACAAACAGGGAGTTGAAATTGAAATGGCCCGTGTATTCCGGTTTGTCGAGCACCACATCGCCGTACAGGCTGATGCTGACCAGTTCGACATCCCGCAAGCGCGGCGCTTGCAGGGCCAATTGTTGCAGCATGTACAGGGGTGTGCTGGCGCTGCCGTGGATGAAAACGCGCTGGCCGGATTGGATGATTTGAAGGGCTTCCTGAGCAGAGGTGTAGGTCATTTATTTTTTTGAAAAATTTGATTGACGATTTTGGAGTGCGGATTTTGGAGTGCGGATTTTGGAGTGCGGATTTTGGAGTGCGGATTTTGGAGTGCGGATTTTGGAGTGCGGAGTGCGGATTTTGGAGTGCGGATTTTGGAGTGCGGAGTGCGGAATAAGCACAGCATTTTCAAATGCGTCAGGCATCTTGTGCTGGCACTATTGGCCAAAAGATAGATGAAAAAATTTGGTTGAATTGACAAAGGGAAAAAAATCTGCATTCCTCAATCAACGTTCCGAAATCTGCATTCCTATTCCGCATTCCGCACTCCACATTCCGCACTCCACACTCCGCATTCCACACTCCGCACTCCACATTCCGCACTCCGCATTCCACACTCCGCACTCCACATTCCGCACTCCGCATTCCACACTCCGCACTCCACATTCCGCACTCCACACTCCGCACTCCACACTCCACATTCCACATTCCACATTCCACACTCCGCACTCCGCACTCCACACTCCGCATTCCACACTCCACACTCCGCATTCCACATTCCGCACTCCACATTCCGCACTCCGCATTCCGCACTCCGCATTCCTATTCCCCCGCCATGCTCCTAATCGGCTTTTGCGGAAATTTCTTAAAAATCAACCGAATAGCCTTCTCGATTCGTGCATCTGCCTCCTCGGGGTTCAGGTTCTCCCGCACGGCTACCGCTGCACCGCGCCATACCTGATTGCCGGTTTTGGTATCAATTAAATCGATGATGAGCATGCCTTCTTCGTAGTTCACTGGCCGAACGCGGTTGCAATGACCGTAGCGGTTCCAGCTTTCTTCGTCGCAATACCGGTCGCGTACAAAAAGCACCTCGTTTTTGATCACGACGTGGTAATGGAGCATCAGATCAGGCTCGGTGTCGCAGCGCTTGAAGCCATACCGCTCCATTTGCTGCGCTACGGAACCGCGTATTTTTTGCTGACTGCGCTGGCTTTGCCAAGATGTCCCGCTGAAACCTGGCTCGTTGGCAGGGGTGTCCAGCCAAGCGTAGGTGGTGTATTTGTACAGGTTGATGCCCGGCTCTTCCTCTGAATAAACTTTGAGAAAAGGGGAGCAACTGCTGCTGGAAAGCAGGGCTGCCAGCAGGGCAAAGGGCAATATGTGGGATAGTTTCATAGCTGCGTTTTTGCTTAAGTTGAACGCAAAAGTCACGGATAATTGGATTCTACAGGATGATCGTTGTTATGGGGATAGGTGATGCTCGTTGATAAATTTCGTGTAGCTTTTTCAACCATTGAATCCATACAGCAATTGTACGGGTGGGCATTCCCCATAAATTACATTGAATATCAAGCCGTTGTGTCATTCCGAGCGCAGTGAGGAACCTGGGTTACGATAGACAATCAGGTTCCTCGCTGTGCGCGGAATGACACAATTGCTTGGTTTACAATAAGGATATTGAATTTCGTCAATTGCTTTGCCAGTTTTTTTATAGAGGTTTGGACTTGTGTACATGCACTATTGCCGCATTGTGTGCATGAACTCAGGCAAATGCCGATACTTATTGGTCGGACCACGAAAAGTGGTCAGACCAAATGGCCCTCGTCCGACCACTTTTCGTGGCCCGACGAATAAGCAAAGACGAATACAGCTTTTCTTCTATTCCTTCTGGCCAAAACGCTACTGATACTTCACCGTCACCTTCTCCATCACGTCCCCCATCTGCAACATATCCACCACTTCCATCCCGGATTTTACTTTCCCGAAAATGGTGTACCGTCCATTGAGGTGCAGTGTAGGCGAATGGGTGATAAAAAACTGCGTGCCTTCTGTATCAGGGCCAGCGGAAGCCATGCCCAAATACCCGGCCTTGTCATACCATTCCAGCCCGATTTCGGTGCGGATGGTGTAATCGAGTGCGCCGTAGCCATCGCCGCGCGGACAACCGCCCTGCACCACAAAATTGGGCACCACGCGGTGGAAGTTTTTCCCGTTGAAAAAGCCGGTAGCGGCCAGTTCCAGGAAATTGGACACGGAGCCCGGCGCCACGTGGGGCAAAAATTCCAGCACCACATTTCCTTTGACTGTTTCAATGGTAACCTCCGTTTGTTGTGTTACCAGCTTGAGCCGCTCCCAGTTGATGGGGTGATTCCAGGGGATCATAGGGGGCCGGGGGGTTCTGTCCTCTAAAAAAGCAATCGCTTTGTCGAGCGCCATGTAGGCTTCCACATCGCGGGGCATTTTGAGTTTGGTAAGGCTGACATTCAAATCCTCCAGGCGCAGCGAGTCGCGCAAAGATTTGAAATTCAATAATTTGTTGTCGAAGCCTGGGGCCATGGTGGCGATCAGTCCCACGTCGCCGGAGGAAATAGATTCGCGCAGGTAATTGTACAACTCACGGCGCACCCCTTTGGAGCCTTCGCCGAAAAAGCCGTAAAAATCGGGGCGCTGCATGATGGAAAGCAGGGTTTCGGCAGCAGCGGTTTTCACTGCCGGGTGCGGATCGTTGTAGCCCTTGTCGTGAATAAAGCGGTAATTCCAGCCGAATTCGCCGAGTGCCGCCAGACAGGCTGCCCGGTCGTAGGGGCTTTTTGCCTGCTGGAACATTTCTTTCAACTTGAAATTTACGAAATCCTTAGATTCAGGATAAAAGCTGTTTGACAGCAATTTGTTGGAGGCGCGGAACAGCAAAATTTGCGCGAACAAGGGCAGGTCCGGATTGTCTTGAATGAGACGCCAATACCAGTCGGCATCTTTTGCCTGGCCGTTTTGTACAAAAAACTCCGCAGCGGTGCGGCTGATATGTGGGTTGGGATCGCCAATCAGCGGGGTGACAATCACGCGAACCGTATCATAAGGAAAGCCCACCAGGGCATTGATGAGTTCGCATTTGACCCGCCAATCCTTTTCATCTTGAATCACCTTAGAGATCATGCCGAAAGCGGGCTCTGTTTTGGAGCGTCCCAACGCCTTGGCCACCGCCATTCGAATGTCGGCATTTCCGGATGCCCGTACAAATGCGACGGATATCTGGGCAGCTTGCAAGCTATCGGGCTTCAGGTCCTTTGCCTTGGCCAGGTAATTGGCGGCCACCAAGCGGGCCGACTCCGGTATTTGCAATTGGTCGCTGAAAATATACTCGATCATTTTGTTGGTCGCAGCGGGATCTGTGATGCCGCGCAGTCCAAAACGATAGATGCCCCGGCATTGGCCTTGCAGCAGCAAGGTGTCGGTGGAGGCGTAAGTGCTGATGGCCGCCATGTGTTTGAGCGAGCTCATGCTGCCACATTTGCCGATGGCTTCCAGGATAATGGCATTTAAACGCTGGTGTTGCGACAGCGAATCCCGGGCATCAAAAGCCTGGATGAGGGGCGCTTCACACTTAGCGGTACCGATTTGTCCGAGCGAAAAAGCCGCCGCAATGCGCACCTCCTCTGTGGGGTCTTGCATCAGTTGCGCCAACCGGTCAATCACAGAACTGTCGCGGGTAGATGCAAAGGCCAGTGCCGCCAGGTAGCGCAACGTCGGGTC
Source organism: Chitinophagales bacterium (assembly GCA_038246345.1). Lineage (GTDB taxonomy): Bacteria > Bacteroidota > Bacteroidia > Chitinophagales > Saprospiraceae > M3007. The sequence continues at coordinate 5,914 of JBBRWA010000283.1, forward strand.
TTTATGGCTGAAATAAGCCAGCAAACTATCCGTCTGGTGTTTGTCCTGGAAGTCGTGCAAACGCTGCACCAGTTTGTTGTTCAGGTCGAGGTTGACCTTGCCGGGCTTGGGTTTGTTTTTATCGGGATCGGGGGGGGTACAGGCTATTTGCCAGCAACAAATGAAAAGGAACAGAAACTTGAAAATGCGCATGGTTGTGGAACGGGAGTTTGCCCGCTGTGCGCAAAAGTAAGGAACTCCCTTGGGTCAGAGCACTCTTTTCGCGGTAGCAGTTTGTGTGAGCGTCCCATTGGCGCCCAAACCTTGCAGTAAAACGAGTCCGGGCGTTTTGCCTACTTCCAGGCTGCCGAGGGTGTCGTCGAAGCCCAGCGCTTGCGCCCCGTTGAGGGTGGCCCATTGCAGCAGCGTCTCAAAAGGCACATAACTTTGGAAGCGTGCGATGGTTTTCATTTCTTCCAAAATCGACAATTGCCAGTTGGAGGTCAGGCTGTCGGTGCCGATGGTGACGCGGGCATTGGCATCGATAAACGACTGATAATACGGCAGTCGATTTTCGATGTAGAGGTTGGCATTGGGGCAGGTTGCCCAAAAAACGTTGGGGCTCCAGGCTTGTGCTGCAGCAATGTCTTCCGGGGTAGTGAGGGTGTTGTGCACAAAAAGGCTGCGGCTGGCGGGGTTCATGTGTTCCAGGGCGTAGTGGATGGCTGTTTTTCCCGTGGCGTCAAATTTTTCCAGGGAAATGCCAAATTTGCCGTAAAAATCGAGGAAATCGCCTGCTTTGTGGAGGAACAAGGACTGTTCCGGCGGGGTTTCCTGGTTGTGAATGCTGACGGTGATGCCCGATTTTGGGTTGAATGCATTGATTTTTTGAAACAGGTTCTTGCTTACGGAATACGGGGCGTGCGGGACCAGGGAACGGGCGCTACCGGGTGCCAATTCAAGCTGTTCATACACCGCCATGCCATCGTTGAAAGTTTTTTCCGCGTTTGCCTCCTGCAAAAAATCGAACATTTCCAGGAAGGTGTAGTAGCGCATGCCACCTTTGGCTTTCACGGCAAAGGTATCTGGGGCGTTGGAGATATCGCCCAGGGCCACGATGCCGCCTTCCAGCATTTCGGCTTCCCCGCGCTGGATGGCTTCGGCGATCAATTCCGCCGAGGCGTTGCGGTGGGTCACTACGCCGGTGATAAAAGGAATGAGGCCAGTGCCGGTATCCACCTTGCCTTTCATGTGCGAGAGTTCGAGGTGGCAGTGGGTGTTGATAAAACCGGGTATAAGGTGGCCTTCAAGTTGTTGCACACTGGCGGGGTCATGCAGCTCCAGGGCTTCGATGGCGAGAATTTTCCCGGCATCGTCGGTGATGAGCACGGCGTTTTCGAGCGGTGCGGAGGAGACGGGGTGGATTTTGGGGGCGGTGAATTTGCGCATGGTATGTAATTTTCTGGCAGTGGCTTAATTGCCAATCGTCAATTTTTTGTGGGGGTAAAGTTAGGGCAAGCACTGCTTTCAGAATATTGGATCTTCTCAAATTAACCGATTGTTTTTTTAAACGTGAGCCTGAAGGCCCTCGTCCGGACCGCGTAAACGCGGTGCTACCGGCGCTCCGTGGGAAAATTCGGTTGTGGTATGTGTGGCTTGGGTGATGGGTCGGGATTTGTAGGTATTGGATAGAATGCCCGCTGATCTGGGGATATGAGTAGACTTGGTAGCGCCGCGCCG
>JBBRWA010000284.1:0-7439 GCA_038246345.1 Chitinophagales bacterium
CAGCGGTTTGAAAGGTTGATTTTGAGCAGCGTCTGTGCCGGGGCGCTCATGGCAATGCATGAAAAAACGCTGAGCAGGCAAAGGGAAAGCCGGGGGAACATTTTATGGAGTGTGGTTGTAGTCAAGGCAGTTTGGTTTTGATATGTCGGGATTTTAAAATTCTTTAAATCCGGGCATTAGTTAAGATCGGTTCTTGAAAATGCTATCGGGTATAATGCTACAAATGTAATGCGTATTTGGTGGCATTTTGGCATGAATTTCCGGCGCTCTCCCTACAGCAGTACCTTCGTTTCTCCCACTAACCCCTTTCTTGTCGTGCTGTAAGCATCCGTCCACTTCATACGGGGAAAGGATACCGCGATGCTTCTACCATTGGTACATTCAGCGCACTTTACGTGGACGGATGCTTACAGCACGACAACTCAGGGTAAGGGAGGCGGGAATATCCAGCCATACCATTCACCCACCCCTAAGCTTGGGATTCCCCGCATGGCGTTCAGCATCCCGGCTTGTTTTCTTCTCCAAATTTTTTTTCAGCGCTTCTGTCAAGTTCACGCCAGTTTGATTGGCCATACAAATCAACACAAAAAGCACATCGGCCATTTCATCCGCCAGGTCGCTGGGCGCGGAGGCGGCCTGTTCCGGGGTCTTGAAGGACTGTTCGCCGTAGAGCCGCGACATCAATCGGGCCACTTCTCCCACCTCTTCCATGAGGATGGCGGTGTTGGTCAGCTCCGCGTAATAGCGGATTCCGACGGTATTTATCCAGGTGTCTACGGTGCTTTGTGCTTGTTGAATGGTCATGATTATGCTTTTGTATAAAAGACTGGATTGGAAATTGTCACTAAATTGTACTTTTGTTTGCAGCAGCGCAACCTAAAGCCACATCGTTGTTGTTATTACGGGCAACGATGCCCCGCAAAACGGCCCCATACCCCACCCCCAATTATCAAATTATCAAATTGCCTCATTATCACATTAAACAATTGCTTCATTATCGTCTTACTATTTCATCTTTGCCAAGCCAACGCGTCATTATCACATTATCGAATTACCTCATTATCACATTAAATCAATGTTTTTTCGAAAAAAATCTCCAGACATCTTCGAACGCCTCGAACAAGAAGCGTCGGACGAACTGCGTCTGCTCGACGATCTGGGGCCACAGCAATTTGGCACCGAGCACCTGATGGAACTGCACGCGAAGGTATGCGAACAAATCACCCTGCAGCAACGCCATCAAAGAATTTCATTGTCCATTGGCGCTGCTGGTGCTGGTTGGGTATTGTTGGGTGGCATTGCATTTCTGATGGGATTTCAAATATTAACGATTATTGCCTTTGGGCTTGCCGTTGCGAGCTTTGCAACCTTCTTGGGCTTGCTTTTGTTTTCCGCGCAACGTTTTCAAACAATAGGCCATCTCAACCACACCCGGCACAGCATTGAGGATGAACTCCGCAGTCGCCGCGACAAACAACGGGAAAGGACAGGTGATTGGTAAACATTAACTTGTGGCGCTAATTTCCAGTCACTTTGCTTGCAAACAATTTTTCGGCGGCAACGTTTGTCCTAAGAAAGTGTCTCTAACCTTCACAAAAGCTGTTCACTATCTAACATCCACCACTTTGGGTTTTGTCAAAAGTCCGGTCAATGAAAATTTTGCCGAACTTTAGTTCGATTTTCTTGGTCAAGACCTTCCAGGTTTTTAAAACCTGGAAGGTCTGATGCTCGAATAAAACTAATCGATCAGACTTTCCCAAACCTTTTGACGCTGCCTAGGTAAAGCATCCACCCTCCTTTACTTTCACCTGCCATAGCTTTAGCGAAGGCAGGAAAGCTGCGCCGGGTAAAGTATCCAACATCCACCCTCCTTCGCTAAAGCTACGGCGGGTAAAGCATCCAACATCCAGTTTACCATGAACATACCACACAGAATCTCACTGCTCCTCCTCACATTGCTCCTTTCCTTCAGCCAAACCCAGGCGCAGGGAAAGTATTTTGACATTGCCAAAAACCTTGAAATTTTTGCCAATGCTTACCGCGAGGTCAACCACTCTTACGTAGACGAACTCGACCCCAATCAAATTATGCGCCGCGGCATGGATGCCATGCTGCTGGGCCTCGATCCATTTACCAACTACATGTCGGAAACAGACATCGAAGGTTGGCGCATCCAAAACGATGGCACTTACAATGGCATCGGCGCTACTGGCCTGCGCATGGGCGATTATGTGGTCATCACGGAAATCATTGAAAATAGCCCGGCCCAAAAAGCGGGCATCAAAGTAGGCGATGCGCTTATCAGCATCGACGGACAAAGCGCGAAAGGCAAAACAGAGCCTGAAGTGTTGGAGTTCCTGCGCGGCTTCCCAGGCACCAAAGCCGAGTTGATGGTGCGCCGCCTGGGGGCGACCAAAGATGTGAAAATTACCCTCGAACGCGGCGAAGTAAACATCCCCAATGTACCGCATTCTGGCCTGGTAGCGGAGAATATCGGCTACATCAACCTCACCACTTTTACCCAAAATGCCAGTGGAAATGTGGCAGATGCGTTGATGAAATTAAAAGACAAAAACCCCAAGCTCAAAGGCGTGATCCTCGATTTGCGGGAAAACGGCGGCGGCTTGCTCAACGAAGCCATTGATCTGGTGAACGTATTTGTACCAAAAGGAGAATTCGTGGCCAGCACCAAAGGCAAAGTGCCAGAATGGGATATTTCCTTGCGCACACAAGGACAACCTGTTGACAAAGAAATTGAGCTGGTCATACTGGTCAACAAGCACAGTGCCTCCGCCAGCGAGGTCACCGCTGGTGCCTTTCAGGATCTCGACAGGGGTGTTGTCATGGGTCAACGCACCTACGGCAAGGGCCTCGTGCAAAACACCAAAGACCTCGGCTACAATGCCCGGATAAAGCTCACCACGGCCAAGTACTACATCCCTTCTGGCCGCTGTATCCAATCGGTGCGCTACAAAAACGGGGTGCCGGTCGATATCCCAGAATCGGAACGCGCGCAATTCAAAACCCGCAACGGTAGAACCGTATTGGACGGCGGCGGCATCAAACCCGATGTTTTGCTCCTTGTGGATACAGCCGAAGGTATGGTACGCGCCATGCTCGATCAAAATATCATTTTTGATTATGTGACAGAATACGCGCAAACACATGCTACGATAGACTCCGTTGAAATTTTCGAATTCACCGATTTTGATGGATTTTCAAAATATGTGCAAAGCAGAAACTTCAGTTATAAAACAACGACAGAGAAGAAACTGCAAGAGTTGCGGGAAATTTCAACCCGAGAAAAACTGCCCCTTGAAGCTGAAATAGTCGCTTTGGAACAAAAATTGCAGGAAGATAAATTGGGGGAGTTGCTGCGCTACAAAGATCGCGTGCTGCACGAAATAGAACAGGAAATTGTGGGCCGCTACTACTACCAGCGCGGCAAGGTGCGCAAAAACTTGGTGAACGACCCGGAGGTAAAAGAAGCCATCAAACTGTTGAACGACACGGCTCGATACAAGGCGATTCTTGCCGGGAAATAATGTCTGCAAAAATCAAAAAGTTGTTAATGTTGAAATTCTCGTGCAACGTTTGAGTTTTTCAACTTACTTTTGTAGTAAGCTTTCAACTAAGAAGCAATTAATTTTTAACTGAATAACTCAAGTTCTCGAATCATGAAAAAAGCGATTTTCTTCTTCGCATTCACGTTTGTTCTCGGCACATTTGCTGCCAATGCACAGTGCAGCGGCGCATCTGTCGGCACTGCACCAAAATCTTGCTGCGCCAGCAAAATCGCGAAAGCGGCTGCTGCCGATCCAAGCATCGAAAAGCGCCAGTCTGACGACGGTGCTGTGGCCTATGTCCGCAAAGAAGCTGATGCTCAAGGCAATGTAATGTTTGTCAGCGTTCAATTCGACGAGGCTGCCAGCACTTTTGTAAATGTTGCGCCATCGCCTTTGACTACTGACAAAACTGACATGACGAAAAAAACTGCCAAAGCATGTGCTGGCGGTGCTTCTGAAGGTAAAGCTTGCTGCAAAGGCAAATCTGCCGCTTCCTGTGGCGATAAAAAAGCGGAGCAGTAATTAACTGTTCTATTCATTTAGGAGGGGCTATCTCATCACGCGATGGGATAGCCCTTTTTTTGGTGTCAAATTTTACCTTTGCCCAACCAACGTCTTAAACCTCGTAGGTTTTTAAAACCTACGAGGTTTTGGCAAAGCTTTGTGTGGCCAGGTGAGGCTGTATTTGTACTAACTTATTCGTCAGACCACGAAAAGTGGTCGGACGAGGGCCATTTGGTCTGACGATTTTTCATCGTCCGACCAATAAGTATAAACAAACGCCTGAATTCATCCGTGTTTTCCCACTTACAAAAATAAGGGATGACTCATGTTAGACACAGCAAGATACTCTGCCATGTATGCCTTAATATTATCCTTCATCACTGCGTTTATGCTCACTTATTTGATCATACCGATCATAATAAAGGTGGCTCAAGAGCGAAGGATTTTCGACCGGCCCAATGAACGGAGTTCCCACCTGGAGCCCACGCCTTCACTGGGCGGTATTGGCATTTTCGCGGGTACTGTCTGCGCCATTGTATTGTGGACGCCGCTGCAAACCTTCGATGCGCTGCAATACATCTTGGCTGCCTTTATCCTGATCTTTCTGATGGGTGTTCTGGATGACCTGATGCCCATTTCTCCGGTGAAAAAATTTGTCGGCCAACTACTCGTCGCCATTATTCTGGCCTATAAAGCCAATGTGCAGATTTCCAGTTTTTACGGTGTCTTTGGTGTTGAAACATTGCCCAGTCTCACCAGTTTTGTATTGTCGATCCTGATCATTGTGGGCATTATCAATGCTTTCAACCTGATTGATGGGGTGAATGGGCTGGCTGGCAGCATCGGTTTGTTCACCTGCGTGCTGTTGGGTGCCTGGTTTTTTGCCGTGGGCTTGATTGGGCTGTCGGTGGTCGCCATTTCGCTGGCAGGTGCCATTGTTGCTTTTTTGAAATACAATTTTACCCCGGCCAGGATATTTATGGGCGACACGGGTTCGCTGCTGATCGGTACCGTATGCGCGCTGTTGGCCATCAAATTTATTGAGTCCAACCACATTATCCCAAGCAGAAGCCCATATATACTTGGCGGTGCGCCTGCCATCGCCATCGCCATTCTGATCCTGCCAATTTACGATACGCTGAGTTCTTTTTTGCGCCGTGCGCTACAGGGCCAGTCTCCATTTAAGCCCGACAAAAAGCACATACACCACCAATTGCTGCGTTTGGGCTTTTCGCACACGCAAACCACCCTGACCTTGATGGGAATTAACCTGTTTTTTGTGTTAACGGTGTTGCCACTGCATACCTTTGGCACGAAGGTGCTGCTGGTACTGGAGATGGGTATGGCGGTGGTGTTGTATTTTGTGTTGGGGTGGCTGGATGGGCGAGTGTTGGCAAAAGGCAAGTAGGCAAAAGGCAAAAGGCAAAAAAATTAAACGTCCCAAAAAACATAGGTCATTCTGAGTTTTGTTTAAAAAAACCTCTCTTCAAGCAATGCCTTGCCCTGAAAGGGTCAGGATTGCTGATAACGTAGCCAAATCCTATTTTCGCCCAAAAATTTGAATGGACTCATGTTTTTGGCGAGTTTAGTTTTTTTGAGTTTAGTCTTTTTTGCCTACTTGCTTTTTGCCTTTTGCTCTTTGTCTTTTGCCTTTTGCTTTTTGCAAATTTTGTCTAATAAAAATCACAGAAATCAAATAATTCCGAATGCACACCCCAACTGAATTTCAAAAAGCATGGATGCGTTTTCGCCGCAACCGACCGGCCTTCGTGGGCTTGGGCTTTATTCTTTTGGCGGTATTTATAGCCCTTTTTGGCTACGCATTGGCGCCCGACAACTCCCCCAACGCCAATAGGCAAATACCGGAACTGGCCCTGTTGGAACCCGGCACACGGGTTTCCTTGCTGGCGGTGAAACTGCCCCGCTCAGAGCCTGAGCGCTCCTGGTTTTCCATGCTTGTCCGTGGACGTATCGCCTCGGAGCGCTTGATTCCTATTGCTGATGGCAGCCTGCGCGTTGAAGGCGATTCCGTTCATTTTCAATATTTTGGCGCGAAAAAACTACCCGGCAGTGTACACCTGTTGCAGTTGTTTTACCCTGCTGTGGACAGTATTTCAAGCGATGGGGACGCTTTTAAATTTAAGACGGAACAAGGGGCTATTCAAGAAGTTTCAAAAGCCGCATTGCTCGAGCAATGGGCAAGTAATACGGTCGTCAGCTCCAGGTTTTTTGCGGTTGGAACAGATAAATATGGCCGCTGTATGCTGAGCCGCTTGTTGCTGGGGTTCCGGGTGTCGCTGCTGGTGGGACTCATTGCCGTGGCCATTTCATTGACCATCGGACTGTTTTTGGGCATGGTCGGTGGCTACTTTGGCGGGCGGCTCGATGATGTGGTGATGTTGCTCGTCAATACGGTGTGGTCTATCCCCACCCTGCTGTTGGTATTTGCCATTGTACTGGCGCTTGGCCGGGGCATTGGCATCATCTTTCTGGCGGTAGGGTTGACCATGTGGGTGGATGTGGCGCGTATCGTGCGCGGGCAGACGCTTGCGCTGCGTGCCTTGCCCTTTGTGGAAGCGGCGCAGAGCATGGGATTAGGCCATTGGCGCATCTTGCGGCGACATATTTTGCCCAACCTGTTGGGGCCGGTCCTGGTGGTAACTGCGGGTAATTTTGCCACAGCCATCCTGGTGGAATCAGGGCTGAGCTACCTCGGTTTTGGGGTGCAGCCGCCCACGCCTTCCTGGGGCTCCATGCTCAATGAAAACTACGGCTATGCCATCGGCGGCAAACCCCTGCTGGCGCTTGCACCTGCCATTGCCATTGCGCTCACCGTGTTGGCCTTTAACTTGGTGGGAAATGGATTGCGGGATGCTTTGGATGTAAAAGCAACGTGACTTTTAATTACTTTTGCTCTTAACAAACTGCGGTATGCCCAACCCATACAACAACCTTTTTGACGAGAACGCGGAACCCAACGATCCGCCACAAACGCCCATCAACCTGGATGACCCGCGTTTTGATCCCGCCAATGTCGTTGACCCGTTGGAGGATTTGTTGGCTAAGATCACCGTATTTAAAGAAAAAGGGGAGCAATTCTCCGCTTTCCTAAGCCAGACCCGCGCCATAGACCACCGCGATGAAGCGGCCTCAGCCAGTACTTTTATGTCCCTGTTTATTACCACTGGTGGCAGTCATGCCATGGGCAGCCTGCTTGCCGAGCGGCAGCACTATGATATTTTGCAGGGAAAATTCCGGGACATCATCGGACAAATGAAAAGCCTTGCTTTAGAACATTGGGAAATCGTCAAACATTTCAATACCGATATTGATAAGCACTATTATTCCATGACCAAAGACCAGCGGCAG
>JBBRWA010000285.1:0-7360 GCA_038246345.1 Chitinophagales bacterium
ACTGCGCGGGGTTTGCCTTTGCCAATCGCTCATAGATTTCGAGCGAGCGGAGGTACATCTTTTCCGCTTCCGGCGTCTTATTGTTCACTCTGTAAAACTCACCCAAATTATTTTCTATCTTCGCCAAATCCGGCTCGAACTGCGCGGGGTTTGCCTTAGCCAATCGCTCTGTGATTTCGAGCGAGCGGAGGTACATCTTTTCCGCTTCCGGCATCTTTTGAACGGCGGCGTAAAACACGCCCAAGTTCATCGCCGTCTTCGCCAAATCCGGCTCGAACTGCGCGGGGTTTGCCTTGGCCAATCGCTCTGTGATTTCGAGCGAGCGGAGGTACATCTTTTCCGCTTCCGGCATCTTTTGAACGGTGTAGTAAAAATTGCCCAAGTTCATCGCCGTCCTCGCCAAATCCGACTCGAACTGCGCGGGGTTTGCCTTTGCCAATCGCTCTGTGATTTCGAGCGAGCGGAGGTACATCTTTTCCGCTTCCGGCATCTTTTGAACGTCGGAGTAGGTAACTCCCAAATTCATGGCCAGCGTCGCCTCTTCGCTTTCGGAGCGGGCGGCTTTCAGGGCGCGTTCGTAATAAATAAAGGCTCGGTCAGCTCGGTTGTCGCGGTCGAGCAGCCAAGCGAAATTCCAGAGGTTGTCCACGCTTTCAGCGTATCGAAGCGACTCGGTGAAATACATTTCAGCACTGTCGTAACGCAGTGGGTCAAGGTAATCGGCGGCTTTGAATTGGGCTTTTAAGGCAAACTCATCTGCCTTGATGCGTAGCAGGCTATCGGTGATCCGCAGTTTATCTTGCTCCCGCAGTTTTTGGGCAAGCAGGGCATCCCCCTCGTTTTTCATTTCTTTGGCATTGAGCACAGCATCGGCTTCCCGTATTTTGCCTTCGTCAAAAAGGGCTTCTGCCAAGCGCAACCGCTCACTGTTGTGTTCCCTTTTGGAAAAACTCTCGGCCAGCCGGATTATATCCTCGCGGAATCGGGTTTCTATTTTTAGCAACGAGTCGCGTTCTGCATTTAGCGCAATCAGTTCCGCGCGGCAGTCGTCTTTGGCTACGGGGTCGGTGTATTTATCGCATTTGTCGGCTTTTTTGACAATGGCGGCTTGCAGGCCGTCCAAGCGTTTTTTGATTTCGGCGTATTCGGGGGATTTGCCGAATATCTGGGTCACTTGTATGCTTGCGCCAGTGCCTGTGCTGATGAATCCGACTTTGGCGTCGTCTTGCACGGTGACGTTACTGCCGGGTTGAGCATTCAAGAAACTGGTGCAGAAAAGAAGTGCGAATAAAATAAAAATATTTTTCATGTGAATGGAGGTTTGAAGTTTTAAAAATCCTGTTTGATGTCTTTAAATACCGCCGAATCGCCGGTGTTAATGATGCCGACCTTGGATTTGTCTTTCATGTGGATGTTAGTTTGGTTTTTGGCTGCGGGTTGCGTTGTACTTGGCTGCGATTTCGGTAGTTCGGTACGGTTTTGAGCGGGCGGTTCCACCTGCGGTTGTACGATAGGTATCGGCTCCGGCTTTTTAAAATAATCCCGCAACGTATAACCCGTAATCCCGGCAATGGCAGCAAAAATACCGAGCCATAGGGCCACCTTTTCCCAATTCATTTTTTTGACAACGACGGCTCCTTCCGGCGACCTATCGATCAAGCCAAGCGCCGCCGCATTGATTTTATTCAATTCCGTATCCAACCACACCCGTTCGGCGCGGCCCCCGTTCTTTTCGCGGAGATAATGTTGGTAGCGAGCAGAAAGCGCCACCGCTTCGGCGTGCAGGTCGGGATCGCCTTGCGTGCGCGGGAGCAAAGATTCGATGACTTGCCGCGTCTTGCCGGCGGCGAGCAGGGATTTGAAGGTATCTTTGGTCATGGTGTGTGCGATAAGGTTGGTGAAAAAATCGTTTTGTTTTCAGAACGGACAAATATCATTCATTAATTGGCACTACCGTTTAATTTACCCTCGGCAATCAGGGTTTTGATTTTTTTGATGGGTGCTTCATTTGTCGTATTTATTTATTACAGTCTCATCGAACAAGAACAATCCCGACAACTTACGACCATCCCAAGTCCCATCTTCTGTTAATACCATTAACAACTTCCCGTATGTAGGATGATCGTTGGTTGCGGCATTGTTCGCTATCTCATTGCCCAAAAACGCCAATTGCGCGAACCCAACCCTTTCGGTCAAATTCACGCAATTGGCGTTTCCATAATTGATCTAGCGAAATTATTATCATCAGGGCGTTTTTCGTGGCAACGAATTTAGGCCATCAATGCAATATTTCCAATTATTTAACATGTTACGCATCCCTCACCCTTCCTTACCGGACCACCATAAAAGCAGCAGCAGCGGATTTTGCTGAAAGTTCATGCCAATGCCAGCGTTAAGTTCGTCCAGGGTTCCGGAGGTTGTAGCACCATTGCTGAGGCGGTGTGTGTGGAGCCGTTGGCATTGGTGACCGTGCAGGTTTAGGTTCCGGCGACAGGTTGCTGGCTGTTGGGCTGCCTTTTCCAGCATCATTAAAACAGTTGTTTTAAAGATAAAACCATGCTCCTTTAGCGCTTTCTGACTTGTTAAAGATCAAGATATTGTGCCCCCTTGAAATTTGTCCAACAAGCTGTTTGGACAATTTTCCGCGGGGCTTTGACGACGCGGAGCAAGGCGCAAGAAGACCACGCCAGCCCCAAAACCCCCAGCTTTCACTAAAATTCACCCCTAAAAATGACGCACACAGACTAAATTGAGACATTTCCTTCCCAGCGATTGGCGATTCATTTCAGTCTGGCTACATTTGAGCGACTTATTGATACACAAAGATGAAGCTAGCACTCCCATTCGCAGTGGCCATACTGATGGCCTTACCAGTTTTCTCCCAAGCGCCCAGCAATGACGACTTCAATTGCGCGACGATGGTCGACCTCGGTATTGCGCCCTCATGCCCCGGCACTATTTTTACCAATATCAACGCTACACCGAGCCTGATCGCTACCGTTGACACGGTTTCTTGTTTCAACAATGCGAAGGCACAGCGCGATGTCTGGTTCAAGTTTGTATGTTCCGATACCCTTTTTGATTACAGGATTTACCTGAAATCTGCGGGCGGAACCCCAATCGGCAACCCCGAGTTTGCCATTTACCGGGGGGATTGTATATTCAACGGTCTGGGTGAAATCGCTTGTGTGCGCGCCAACGTGGGTGAGGACTCCATTTCTGTAGACCTTTTCAACCTGACACCCAATGAGTCATACTATATTCGGGTATCAGATTGGTCGGCCACTGGCACGCCAAATTCAGGCCAGTTTACCCTTTGTGTCGATGAGATCCCGCCCATATTGACCATCAACCAAGGCGGCTCCTCACTTTGTAATGGCACCTTGTATGATACTGGCGGCGCGAATAACGACTACAGCGCTAATGAAGATCACACTTTTGTTATTTGCCCGGATCAACCTTCGGCCTGTATCCTATTTACCCTGGAATACTACCACCTCGAACCGAGTCCAGCATTTTTTTCCGGCCAAGGGGATCAATTGTCTTTTTATAATGGCCCAACGGCAAACAGCCCCTTATTGGCGGGTTTGGATGGCGCCGGCTTTTCACAGGAGAATGTTGCCGGCGGCGGCGGGGTTTGTTTTCAAGTGAAAGCCACCAGCGGCTGTCTCACAGTTCGCTTTAAATCTGATGGCTCGGTACAAGAAGAAGGCTGGAAAGGCACCTGGACTTGCAGTTCGGATGCCTGTATCCAGGAAGAAACCATTCAAATTGATACCACCGTTGCCGCTGCCGATATTCAAGGCGCGGTATCAACAGGCGGCGCTATGGTGACCGTAACATCCATCGACTGCCCACAAGGCGGCATGGGCACCTTTACATATCCTACTGACAACAACGCCCTCAACATGCAGAAGGGCCTTTTGCTCACTTCTGGCCAGGCATTGAATGCCCTGGGGCCAAACAATGCCGCTGGTACAACAAGTCAGAACGCCCCGTTCTTTGCAGATGATCCGGGGGATGCAGACTTGGCATACCTTTCCACCGAATTTGGTAGCGGCTCTATCACCTATGACGCTTGTATTGTAGAGCTGGATGTTTTTGCCGCCACCAACGAAGTCGTTTTTGAATACGTGTTTGGCTCAGAAGAATATGCCGAATACGTATTTAACCAATACAACGACATTTTCGCCTTCCTCGTCAGCGGCCCGGGCATTGTTGGCGACCCCAACCTCAGCAACAGTGCGCTCAACATTGCTACCTTGCCCAACTCCGCTACGCTGGTGCAAATCGATAGTGTGAACAACCAGGTAAACTGGCAGTACTACCGCAACAACGAGCTCAGCCAAACACTTGAGTATGATGGCCTTACCTCCGATTTCATGGGGGTAAAGAAAAGCCTGACGGCGCGGGTTCCCGTGACGCCTTGCAATACTTACCACCTCAAATTGGCCATTGCCGACCGTGGCGACGAATCTTTCGACTCCGGGGTGTTTGTCTCTGAAATCAAAGCGGGTTCTCCCAATATTGAAATTACCTTTAGCAGCGGACTCGACCACTTTATTGAAAACTGTACGGGAAGCACCGATACCTTGTTTATTACACTCGACAAGGTGCCTACCGTGATTACTGAATTCAATATTACGCTTGGCGGCACGGCAACCCCAGTGCTGGATTACCTTTTGAATATTCCCCCAGTCATCACCTTTTTGCCAGGACAACAAACACTCGCATTCCCCATTATCCCAATTGGAGATAACCTCGTCGAGGGTACGGAAACCATCACCATCACCCTTTCCCGTGATTATGGTTGTGGGTCGGTGGATTTGAAAACTATAAAAGTTGACATTTTCGACAATGTTCAGGTTGTTGTTCAAGGTGGTGATACCCTCACCATTTGTAAAGGCGATTTCTTACAATTGACCGCATCAGGTGCTACCAATTATATTTGGGAACCACAGGATCAGGTGAGCAATGCCTATATTCCCAACCCCTTTACTTCCCCTGCACAAAGTGTTTGGCTGGAAGTCACGGGTGTTGTGGGCACTTGTGTTGATGTCGACTCTGTATTTATTCAAGTAATCGCACCAACCATTACGGCTACCAACCTGACACCCAATATTATTTGCCTGGGTGGCAGTGTACAATTGCAGGCCGTGAGCAGTGAACCCAATATTACCTGGACTCCTGCCACCGGATTGGACGATCCGAACAGCGCCACACCGATTGCAACACCAACATTCCCGGTGACTTATACCGCAAGCGCTACTTTGGCGGGATGCACCGTGCAGGCATTTGTAACCATTACGGTAGACACATTACAATTCCCTACGGTTATCAATGATCTGGTTCAATGCCAGAATTTTCCGGTAAAGCTGGCCAACACGCTGAATACCACAACAACCTATTCCTGGTCGCCCGCCACTGGCTTGAACGACCCCAACGTTTCCGGCCCCATTGCATTGCCTAATTCCACCACGACATACATTTTAACGGCCACCAGTCTCAATGGTGTTTGCGAGCAAAAAGATACGGTTACGGTAACGATTACCCCTGCCGATATTGATATTCTCGGGCCTGACTCGCTAAAAATATGCCTCGGATCAGATCCTATTCAATTGACGACCAGCGCCAACCCCGGTGGTTCTATTGTAAAATGGTCTCCTTCTGATTACTTAAGTAGCAATACAGGCGCGTCTGTAACAGTCACCCCGCTCGAAACAGTCACCATCATCGCTTCTTATGAAGTCAATGGATGCCCTCCCGTGTTGGATTCCGTGTATATCCGGGTAGACAGTCTGCCAACACTGAACATTTTTGCTTCACCAGACAAGGCATTCTACTGTCCGGGAGATACGATTTATTTGTTGTCACCGCTGTACGCTCCAGGAAATGCCACGAGTGGATTCCCTGGCATAACCCATACTTGGGAACCATTTGGCACCCAACTTACGCCGCTGGATAAGTTCCAAATGATCATCATTGCAACGGATTCCAACTTGTACATACGGATTACGCAGATTGGAGCTTGCCTGGATACGGCAACCGTATTTATTCCAGTGCCAACTCCTCCAGAGCTCCCCTTCACGATAGAGCCTAACCCAATTTGCCCAGGAGGCTCCGCGCAAATTATTGTCACACCTTTCCCGGCCAATACCACGCTGGAATGGGATGAAATGACCTCCAACACCCTCAGTTGCGACAAATGCCCCAACCCCATCGCCACGCCACTGACCACGACTACCTACCGCCTGACTACGCCCGATGCGCTTTGTCCGAGCGGGGCAGATATAACGGTGATCGTTTCGCCATTACCCGCGTTGAATCTGGCTAACAATCCGGTTTCTTGCGCCGGTGCGCCCGTTGTACTGAATGGCACCAATGAAAGTGGCGCTACTTATATCTGGTCGCCGCCGCTGTATTTGAACAACCCCAATATTGGCAATCCAACGGCAACGCCAACGCAGCCGGGTGTCACGACTTATACGGTGGAAGCCGAAAAAGACGGCTGTAAAGCAGAAGGAAGCGTCACCCTCACAGCCTATCTGGCTGGTATTGACATTACCACGCCCGCACAAGACGTATGCGCTGGCACGGCACTCACGCTGAACACCACGACAACTGGTACGCCCGGCACCATTGGCTGGTTGCCCGCAGGCCCTGGTGTCACACCGACCGCGACGACAACCTATCTCGCTACCCTGTTTTATGGCATGGGTTGTGTCGCGCAAGACAGTGTGACGATTACTGTCACCCCAATCCCGCTGTTGAACCTGGCCAACAACCCGGTTTCTTGCGCCGGCGCGCCCGTGGTGCTGAATGGCACCAATGAAAATGGCGTGACCTATACATGGTCACCCATCCTTTACCTGAACAACCCGACGGTCGGTAATCCAACAGCAACGCCCACTACATCGGGCGTTACCACGTATACGGTTGAAGCGGATAACAACGGTTGTAAAGCCAGTGGTTCGGTAACACTTTCGGCCTATATTGCAACTGTAGATATTACAACGCCGCCACAAAGCATCTGCGCCGGCACACCGCTAACCCTCACAGCCACAACAACAGGCACACCTGGTACGGTTTCCTGGAGCCCGGCTGGTCCGACAGTGACCCCAACTGCGCCCACTACCTATACCGCAAATCTTGCGTACGGCATGGGATGTACCGTAAAAGACTCCGTGTTCATTGGTGTATTCCAGCTGCCGGTATTGAACTTGAACGATACAACCGTTTGCCAGGGCGCTGCTGTATCGTTGAACGGAAACCCTCAGCCAGGGGTGGTTTACATTTGGACACCTTCGACTGGGCTCAACAACCCGAATATTGGAAATCCGTTGGCTACGCCATTGCTAAC
>JBBRWA010000286.1:0-7342 GCA_038246345.1 Chitinophagales bacterium
TATCAAACACCAAAAGTCCCGCTGCCGGAGCAGCAATGGCATTCCGCTGAGTAGTGGTCATTCGGGGGGCTAAAAGGCCCTTTGTAGTGCTTTTTACGTCAAAAATGGCACTTGCATGCGGTGCAGAGCCATCTGTATTAATCGCAATCGCTTGGGCTTGAACGCCAGCAGCCAAGAAGCAAAGCAAGAAAGTGAATAGGGATTGTCTCATTGTGGGAACATTTTTTATGGTTAAAAGTGTTCCACAAAGGTGCGGCTCTGCCTAGCCGTTTCACATCCCAGAATTCATAGGTTTTGAAAAAATACCGGAATTCATATAGATTGGCAAGGAACTACCCCACCAAAGGCACCGAAATCATAACCGAAGTACCCTGCCCGGGCACGGCATCCCAAGTAATGTTGCCTTTTAGGAAAGAGACCCGCGATGTGATGCTACTCAGTCCGATACCATTTTTTTCCAAGGCTGTAGCGTGCTCAAACCCCTTGCCATCGTCTTCTACGATAATGGTGAGCATGTCTTCGCTCCGAAGGAGTTGTATCAAGAGGTGTTGGGCTTCCGCATGTTTGACAACGTTGGTCGTAAGTTCCTGCAAAATACGATACACTGTAACGGAGCTTGTATGAGCCAAAGGTTGCTCCATGCCATGCAATTCTAAAGTACACTGAATGCCCTCTTTTTCAAGGCTTTGTGCTAGGTCATCCAACGCATCGGGGAGTCCCGACAAACTTAGGGCGCGTGGCATCATATTATGCGAAATACGGCGCACTTCTACACAAGCATCATCTATTAAGACATTGGTTTTTTGAAAAAGTGGGGCCGTTTTATCCGTATGGTTCAGACTATTGAAATGTGATTTTACGGAACTTAATAAGCCCCCCAAACCATCGTGCAAATCAGCGGCAATGCGACTGCGCTCATTTTCCTGGCCTTGTATCATGGCTTGGAGTGTATTGAGTTTGCCACGTTGTTCCATTTGCAGCGTTTGTTGTTGTTGGAGCGCCAAATCTTTGTCGGCTATTTTTTTGTTCGAGCGGATACGCTGACGCAAACCCCAAAAAATCAGAAGCGATAACAATCCCAGAACCACCGCACCTCCTACAAACCAATTGCGCTCTATGGTGCGTTGTTTCAATGTTAAACCATTGATTTTCAATTTATTATCTTTTTGTGCAACTTCAAATTTAGTCTGCATTTCGGCCATCAATTCCAGGCGACTCTGCTGTGTAATGGAGTCGCGAATTGTATAGGCCTCCCGCAGTGCCTCGTAGGCTGCGCTGCCTTTGCCCAACTGCTGCGATATTTTTGATAACTCATTCAGCAAATCTGAAAGTTTCTCTAATTGATTGAATTTTCGGGCCAATTGTACACCGGTCAACATATACTGCTCTGCCAATACGAAATTGCCTTCTGCTTGTGCCAGCGAACCTAAAATTCGATAAACATTCGAGCCATTTTGAGGGCTAGGATTCTGGTCGTATTGGGCTTTTGCTTTTAACAGGGCGCTTTTTGCGTCGCCAAATCGATTTAGGTTAAAATAAATTTGTCCCAGCAACACATAACAACCCGCCGCATCCCTTAAAAGGCCCTTGTTTTCATAAATATCCAAGGCTTTTTGCAAGTATTCAATCATTTCCGTTTCGCGGTCGGAAGTACTTAATACGGCTGCTAAATTTTGAAAAGAAGCCGCCATGCCCAAGGTGTCTTTTAGCCCTTGTTTAATGGATAATGATTCCTTGTAAATGGCTTCCGCACGCGCATGGTTTCCTTGGTTTCTATAAATAATCCCTATGTTGTTCAATACTTTTGAGATTCTTTTTTGATCATTTAATGATTTATACAAAGTGTAAGCCTGTAAAAAATGTTCGAGCGCTTTATCATATTCGCCTAACGCATAATAAGTAGCGCCCGTATTAATGAGGCAATTGGCCAACAAACCTTTTTCTCCAATTCGTTGTAAAATTGCCAGCCCTTCTTGAAAAATTGGGATAGCCTCTTTGCTCTTTCCCATCAAATCAAAGGTGCTGGCTTTACAAGTCAAAAACAACCCAATCCCTTTTTCAAATTGAATATCCTGACTTAATTGCATGCCTTTTTCAGCAGTTTCCAACATTTTTCGGGGCTTGTCGGTCAAATAATACTGCTGATAGAGTGCATAGGTTTTCATGACGCGACTAGTATCGTTCGGCATCTGCGCCAGCATCGTTTCCAGGCTATCTATATTTTGTGCCAACAACCAGAAGGGGAGACTGAAAACCAATAAGAGTATCTGTTTTTTCATATTATTGTGTTGTTTCTACTTGATTTTGAATAGGAACCCCAGATAAGTTCTTAAGGCAGCAAATTATATTCAATCGCAGATTTGACCAAGCCAGCCGTATTACGGGCATTGAGTTTGAGCAATAGATTCCGGCGATGGGTTTCTACTGTTCCAAAACTAATAAACAAGGCTTCGGCTATCTCCGTTGTTGTTTTTTCATCCATAATCAGTTGAAGAACCTGCTTTTCGCGCCGCGTAATGCTGGGTAATAATTGATTCGCAGATTTGGCAGTCCGGTTGGAAAATGGCTGCATCATAGCCACCATGAGGTCTTCGCTGAATGCCTGTTTGCCGTCAAAAACCTTGCGTATTGAGGCGATAACCTCCTCTTTTCCGGCATTTTTAAGCAAAAAGCCAGCGGCGCCTTGTTTGAGTAAGGCTTTTACCAAACTGAGTTCTCGCATCATAGAAAGCACTAAAATTTTGAGGCCGGGATACCGCTCTTTTGCCAAACGGCAACAGGCCAGGCCGTCCATTTCAGGCATATTGAGGTCGAGCAGTAAAACGTCAACAGGAGTATTGGCCAATAAATCAAGGGCTTCTTGGCCATTGTTGGCTTCTCCAACACATATCACATCGTCGACTTCTTGCATCATGAGCAACAGGCCGTCAATCACCAAGCGGTGATCGTCTGCAATCAAGACTTTAATCATAAGAGAAGAAAAATCGATCAGTGGTACGAAAGTCGCACAATCTACAACTATTACGACATTACAGCAGCATGTTCTTACGACCAGTTTTATCGAACAGAGAGGACCAAAAAAAATCGCCCTAAATATTTTCTTCCGCTAGCATCATTTATACAAACCTGATAGTATCCGGAGGGCAGCCCGGTGGTTGGTATAGTTAAACTGCTTTGCGCTGGCTGGCTAGCGTGCTCATAGACCGGCTTGCCCGTGATATCTGTAATTTTGAGCTGAATAGGGCTGCTTATGAAAGGTAAATCTATCGAAATGTGGTCGCTGGCAGGATTAGGGTATACTTGCAGGGTCTGCTCAGGGTTCAGATCATTCGTCGCTGTGGCAACCGTGCAAGTAACTTCATTTTCAGAAACCGAGCACGCCGCAACCTCCTCTTGGGCTAAAGCCCGGTCAAAGACTTTGAGATAGTCCATCCTGCCATTGAAAAAGCCTGGAAACATGGGGCTGTATAGGTTGTTTCGTCCAATCATGGGTTATTGGCCACTGCAATGCCAGGGAGTGTTCAGTTTATGTTCGATACCTTGTTCGATACCAATTTTCATGCCTTTTCGCATGCCAGCCTTCTTCCATTTTTCGCCAAAAATTTCAGGAATAGCATCTACCCAGCTGTTTTCGGTATCGGGCAATTCTTTGCTAAGGTTTTTGATTTCAGTCTGTGGCATATCAAAGAGTTTTACTAGGTAGAGGGTAAGTGATTGAAACAGTATTATTTTACGGTTATCTTGAAATATCCGCACCTCAAAAGTAAAGATTTTTTTCCAGTTTCTTCGAATTAATGCTTCGTCTCTGGTTAGTTTCAAGGCTAAAAACAAGTTGCGCAAAAGTTCGCTTTCCCGTTTTTGAAAGATTAGCTGTTGGGGTGTCTGACTAAGGTCGGTCAACCAGTAATGGAAGTTTGGGATGAATACCTGCCAATCATCCGGCATTCCTGGGAAATAATCATTCAGTGGCTTTTGCTCCCATCCCTGCTCCCCATGATACACGACAATGGGAACAACAAACGATAGCGGGCGCTTGTTCTTCAGGTCGTCCTCCCAGATTTGCAACAAATAATCAAGCAATTGCAAATGAATCGGGAATGAAGGGATATAGCTTTTGTGTTCAAGTAGGAACAATAGTCGCGCAGGTTGCCCATTGTTCAGCTTCGTTTCATATACAATATCGCAGAACGAGGCCCCAAAGCGCCCGTTTACAAAAGCGGTAGCACTCTTGCGAAAAACGGAAAAATCAATTTGCTGGTGAATGCTTGCCGATGTGTAGTGCAACAGGTAGTTTCTAGCGATTATTGCATCGCTGAAAAAGACCTTAAAAATGGCATCGTGGTGCTGGTCTTTTTTGCGGGTGCGTGGGCGTTTTCCAGATTTGGGCATTGGGTCGGCTGTTTAGGCCGTAAAGATATTTTTTTTCTTAAAAAAACAAAATGTTTTAAATTTATGTCGTGACGAGGTGGAGGTTAAAAAGGTGATAATCTGATAGGACTGCTAATTGCTCCATCGACCCAAGCGCACCGGGGAATACCACGCGGGGCGGAAAAACTGGTTTTTAGAATTTCAAAATCAGTCGCGTCGCCGAACCATTTCCATCAGAACCGCGCACGAAGAACGCTTTGCCAACCTCGCCGAGGGTTGAAACCTTGATGACGTTTGAGGCAGGTTTTGGCGAAGTGGAGAACACCTGGCGAGGCAAAAAAAAATACCTGCGTTGCCATGAACAAAAAGTAAACCATCAATGTTGAAATTTATATTTACTTTTAACCATGAAAGTTTTACTATCTTTTTCCAGCTTTTTGCTTTGTTTTTTCTTCGCTTGTACGGAGTCACAGACCATTACATTCAAAACTGCTCCCATTGCACTAGTGGCCTCAGGGCCTCTCTTCGAAGGTGCCAATACGGCTCAGGGAGATTTTTTTCCCTACATCGCAGATTTCCTAAAACAACAGGGGCTGGAACTATCGGCATTGGAAAACGCCACCCTGCAAACGGTTTCGCTTACTTTGCCGGACAGCCTCAATTCAGATTTGGTCAGCGAGATCACGCTCCAACTGGCTGCTGATCAGGTAGATATGCAAAAAGTAGCCGTGCTGAATCCTGTGCCGGCTGGGCAAACCCAACTGACGCTAAGCGTAGCGCAGGAACAGAAAAAAATAGCCGACCTGATCCAACAAAACAAAATGCTGTTGGTAGCCGATGTAAACCTCAAAAAGGATATGGACGCCGACTGGCAGGCTACGGCGGTGCTCGAATTTCTCCTAACTGTAAAAAAATAAATTCGTTATGAAAAATCTCATTTTACTTGCTTTTTTCACATTTCTTTCCACTATTTCTAACCTGAGCGCACAAGATGCTGGGGACAAACTCATCGGCCTTTGGGAGCCCAGTAATGGCAAGGCGCGGGTGAAAATTGAAAAAATTGGCACCAAGTACTACGGCAAAATCGTGTGGCTTCGCGAGCCAAATGACCCACAAACGGGTCAGCCCAAATTGGACAAAAACAATTCCGATCAATCCATGCGCAACGTGCCGCTCAAAGGCTACCGGATGCTCAAAGATTTTGTGCATGCCGATGGGGAATGGAATAATGGCACCATCTACGACCCCGAAAGCGGTAGCACATACAGTTGTGTCATCAAAGCCAAAAACGACAATACCTTGGATATTCGCGGCTTTGTCGGCGTAAAAGCGCTCGGCCGTACGGATGTCTGGAAACGTATGCAAGTTAAATAGAGCGATGAAATACAACAACTACGCAGCTTACCATACAATAAAACTGTTTGGAACACTGGTTCCTTTGCATCGTGTTTACTTGTTGCTGCTATTTTTTTCCACGGTCGATGCGCTTCAGTCCCAAACACCTGATACAAGCGCAACCCAAGAGGAAGATTACAGCCAATACGAAACGGTCACTTTCACCGACGCCGGTGCCCGCCGCTATTGCAGTCCCAAAATATTTGACCTGAGTCCACAGCGTTTTATTTCGCTTGCCTGGGATGTGCAGACACCATATTCAAGCCGTTTTTCCCTGCCAGGCGCCTATTCCCCCGATTTAAAACAGGGCAATGAGGGCGAATCTGCTACCGCTGCCTACACTGGCGGCTTTCGCTTTGGCGCCAATATACCGGTGGTATCACGCAATAATATATTGTGGCAACTGGGCGCGAATGTGTGGGATACACGGTATAATTTCAAAGATTTGACCGTGCAGGAAGGAGCCGCGGGGCTCACCCGCATTTTGGAGGAACGCGGATTGCGCACCATGGGTCTCAACACCACGGTGTTCAAACCATTGGGTGAAACTACTTTCTTGTTGTTTCAGGGCAGTGCCGATCTTAGTGGTAATTACACGTTGTCAAATTTCCAGTCTTTACGCTATTTACGCTATTCCGCAGCGGCCATTTGGGGGCGGCGCCCGCATGACCGTAAGCAGTGGGGGGTGGGTATTGCGCGTACCTATCGGGTAGGTGAAATGAATTATCTTCCCGTTTTAATGTTCAACTATACCGCACCCAACCGTCGCTGGGGCACCGAAATACTCTTCCCCGCCCGTGCGCATGTACGCCGCACCTTCAACCCGCGCAACCTGCTCCTGGTTGGTTACGAGTTAGAGGGCCAGAGTTATCGCATAGCACAATTGTCCACCGCCGATCGGAGTTGGGAAATTCGTCGCGGAGAACTCCGTGCCAGAGCCGATTATCAGCGTCAGTTATCAGGTTTTGTGTGGCTCTCCGCCCAGATAGGCTGGCGTTATGACTGGTCTTATAACGTGGATGCGCTGGGGGATGATGGGCGCGAGTCCTTTCGCGGATTTACGGGCAAACAATCCTATGCCATGCTGAACCAATTGGGTGGTGCGCTGTATTTCAATATTGGGGTGCATTTAGTCAGTCCTTGAAAACCCAAACATGCTCTATGCGTGAGACAAATCGAACAATGAAAAATTAAAACAATGAAAAAATTTAACTTAATTTCTAACATAAAACCAAAAACAAAATATGGTTTTATACTCCTGTTGGCCACATGTGCATGGTGTTCAACGCCTGGATTTTGCCAAGCCCCGGAATTATTTGTAGACCAGGTATTGATCAACAACATTTCCGCTCCTTGGGGCTTTACATTTATCAACAGCAACGAAATTCTGTTCACTGAAAAGCAGGGGAAGGTTTACCGATATGTTATTTCAACCAATACGCGTACCGAAATAACTGGAGTTCCCGCTGTTTCACTGAATGGACAGGGAGGATTATTGGACATTGCCTTGCATCCTAATTTTAGCAGCAACAACTTTGTTTATCTTACCTATGCCGTTGTTGCAACTGGTGGGCAAACA
>JBBRWA010000287.1:0-7323 GCA_038246345.1 Chitinophagales bacterium
AATTCGCCGTAGCTGGTGGTACAGCTCAATATCCAGGACAACTCGGTATGTTCCGGCACCAGGCTTTGAATAAACAGGTTCTCTGCTTTTACCCCACAAGCCAACAGGTAAAGCACCATTTTCCAGGTATTTTCCCGCAATTTGATGGGGTCGTATGGCATGGTCATGCAGTGGTAATCAACCACACCGTAATAACACTTATAGTCAGCTTGAAGGCGCACCCAATTCTGCACCGCGCCAAAGTAGTTACCAAGGTGTAGATCGCCTGTAGGCTGGATGCAAGAGAGTACGTTTTTCATTATGCGTAGTTTATACCGTCGCGATGACGGAAATTTCAATGTTGACAAATTTGGGCAATTCTGACACCTGCACCAATTCGCGTGCTGGCGCGAATTCAGGCTTGAAATACTCCCCATAAATGGCGTTGATGCGGCCAAACATGTTCATGTCTTTCACGAACACGCTGGCTTTCAGCACCTTTTCCAGACTGCTGCCCGCTGCTTCAAGGATGGCGCTTACATTTTGCAGCACCCGATGGGTTTCCGCTTCGATGTTGTCCAATACGAGCTCGCCCGTGGCAGGGTCAATGGCGATTTGGCCGGAGACGAACAACATGCCATTGAACGCATTGGCCTGGTTGTAAGGGCCGATGGGCATTGGTGCGGTGGGGGTGTTGATGATTGACTTTTGATTGTTGTTCATAGGTTGTTTACAATAGAATTATTAACCTTGAGCTGAAACACTTTCACTATTAGAGCGCCTTCACTAAAACTACGGCGGGTAAAACAGAAAAAGCCCCATAGTACCTGCAAAACAGGACCGGAGCCTCCTCAATATTTTAATAGAAGAATAGCCTAGGCTGCTTCCCCTATCACCCCTGTATTCCGGGCTGGCACAAGTACCTGTCCACGGTAGTAGAGGTCGCCATCCACGGAATAAGCGCGGTGAAGGCGGTGTGTTTCACCCGTTGTTTTGCAAGTTCCGAGTGTTGGAGCTTCTGTCACGTAGTGCGTGCGGCGAGCGCGTTTGCGACGCTTCGAGTGCCGCCATTTTGGATTTGGCATAACTTATTTTCGTTGTGGCTGCATTTTTTTGATACAACCCCTTATGATTCACTTATTAATCTTTCAAATTTTTGAGCCCGTCCCAAACTGAAGGTTCATCATCATCGCCATCTTCATGGCCTAGGTGCTCCAACACTTCAAAATTACAGGGCGGATTCGGCTCATCCTGGCAATCGTACACATTGGTGATCGGCAAAGCCAGCACAACAAATTCGTACAAATACTGCGCTACATTAAAATGTGCCGCCTCCCGATGGATAAACACGACCTCTTCTTGTTCCTCCACATCATCCTCGGTGTATTTTGCAATCAAACTCCTCGAATCTTCGATCGGCAAATTAATTTCTGCCGTACATCGATCACAAATTGCCCCCACATGCCCCGACAAATCAAAATCAAACAGCAACATATCCTTGCGTTTGTCCAGCACCACCTCAAAATCAAACTGGCCCGTTTCTACAGGCGAATCCTCAAAAAGCGCGAAAAAAGCGCTGTCTATGGTGAATTTGAACTCGTGCGACCCCAAATTCAAGCCCTGTACGGGAATGGAGTATGCAAAAAATGGGTTCATTGTCTTCGGCTGTTTTTCAAAACGGGCGGCAAAAGTAGAGATAAGCTGTGAAATGGCAAAGCGGAGATGAAAGAAAGGTGGAAAAAAAATTGGGGTGGGTTCGCTTTAACTTTGAGCGATCGCTGATTCTATCTCTTTTTGGAATATTTTTGCTAGTTCCTTAACAGGCAGAATATCTCCTTTTGTCAAACGGCTTGAATAAGGAAGCTCAATTTTTGAAAAAATTACATCACTAATTTGAACTTCGTTAATGTAGTTGGAGAGGGTGATGTTTTCCTTAGAAAATGATACAATTATATGTAGCTGGTAGATGTTGATTTTGATAAAATTGTATTTAGGTTTTTCAAAACGGAATTCAACGAACAGCTTGGCTGGATTTTTCGACGCTACAATTGTGGCAGCTAATGCACTTAGATCATATGGTTCATGAAGGGTTTCACGACTGTTATTCGGTTCTGTTTGTGATGTTATTCTGAAAGTTGAAGACTCGAAAAACTTATCAAACACCCCGATTTTTTGCTCACATTCCGTTTTTAAGGTTACAAAATTTGCCTCCAACCAATTGCCCACTTTTGCAATGTCAGTATTTTTTGCCGACTCATTGCCTGCTACCTTCCCATCTGCCGCTCGCTTTAACAGTTCGATCTGTTTTTCCCAATCGCCTTCTTCTTCCACACTTTCTCCTTTTGCTGCTCGGATAGATAAATCCAACGACCACATCATTTGTGCCCCAATATACCGTACAAATGCTTCAAAATCACCTACATCCGCTCGGTTCAAGGCAGCCAAATATCCTCTTTTATCCGAAGATTTGATGATAATCGGTGGGAACCCACAGGATAATAAGTGGTAGTTTAACAATAACCTGGATACACGTCCATTCCCATCATCAAATGGGTGAATGCAAACAAAATCGTAGTGCAGTTTAGCAGCGACAAATACTGGATGTTTGTTTTCAGTGGCTTCCCGATGCCATTCCACCAAATCGCTCATTTTTGATTCTACCTCATGTGGCTCGGCATATTTGAATATTTCACCGTTGGCTAAACGCACGTGATTGGGATGCTCCTTATATTCACCTACTTTTATCAACCTCCGAACTGATTGGCCATCCGATGTGATTGCTTCCTTCCAAAAAGGCCTGACAAGCAGTGTTTTGTTTAAATTCCGAATATCAGTGTTCGATATTTTGCGGCTTTTATCCCGCGCCCATTCTTGTACCAGCGCAATGGCCACATCATGAGCTTTCATTTCTTCAATTTCACGAACAGTATGTCCACCATTGGGTTCCTGGTCAAAAATTACCACCAACTCTGTTTCCTGATAGGTGAGCGTATTCCCTTCGATATGGTTGGAATTGTAGTTCCACTCCAATCGTAATTTACTCCAAAGCCGATCTGCATCCTCCAATTTCACCGGAGAAATCGAATACATTTCTTTTTTTCGCGCATCTAACTTCTCAAATAAGTCTTTCATACAGGCAATTTAAAGATCAAAAGTGCGGGTTTTTCTTCAAATTTTGAAAATATTATTCCTTTTTAAAACAACTTATTTTACTTTTGTCTTCTGTAGCCACGAGTTGTAATCAAAACGAACAACGTAGAACCAACACTATTGCGGTGCACTAAAGGCCGTTTCCAGACCGCCTGAAGGCAATGCTACCAATTCGAAAGCCCAAGCGCTCGGAAACGAACAACTAACAACCATCAACCAACAACGAACCTTGCCCACCCTCGACTCCAACATAGAATTCCTCAAAGGTGTAGGCCCGCAACGCGCCGAAACACTCAAATCCGAATTGGGTATCTTCACCTGCCGCGACCTGCTGTATCATTTCCCCTTCCGATACGTGGATCGCACGAAATTCCACAAGATCCGCGATGTGCACAACGAGGGCGAAACCGTTCAATTCCGTGGCATCCTGCGCCGCCTCGAAACCTTGGGTGAAGGCCGCGCCAAACGCCTGGTCGGCAGCTTGCGCGACGAGACTGGGATGATGGAACTCG
This sequence comes from Chitinophagales bacterium, assembly GCA_038246345.1. Lineage (GTDB taxonomy): Bacteria > Bacteroidota > Bacteroidia > Chitinophagales > Saprospiraceae > M3007. The sequence continues at coordinate 3,642 of JBBRWA010000287.1, forward strand.
TCTGGTTTCAAAGCGTTCATTGGCTGGAAAAATCGCTGCAAGTAGGGAAGGAATACGTCGTTTATGGCCGCGTCAACGAGTTCAACGGGCGTTTCAACATCACCCACCCGGAGATGGAGGAGGCCGCCGCGGAAGGCATGGTTCCTGCCCGCACTTTCGACCCCGTGTACCCCAGCACCGACAAACTGACCCAGAAAGGGTTGGATGCCAAAGGTATCCGCAAACTCTTGCGCAGCTTGCTGGATGGTATTTCCCCAGCCGAGATGCCCGAATCCTTGCCCGATTATTTATTGGCGCAGTTCAGGCTTGTCGGAAAATGGAGCGCCATTTCGAACATTCATTTTCCAGAAAACCAGGGGGAACTGGATGCCGCCACCCGCCGGCTCAAATTTGAAGAACTGCTGTTCCTGCAACTACGCATCCTGCAACTCCGCACCCGCCGCAAAGACTCGATACGGGGCTTTGTTTTTGAGAAAATCGGCGACTTTTTCAACAACTTTTATCAAGAAAAACTGCCTTTCGAGCTGACCAACGCGCAAAAACGAGTAGTCAAAGAAATCCGGGGCGACCTGGCCATCGGCAAACAAATGAACCGCCTGGTGCAAGGCGATGTCGGTTCCGGCAAAACGGTGGTGGCCCTGATGACCATGCTCATGGCCCTCGACAACGGTAGGCCATCCGACGGGGAACGTTACCAGGCTTGCCTGATGGCACCCACCGAAATATTGGCCCAGCAACATTTTGCCAGCCTTACCGAGCTGGTGGGCGATATTGGCGTGAACGTCGGCTTCCTTTCCGGTTCCATTAAAGGCAAAAAACGCGAAGTCATTCTCCAAAAACTCGCCAGCGGCGAAATACACATCCTCATTGGTACCCATGCCCTGATTGAAGACTGGGTGCAATTCAAAAACCTGGGCATCAGCATCATCGACGAGCAGCACCGATTTGGTGTGGAACAACGTGCCAAACTCTGGCGCAAAAACCCCGACGGCCCGCCGCACGTGCTGGTGATGACCGCCACGCCCATCCCGCGCACCCTGGCCATGACCTTGTACGGCGACCTCGATATTTCGGTGATTGACGAATTGCCTCCAGGCCGAAAACCCATCGAAACGAAACATTTCAACGAGCATCATCGCTTGCGGGTGCAGGGTTTCATGAAGGAAGAAATCGCCAAGGGGCGGCAAGTGTATGTGGTGTACCCCATGATTGAGGAAACGGAAAAGATGGACCTACAGGATCTAATGAGTGGTTTTGAAGCTTTGAGCCGCGATTTTCCGCCGCCGCAATACCATATTTCCATTGTGCACGGTAAAATGAAAGCAGCCGACAAAGAATTTGAAATGCAGCGTTTTGTGCGCGGCGAAACACAGATCATGGTGGCAACCACCGTGATAGAAGTGGGGGTAAACATCCCCAATGCCTCCGTGATGGTTATTGAAAATTCCGAACGCTTCGGGCTGTCGCAATTGCACCAGTTGCGCGGTCGTGTTGGTCGGGGCGCCGATCAAAGTTATTGCCTGTTGGTCACCAGTTTCAAGCTCAGCAGCGATGGCCGCGAGCGTATCCAAACCATGGTGCGCACCAACGACGGCTTCGAAATTTCGGAGGTCGACCTCAAGCTGCGCGGCCCCGGCAACATTGAAGGCACCCAGCAAAGCGGCATGTTGCGCTTCTTACTCGCCGACCTGGCGCGGGACGGGCAGATTTTGGCGGCAGCGCGGGAAATTGCTACCCAAATTTTAGAAAAAGATCCGGGCATTGAGGCGGTGGAACATGGACGGTTGCGGGTGCATTTGGCATCTGAAGGGAAGGACGCAAAGGTTTGGAGCCGTATTTCGTGAGGAACACCATATGTATTCTACCACATTTTTATTATACCACATAGCGCACATAGTTCACATAGCCGACTAAACGCACACAAATCTATGTGCACCCACTGTGGTAAAAAATACAAGTCAAATCCACGTACTGTGTACGTTTAGTCGGCTATGTGAACTATGTGGTAAAAATATACATGGTGTACGTTTAATCGGCTATGCGAACTATGTGCGCTATGTGGTAGAATATACACGGTAGCGATTTTTCATCCGTTTCAATGGTTTTTACCACGTTTTCGTAATATCTTTGGCAATCAGCCTTTTTGAGCTGCTATTGACTTTACCGCTTATACACTTAAACATATTGTCTATGAAAACCCAAGCCACTACGCCCTCCGAATATATCAACACCGTTGATGAAGCCCGACGTGCCGCTTTTTTAAAGCTGCGGGAAACCATCCAGGAAAACATCCCCGATGGGTTTCAGGAGGCAATGAGCTACGGCATGATCGGCTATGTGGTGCCCTTTACGGCATATCCAGCCGGCTACCACTGCGACCCAAAATTGCCGCTGCCGTTTGTGAGCATTGCAGCTCAAAAGAACTTCATTGTGCTGTACCACATGGGCATTTACGCCAATCCAAACCTGTTGGAATGGTTTGTCGGGGAATACCCAAAGCATGTGAAAGCGAAATTGGACATGGGGAAAAGCTGTATCCGTTTCAAAAAAGTGGAAAATATACCCTTCAACTTGATTGCGGAATTGATGCAAAAGATCACGATCGAGGAATGGGTGGAGGCTTATGAAAAAAATTTTAAAAAATAATTTACTTTTTTAAAAACAAATAGTTTTGTCTTTGTAATATTGCGTATCTTTTAACCTTATTTGTTTCACTAAACTAACTTTATTATGGAAAGGAAAACGAACTGGCTCGCAGTAGTTGTGGCAGTAGTAGTCACCGTGCTCATTGGCTTCCTCTGGTATGGCATGTTGTTTAACGCTACTTGGATGGCGGGCAACGGCTTTACGATGGAAGGGGATAAAATGCTCAAGGACGGAGTAGAAATACCCATGTCGAGTACCCCTATGATTTTCAACACCGGTGCAATGGTCGTGTATGCCTTGCTCATGAACTGGCTGCTTGGCCTTACCCGCGCAGCCAATTGGATGGACGGGGTTAAAGTTGGCGGCGCAATAGGCCTGATAATGGCCCTTGGCGTGTATATTGGTAATATGTTTGCCATGAACCCAGCAAGCCTGTCAATGGTGGATGGCTCCTACTCTTTGGTAGTTTTTGTTTTGTTGGGCGCTATTTTGGGGGGCTGGCAGAAGAAGTAGCACCTTTGTATGAAAATTTAGAGCAATGAGCGCTGAACGTTTAAAATTGGAACGCATACGCTGGATTGGAGCGCTGACCGATAAAAGGACGCTGCACCAATTGTATTGCATCAAAAAAGCAATGGATGTTACCCCTCCTTCTACCAGAAAACCTGGTTGAAGAAAGGATTTTTTCCTTAATGTAGCACAGGATTTTGATGAAACCCCTGTTGGATTTGAAGATTATATGCCTGCAAAATGAGGTGCCTAATCGACACATAGAAATCATTACCCATGATAACAGGTTTAGGCATTATCCTGTAAAGGTAGTTTGGAACTGAGTGAGCAAATTGATGCACTTGCTCACTCAGAATTAGTCCGTTGAATGTTTCCGTGCTACTTTTTTGTTTTTATTGCCGGAGCCTGGAGGCTTTTTGCCGGGCCGCCTGAAGGCCAATGTCGTTGACTTAAGAATTCAGGCCTGGGAGAGACCCAATGTTTGTAGCCTTTTTGTGCGTATTTTATTTGGCCTCGGAGCGGCCTA
>JBBRWA010000288.1:0-7282 GCA_038246345.1 Chitinophagales bacterium
AACGTTTGGATGTGCGCTGTGCCGACGTTTAGGAGGCATTTTCGCACATTCGGTGTTAGTGCCATTATTTTATACATCATGATTTTACTACTTGCCGCGCCGTCAATACGCCATCTACCAATACCGAAAAAACGTACCCGCCCGGGGGTGCGCGACTCAAGTCTATCCACAATTCCTGATCGTCCAAGCTCGACTCCTGCTGGATCATTCGACCCGCGGTGTCGAAGACTCGAACAGCTTCGATCCGGTGTTCCCCGTTGGTGGTGATGCGCACCAAGCCCCCGGTGGGGTTTGGCGAGATGCTGATCCAACTGTTCTTTCCCACGGGTAGCACGATCGGCTCGCCGGTATCGGTACTGCACCCGGGGCCAGGGCCTATGCAGCCGTTTCCGTCGAGCTTGACGATCCAGGCATTCTGTCGCGTGGTGTCGTCCTCATAAGTGGTGCCGTTGCACAGGATGCCCCCGTCGGAGGTGGCCAGCACGTTGAAAAAGATGTCGTAGTACTTGCCAGAAGGCGACATGGTGTATTTTTTGTGCCACAACAAGTCGCCATTTGGGCTTAGTTTGCTGATGACGGCATACTGCACAAAGCCGGAGGGGAAGTCAGGGTTGTATTCCGTCGCTACTCCGGAGGCGTAGAAGTTGCCGTCGAGGCTGGGTGTGATGGTCTGCCAGCCAGCGTAAAAGTTGGGGTCATGTTCCTTCCACCAAAGTATTTTTCCGTTTCCGTCCATGTTGACTACCCAGAAGGTTTCATGGGCGGGGCCGACTTGTGGATCGAAGCGCCTGTTTCCGATCAATAAATATGTACCGTCTCCCTTGGGTACAATATCCTGAAAATAGACGTTGGTGGTATCTCCGTTGTGGCTCCATTCTTTCCACCATTTGATATTGCCCAAGGTGTCCACCTTGAATACGATGGCGTTATCGTTGTAAATATTCTGGCGCTTGCTCCCCACAATGATGATTCCTTTGTCAGGGGTTTCTACCAGCCCTAAGGCACCGTAGTCCTCAAGAGGGTCTTGCGGGTAGAGTTTGAAAAACTGTTGATTGAGGTTGCTGTCGCACTTAAAGAGGATGATGGACTGCCTTCCTGTGGGCGTGATGAACGACCAACCGGAGGAGAAGAAGCCACCGTCGGAGGTGTGTATGGGGCGGTAGAAATTATCGTTTCGGCCGGGAAGGCCATAAATGTTCATATTTGACGTATCGAGGCTTCCCGCATCAAGGTAGCACAAATAAATATCGGTGTCAACGTTTGGTCCGGAATGCCCTGGATATTTCCTGCCTTGCAGCAAAAAACGGTTCGGATGGGCAGTTCTACAGATATTTACTGCCCTCTGCCCCTCAAAAAAATCGATCTTTTTATAGTTCAAGGTCGCATCGTATTTATTGATCTTCAGGACAAATGCGGTGTCCAATATATCTATCCATGGCGTGCCAAATGACGCGGGCAGCAGGTAAAAACTATCGGTTTCAACACTCGAATAACCTGCCGCTTCCCAGTAATGCTTGTAATCGAACTGGGTGTTAAAATACGATACCTGGGCAGTTGCAAAATGCCCAAACAGCAACAGAAAGACTATCTTGAAGTAGCGCATGGCCAAAAGAAAAGGGCCCTTGCGCAAAACACTGCGCGAGGGCCCAGTGAAAGACTACTTTGTTCCTTTCAAAAGTTTCCCGCTTTGCACGATCCTTTTGTCCGAACGGATTTGATAAAAATACGGCCCATCAGAGATTTGGGATGTTTGCCACTTGAATGGGAGCCCGCCATTCACGGGCATGGAAAACAAAGTTCGGCCAAGCATATCTGTAATGCTCAGGCTGTATTGTTCCAACAAGGGCAAACCGCTCAAATCGAAAATAACCTCGTCGCTGAATGGGTTGGGCAACACCTTGATCTTCAATCTTTGATTGAGGGATTGGGCTTCCTGCCTTTCACTTAGGGGGCGGCTTTCGCTTCCTTCCGGGTTGACGGCAACGAGCGGATGATAGACCCCTTCTCTGAAGTACTGCAGGTTTTCTGCCATAGCCCGGGTGCAGACATTTTCCGCTGTCAAGGACAACATGGCCGTATTGTAATTGGCTGCCGGAAGGGCTGTCAAGTCCGTGCCCGAGCTTAAAATATTGGTCAAATAAGCCTTGTACGCTGCATTCTGTGCGGTGGCGGTGTTCAGGGCATTGTTTGCGGCCTGTGCATCAGCAAGACGATCCATGCTGGCGAGAGACCCAATCCGCAAGATTTGGTCCTCGGGCTGGTTGCGGAATTGCAGCAGGCTCAGCACGTTGTCATATTGAGCGGGCAAATCTGCCCCTTCAGCATCAAAACCTGTGTGAATCAGGCCCCGGAGGGCTATGTTGCGGTCGCGAATGGTGCCGGGAGATGCGAAATATTGCGCCAAACGGCAGGGCGGGTCACAAGGTGTGTTCATCACATAGCAATTTGGCGGAGTGAGATCATTAATATCGAGACTGAGATTCACAATATCGCTCACACAATCTGCATCTGTCGGATGCTGGTTGCCGACCTTGTCAAAATAACTGAAGGCAAACTCCGAAAAAATGTGGATGTCCGAACTGCCGTCGCAGAAGTCAAAGAACTCGTTGTCGGCTTTTGCTTGAAGCGGTATTGGGTTGCCTTGAGGTGGCAACAGGCCCACATTCGCGTTTTTTACCGCTGCCCATCCGCTGAACCCCATGCCCGTGTAATCATTGCATCTGGCGAACAACTGCCCGTTGTTCCCCTCGAACTGGTTGCCCACGCGGGTGCCGAAGAACTGATTTTCCAATATATCGCAGCCCTGGTTCAAAGTGTTGTGCTCTACGATGCCCCAGGTTTGTGCCGATGAAACCCCATGGAAGTCATTGCCCCAAATATATGCCCCTTTGTTGAACTCCCCGAAAATGCCCACCGGGCTAAGCCCTTGGAAAGTATTGGGCGCAGGGATGTTCAGAAAGTGGCAGCCAGTGACCTGATCAGCTGTGGAGTTGCGCAGGTTGATGCCCTGCACCACATTGTCAAAGGTGATCCCCGAAGCATTGACCGTTCCCAAAATGCTCCCCAAGGGGCTTCTGCACTCGATGCCGATCTTAAGGTCTTTCATGTTCCCGCTTGAAGCTACTATTTTAGGGTCGTCGCCTTCAATGCCAAAGGGCCTATAGTCGGGTATGATGCCAGTGCTGCCCTGGAAATCGCAGTTCGTAAACTGAGCCCTTGTGCTCCAGATGGAAACATGGGTTTGGGTGCCCCTGGGCTCGTTATAGTTGAAGTCGTTGGCAATGGGCGGCAACATCTCGCTTGGGTCTGCCAAGGGCCCATTGCTCAGGAATTTGCAGTTGATAAAGCGGCTGTTGTCAAGCGCCTGGCTGTATTTCATAAAGATCGCGCTGCGTTTGTTGTCGATCCAGCGTGAATTTACGCCTAAAATTCGCGCCCCTCCAAATGGGCCGCCGTGGTACAAAGCAGAAGTGTAGGTCGTGCCTTGGCTCCCAGTGCCCGCATAAGTGTTGACGATCGGGGCGGGTGTCCCGCACCAAACGGCGGATGCCACAACACCCTGCCTGGCATTCAACACGTCACTATTGACAAAAGTTGCAAAGCCTTGATTGACAATGGTTTGGGCAAGAGCAGAATTACCCGAGCCTTCTACATTGATTCCGTCCCACATTTTGGGCGTGCCGATACAATCGAATCCGGCCAGGATAGCATTTGACACGAGAAGTGTACCGCCTTTTTGCACCGTGATGCCAATGGGATACCGCTCCTTGAAATTGAAAACTTCCTTACTATCAGCAAAGCGAACGGTGGTTTTGGCAGCTGCAGTACCCTGGATTCTGAGTATTTTCCCGGCAGGAACCACCACTCGCGCTTTTACGTTGCGGTCGGTATCCCATGTTTCGTCAGCCGAAAGGATATAGTCATTGCCATTGTTGGGAAGAATGTTAGCCGTGCCATAATCACAATCGGAGCCGAGCTTGATAATGCACCAATCTTCATCGCCATTGCCTACTGTGTTTCCAACGACAACCAGGCCCCCGTCAGGAGCTTCTGTGATGCCAAACCCGCAAGCGCCCTCGCTTTGACCGTTTACGTGTTCCCGCCAAACGACATCTCCGTTGGCATCTACTTTCACGACCATCATCTCTTCGTCATGTTTTATCGGGGACAGCCCTTGCGGGCACCCAGTGATAGTCCCTGTTACGGCAAACCCGCCGTCGGAGGTCTTTGTGACTTGAGGAAAAAAATCACCCCCGCTCCATGTTCCTAAATGTGTAGCTTTTGCGAGGGACAGGTCAGATTTGTTTATAAAGAGCAAATACGCCTCCCCCCATAAATAATCAATTGAATTATATCCAAAACAGGGCCCAGACTCGCATTTCAGCCCTCCCTCAAGCGGCTCATTGGGGTCGTCATTCCCTAAGGCGATGTTTGTCCCAGTTCCCCACATAATAATCCTGTTGAGCAAGGCCGAGACGACGATTTGGTTCTGGGTTGTGACCATGCCATACGGGACATCTTCAGATCCGTCAGACCAGTCTTCAATGTAATATCCATTGACGGGAGTTTCTTCGTTGCAGTTATCGAAGTGACGTTCAAAGGCCGTATTCTTATACTTTGGCCCATAAGGATAATGATCTGATATAGATGGAGGGAACAAACCAAAAATTGTGTTTGCGCCAACAGCTTGTTGATTTGGCATATCCTCTTCATCCCTTGGGCCTTGAAGAATTGAATTGAAGGCTTGGGACGTCTCTGAAAAAGTATGCGCAGATGGGTCGTATACCATTTTGCCCACCCTAATATCGGCATCATGTCGCCGGTGAGAGCCAAAACCGCCATCTTCGCTCACCCGATCGTTAGAGGCATAATAAATTTCGACCGTGCCATTTGAATTTACATGGTAGTCAATGGCATTCGACTCTTCTGAAAATTGCCCCTGTATTGCAAAGACCTGTTCGTCTTTTTTTGTGCCATCGTAATTGTAAGCAGCGACCCATCGCTGGGAAGCGCCCCCGTTTGAAGCCTGGCCCGATAGAAGTAGGTATGGGTTGCCATTCCCAATAACATTCACGATGTCAACCAATCGCCCGCTTGAAAATCCTGTTGGGAGGATGTCGAAATATGTTGCGTCAAGGCTTGATTTGTTTACGCGAACCAATATGCCTTTTGATCCGTGCCAACCAACCGAATAATAGGAGTCATTGTTTGCCTCGACGACACTGTTAAGCCGCCCTGCTGTCATCAAGCTTGGGTCAGGGCTGTCTTCAATCACCCCATCACGGAGCAGGTTCCCATTAGGTCCAACAAGACAGTATGCCGGCACATCGGGATGTGCCCCGTTTTCTTCATCTTCACGGGCAAACCCGACAGCAAAATAATTGCCTTCTTGGGTCGAAACTACATCAAATAGCCAGTCAGCCCAAGGCTGCCCGCCAGACCCGCCAACATTGACGGATGTTGTCCATTGGTTGCCTTGAGCAAAGGAAGTGAAACTCATTGACAGCAAAAGAGCGACGAAAAAGTGGTTTAGGTTGAAAGTGCTCTGGTTTTTCATACTTTTGCAAAATTATTGTTTAACCCTACTCTGCTTGTTTTACCCGGCCATTTCGGTGCTACCGGGAACCGACTGGCGAGTCGGATGGGAGGTAGCGGTTGCAGCCACTGCCTCCTTTTTCTTTACTGGTATATCATTTTATTTTTCTCTTTTTGGCACTAACGGTTGCTTCCCTGCCATACCGCCGCGTTTAGCGAGCGGTTGACAGGGAAGCCTTAGTTATCCCATTTTTATTCAATTCCGAACAACCATATTGCAGGTTTGAGGCGAAATGATGAATTCATCGGGCCCTGGAACAGGATTAGGACGAGTATAAAAAAAATGAAGCACCAGAGAATCATTTCCATACACTCTGCCAGAAAGTTTCCGCTGATAACTCCAACCATCTATAAAACAGTTTCTATTGAGCAATGGCCAACCCCTTTGAATCAAACTATCATACCCTGATGTGGTGGGTATAAAGAAGAAACCTGTTTGTCCAATGATACCAGTAGTATCCACAAATTGCAGATTCAATTGATATTGCCCCAACGCATTGGGGGTGGTCGTTCTGCCAAGAATTTTCATTAGGAAACTATCCTGTTTGCATGGACAACCTTCGCTGACTCCGAAAAGAACATCGTTGTCATCGGGCAAACATTGTCCATAGGCTTCAATATTGCCTGTTGGACAGGAACAGTTGTTGTTTGAGTCAGGTGAATAGCCGTTAGCGCATTGAACCGGCTCTTCCATATTATCGCAGCAGGAAGCAAAAATGACTACGTTGAAAATCACCAGTAGAAAAAAAAGATATTTCATGTCGAAAAAATTAAAAGCCCACGAACCCAAATGTTTTGAATTCGTGGGTTGGGTTGTGACTAATGAATGAAAAGTTTGTAGGTATCCCGGTCGGTTTTGTTGCTCACAAGGACAAAATAGATGCCCGCTGGCAGATTGGGCGGTGTATTTTTCAAGGATGCTAAATCCGAGTGCTCGAATTGACCGGCCCACTGTAGCGTTTTTGCAAGCCTGCCATTCACATCGTAGATTTGGATAGCCGAGTTTTCTACCTCGTTTGTCAATATTTCCGAATCATTCGAACGCCCTCCGGTTACAGTAGGGTTTACCACTATCTGATTGCAAATTTCGAGCGAAGATGCCTGTACGGTATAACCGAAATCATTGACAACCGAACGGCCAGCAGGTGTCTGTATCAGGTTGATAATTCCGTTATGGTAAAGCAGATCGGCTGCCTGAACCTTTAATTGGTCTTCGGTAGCCGAGCCACCGCAATGCCCTACCAGCCACATCCCAATCTTGGGTGTGCAACAATGGACAGGTGTATGATCATAAGCGTTAGGTTTGACCACTCCGGTTAGATAATGACCGCTCAAAACCCTTCCAGATGCATGCCACTTCCTTTTACCACCACTTGCGATTTTGTCATAACTGCTCATCGTAAAGGTGACGGTAGCGTTTGGTTTAAAAGTTTTCTGGATGCTTTGACGTTCAATAAACCCAAATTTATCATCATCATTATTACAGCCAGTACTCTGACCGTAGGGCGTAGTAAAAATGGAGCCTAACGTTGAAGCAAATGAAGTAATAGCACTTGTCAGGGCGTTCTGTTGTGTTTGATTGGGTTGTTGTCCATTCGGCACATTTTGTGTTGTCTGATAGGCAAGGTACAACTTTGCGCCATCTCCCAAAAGCGTAGTAATGTTTGTCCAAAATGCCGGATTGACA
>JBBRWA010000289.1:0-7241 GCA_038246345.1 Chitinophagales bacterium
ATATGTGCGTAGAAGTGGCGGTTCGATAAGACTTTCCCTCCACGACCCCAATGGAACAAGGATTGAACGGATTAAAACGGATTAAGGGTTCCCACTTTTAAATCTGTTTTAATCCGTCAAATCCGTTCAATCCGCGTTCCATTGGAGCCGTAGGCGGAGCCCATCAATCCTTTTTCAACATCGCAGAATAGACCTTCCCCGCAGGCGTGAGCGCCAATACCTGGTACAACCCACTGGCAAATGCTGAAATATCCACGCTTCCACCATTGGGGATGCTTTGTCGGCGCATTTCCTTGCCTTGCAAGTCTGAAATAACGAAATCTATGCTTGCAGCGCCATTCGGTATTTTCAAGCTTACGGATTGGTGGGCCGGGTTGGGATATATTTCCAAGGTGGCGATTGCTTCCTCCAGCGCTTCTTCCACGCCAACGGATTCCGGGGCCAGCTTGACGATCCAAACATCAGACTTCCCTTTCACGCCCGTGACATCGCCGTCGTTCGACCATGCCGACCCCGCCAGGATATAGCCATTGTCTGTGGTTTTTTGAATGGAATAACAGGCTTCTCCCTTGGTCCCGCCCAGCGTTTTTTGCCAAATTATTTGCCCTGTTGGACTCATTTTTACCACCCACATTACTTGAATGCCATTATGGTAGGGGACATCGCCGTCTTTTGATTTTGTGGTTCCTGCCAAGATAAAGCTGCCATCGCTCTCGATTACAAAGCTTCTGGCATAATCAGCATTAGTACCGCCAATGGTTTTTTGCCAAGTCAATTCGCCAGTTTTTTTTAGTTTGACGACCCAGTAATCTAATAATCCTTTGTGCTCCGTTATATCGCCGTTGTTGGAGCCAGCATAGCCGATTCCTACATATCCGTCAGCAGTCTCATAGATACCTGTTCCGACATCCAGGCCTGCGCCACCAAGTGGGTGTTGCCATTCTAGGTCACCTGTGCTTCTGAGTTTTAGAACCCAAAAGTCATAGTTTCCGTTATTCCCCTGGACATCTCCATCCTGGGATAATGTTTCCCCAGCAAGAATATAGCCGCCATCTGATGTTTGGCGGATGGCGATTACAGTTTCTTCGCTACTTCCTCCAAATGACTTTTGCCATTCGATGTCGCCACTACTGTTCAATTTTACTACCCAAAAATCCAAGAAATTGCCAGGGTTTCCGGTTGCGTCGCCATCTGTCGAGCTTGATCTGCCACCAATGATAAATCCCCCGTCTGCAGTTAGTTCGACGCACCAGGCTTCGTCCCAACCACTGCCACCTAGTGCTTTTTGCCAAATTATCTCCCCGGCGTTGCTCAGTTTTACCACCCAGGCATCTCGATCACCGTGAAAATTAGTGATGTCCCCATCATCGGACAAGGTGAAACCTACAACAATATAGCCCCCGTCATTGGATTGTCGTATGGCTAATGCCCTGTCGTCATTCCCGCCGCCAAGTGCTTTTGTCCATTCTATGTTGCCAATAGCGTTGAGCTTTATTACCCAGAAATCAAATATGCCATTGAAGCCTACGACATCGCCATTGTTGGAGCCTGTCCAACCTCCTATGATATAGCCTCCATCGGTGGTTTGGCGGATGCAGGTGGCTTCGTCGAAATAACTTCCTCCAAGGGTTTTTTGCCACTGGATGGTCGGTTGGGCGATAATGAATTGTGGGATAAGCCAGATGCCTATCAACAAACAAATAGTTCTCATTGTATAAAATATTTTGATGAATAGATGAATTCAATCAAGTTTTTGAACTTTTATGGTTCGAATTTGGGTGCTAGTTTTTATTTGAAGTGCATAAAGGCCAGTTGGAATCGAACTTGTTGGTATTGCAATCTGATCAAATGGAATGACAACTTGTTGCTCTAATATTATCTGGCCTGCAATGTTCAATAGTGAAATAACAGCATCTTCTTTCAACTGATTCTCTACTTCTAAAAATACTAATAATATTTCAGAAAAAGGGCTATTGGCTTTCAATTTTCCACTTGTTTTATTGCCTTCTGATCCGTCCGAATGCTCTTTTGGGGACTCAGGTGAAGTCTCAACTGTCAAGTTGGCAGTTAATACTTTAAACTCATAGTTGGTATTCCAGACAGGAACGGGACTTTGACAAATATTAACAGACCATTCTGGCACATCAGTGACTTTAATTGATACACGACCTATACCATCGAACAAATCAGGATCAGAAATGTCACTTACCTTAAATGGATTTGGAGCGTTTGTGATCGTAGGTGGTGGAAAAAAGTTATTGTCATCCACGGCATAAATCACAGTTTGGCTTGAGTTGCGCTTTATATCAATATATGATGTATTTATATTACCTGTTACCACCACCTCAAAAATATTTGACTCCAGCTCTGTCCCTCCATGCTTTTTTACAGAAAAACCAACCCAATTATGTTCACCTAGTTTTATGTTCTTACAAGGTTGGAAAACCTGAGGATTAACAGGATTCCTCCCAGGAACCGACAATTCCAGAATAATTTTTGGCAATAATTCGATTACATAGATGCTCCTTTCCCCCGTACTGCACTCCGCCGCCAAAGATAGCAATACCTCATCATTAAAGCCAATATCCTCGATGGTGAGAAAAGGTGCAGCAATTTGAGTAAACGTGTTCATCGGAATCCAGGTCTCATTTTCTTTTACGGAAACGACCAAAGAATAAGTGACACCCGTCGAAATAGGATCCCATGCTACGGCAATAAAATCCGAGCCCCGGCTCGTCACCTGAAAATTATCGGGCGCAGGCGCATCACAATAAACTCCCGGTCGAGTTGGCTCATTGTTCAAAACGAATCCATTGTTGGCCAAAACAATAGAAATGGAGCATTGAAATACCCATAAAAACAGTGCAAGAAGTAATTTTTTTTCCATGATGAATGATTTTTGAAACAAGATTGTGAATTATTGAGGTAAAGGTCATTCCTTCGAGCCCCATAAATTTATAACAGTTTCAGGAAAAAATTCCAGCGAAGTTATGGAATCTAGCCAGTTGGTAGAGCTGCTCAAAATAATTAAGCCACCCGATAAGGAATATCTTGTCCAATTCGCAGCGGTTGGTTTGTTCAACAATGGCAGAATGAGGGCCTTTGTTGGCCCACTGATTGCTATTTGCCTCAACTACCCTTGGCAAGATCAAGACCACAGTTTGACTAAAGATGCGGTATATGCCGCCCTTTTCCCAAGACAGGACTTTGTAGCAGGGAAGTTGGAAAAGGTGATGGTGGAAGCGCAAAAGGTTGTCCGTTCCTTTTTACTGGCTAAAAATTATGCCCGAGAAGAAAACGAATTTCAGCAACATTTGGACTTTGCTGAGATTACTCGCAAAGAAGGCCTCATGGCGCGATACCATTTGTCCATGGCTCGGGTGAAAAAAATACAGGAAGAAGATCCTTGGCGAAATGCCGCACATTTTCAAAAGCAAATCCTTTTAGAGTTCGCGGTTCATTATATGGACAGCCTTAACAATCAAGGTAAGGGCGACATCAATATCATCAACCTGTTGCGTGCTATTGAGACTTTTTATTACCTCCGGCGCGTTGCGCTGCTAAGCCGATATTTGCTACAGCAGCGGATTGCCAAACTTGATGTCCCCGACTTAATCAGACTCCAAATTGAAGAAAACGATGTTCCTGAGCGACACTTGCAAGATTTACCTCAGTTGAAGATTAATTTTGAAATTTTCAATACGCTCAAAAAAGATGTTCCGTCGGTTTCGGATATCCAATTGCTGCTTGATTTATTGCAACAGCACGAAAAAGCCATCGATCTGGAAACACTACAGGAGTTTTATGCTTACCTGAGAAACTTTACTGTATTGCTGCTGACTTCTGAACCAGAAAACGAGGATTTCAACCTCATCCTGCATAATTTATACAAAGACAATTTGGTTCGTGGTTACTTACATTACGAAGGTAAGCTGAGTCCAGGTCGTTATTTTGGGGTCGCTTCCAATGCCTTGAAAGTCAGGCAATTTGACTGGGCTTTGGATTTTATTCTACGGTACAAGGAGGATATTTATGATGAAAATGAGGCTCAAGACATCTTCCGCTTTAATATGGCAAACTACCTTTTCGCAGTAGACCGATTTGATGAATGCTTAGATTACATCCCAGCTTCTTCCGATTTTACCAGCTATTTCCTTTTTGGCAAAAGAATAGAGCTTAAGGCTTACTACGAATTGCAGTCTGATTTTCTGGCGTTTAAATTGGATGCATTTAGGATGTACCTCAGCAGAACTTCTCACAAACTGTTGTCTGATACACAGCGGCAATTAAATAACGACTTTTGTAATTTTCTCTTACAACTAATCTCCTCTGTACATGGTGACCAAAAACGTTCTGAACTGCTGGTGAAGCGCTTGAATGAAAAAAAGCAGATGGCTGAATGGCAGTGGCTGCTGGCTAAA
Source organism: Chitinophagales bacterium (assembly GCA_038246345.1). Classification (GTDB taxonomy): domain Bacteria; phylum Bacteroidota; class Bacteroidia; order Chitinophagales; family Saprospiraceae; genus M3007. The sequence goes on from JBBRWA010000289.1 coordinate 4,422, forward strand.
GTAAAAGCATTGGCAGTTCGATGACACTTCCCCGCATACTACTCCAATGGAACACGGATCAAACGGATTGAACGGATGAAAAACAGATTTTCAAGTGCGCACCCTTAATCCGTTTAAATCCGTCAAATCCGTTCAATCCGCGTTCCATTAGGGTTTATTGTCCTGCTGGGCCAAGAATGTTACCCTTTACAAATGCACCATTCTTGCCACCATGGTACAAAAGCTAAATATTTTCCAGATGAAAATAATACCTCTAATTTTTAGGAAGAACAATGCTTCAATGTTGTTCACTCCAAAGCAACCACCCTCCCAACATACCGCCTCCCCATTCCATCCAACAAAACGACCGAATAAAGCCCCGCTGCCAAAACCCCACGTGGCAAAACAGCTGTCTCCTGCCACAGATTATCTGCTTCAAAAACCACCTGTCCAAGCATGTTCAGCAGCATCAAATGATAAGGCTTTTCAACCTTTTCAGCATCAATGAAAAGCTGCTGTGAAAAGGGATTCGGATACATTTTCAAAATCTGCGCTGGTGTTTCTACCGTGCTTGAAGGCACATTGCTCGCCCTCGGCGTGGGGAACATAAAAACCGTCTCCGCACTGCCATCAGGGTAGCGTCCCCACGACACATCGGGGCTTTGTGGTCCAAAAGCGAGGCGCTCCCGCTCGGCGTAGCCTTCGTTTTCTCGTTGAAAAATCGCCACCATTTCGCCCCCGGCACTCAGCTTGAAATCCGCATGAAGAAGTCCCTGTTCCGGTTGGCCATCCGCCCAAAGCAGGAGAAAGCCGTGCGGCGGGAGGGTCGTCCGTTCAGGAAAATGAAGGGGCACCTGCCATTTGAACGGCTGCCCGGGGTCGTCGGTGAAGCACAGCCCGCCGATGTTCAGCGAGTCATCGGAAGCATTGTACAATTCGAACCAGTCGTCGTACTCCCCATGCTCGTCGGGCAGTGTTTGGGTGTTCGAGGCGAGTATTTCATTGACAAACAGGCTCGAAACATCGTGCGGGAAACTGTTCGGCCGACCAGGCGTACCAAGCAATACATGGCTTTCCCGCCAATCGGTGGGCAAGTTGCCCTCTTTGCCTTGCGCGAGCTCAACGGTCGCCCCCTGCCCGTCGGCAATCGGCGGCCATGGGCGGTAGTCGGCATAGCGGACGCTGTGGACGAGCCTGCCCGATGGTTCGTTCAGGGCAATTTTTCCAAGTTTGTTGTTCAAGTCGAAATGAAAATCCCCAACAATGGCGCCCGCATCCGGGTGAAAAGTTTTGAACAGCAAACTGTCTTGGCAAACCACAAGGTAGCCGCCCGGAGCGACCACCGCATTTTTACCAAAAACAAACGCGTGCAGCCCGTGCGCCATGCGCCAGCCTGTTAACACAATGGCTTCGTCGGTGCTGTTGTGCAGTTCCAGCCAGTCGCCACTGGCGTAATTGAACGGTGGGTGGTAATTGAACTCGTTGATGTGTAAGGTCAGCCCGTAGCCGCCCGTGTGCGTATAGTAGGCGCCCATGTCGGCGGGACTGCCGTCGGGGTCCTTTGGCGAGAAGGGGTCGCCAGCGTCAATGCAGGGCGAATTGGCGGCCAGCTCGAAATTGCCGGTGGCAGGATGTACCAGTTCAGGGGCGCCGTGTAGGTTGCCCGTGCCGGGCAGCGGCTCCCGGTCGGACAGCGAATAACTGACCTGCACCTCGGATTTTGCATCAAAAAAAATGCTCGACTCGGTAGAGGCGGACAAAATCGAGTTTTTCACGTAGGCTTTACCGCCCCCCCGGAGCGCACTTTTTTCATAACAAGCCACCGCTTGGCGGTTGCCATAGAAGGTGTTTTGATCAATATAGGCGACGGCGAGGCTGTCCTTTACCGCCACACCGAGGTCGCAGTCGTAAATCACGTTGCGGCGGACGAGCGCACTGGACTGCGAACCAATGGAAATGCCCTTGTCCGAGCAATCGTGGATGATGTTGTGCTCCAAGAGGATATTTTGCGAATGAATGCCGAGGTCAATACCGTCGCAGTTGGAGCCGAGGAAGCCATAGACTTTGTTGTGCCGCACAATGCCGTTGGTGATGCCCTTGATGTCAATGGCGTCAGTATTGATAGCATGGTTGCCCCTGAAAACGCAATGCTCGATGAGCGGACTGTCCATGTCGTAGAGGCTGATGAAGCCGTTGACGCTCCCGAAAGTGTGGAACTCCGAATGGCTGATGTGGGCACCGCCGCCCCTTGCGATGAGGGGCGCTTTGCCTTCGGCAATGGTGGAGTACGCCACCACCAGCGGGCAATCGTAAGCGGAAATGGTGGAAAAATGGCGGCGCCTGTCCCGCCCGAAACTGCCGCCCCGCAGGTCGGCGAAGTAGACGATGAGGCTGTCCGTCGGCTCGTCGGCCAAAATGCTGCCCCAGTAGCCCGATTGCCCGTAAAACGAGCGTCGTGCCGCGGGGGAGGGGTCGGGTCGTATGCTGATGTGCTGGTCGGGCGAGCCGTTCAGGTGCAGTCCGCCCTTCACGTCGAGGCAAACGCCGTCTGTCAGCAGGAGCGTTGCCCCGGCTTCTACGGTCAGGCGGGCACCGGGCAGCACCGTCACGTCCTCGAAGCCGTACCACGGCGAGGCTGCTGCTGCCAGCGTGGTATCCGCCGGAATGACGGATGGGATGATGCTGATATTTGCCAGCGGCGCAAAAACGGCGGCGAAAGCGGTGTCGCCAACGGGGCTGAGCGAAGTGTTTTCGTCCGTGCTGTTCAGCCCCTGCCAAGCCACGAAGCGGTAGCCGGGGGCAGGCACGGCTTGCAGCTGGATGCGGGCATTTTTGAAAAAA
>JBBRWA010000290.1:0-7238 GCA_038246345.1 Chitinophagales bacterium
CATCTTAGGTAAGTTTTTGATCCGGCGAGAAAATCCGTTACAAAGTAACTGTTTTTTCAAGTAGATGTGCGCGCTGTGCATTCCGCTGCTCTGTATGGGCGGAAAATCAAAGCCAGCGATTTAGAACGAGGGAACACTGCGCTGGAAATCAACGCGCTTGATCTTGTTTCAGGGCTGCATTTTATGGTGGTGGATGGGGTTTGTTTGAAGGTGGTGGTGCTGCATTGATGTATTAAAGGACAACAATATCAGATGCTATTTTATTGATCCATTTTAGTTTTTTTGTGTAAATCCGCAATTCGATTGCGGATTTACACAAAACCTGAGCAATGCGCGGTGGTGTACGGTGGCGAACAATCTTTCAAGACTTCTGATGGCAGGCTCATTGGATGGCGTGATTGGCCATGAAGACTCACTATTTTTTGTTTTAAAACAGCGGTCTTTTCAAAACATTTTTAACAAAAATATTGCCCCAATCCCCTACCTTTGCCCCCCATTATGGACTTCAAAATCACATCCCACTACGTCCCCACCGGCGACCAACCACAAGCCATTACCCAGCTCGTGGGCGGTATAAAAAACGGCGACCAAGCCCAGGTGCTGCTGGGCGTGACCGGCTCCGGCAAAACTTTCACGATGGCCAATGTCATCGCGCAACTGAACCGGCCAACCCTCGTGCTTACCCACAACAAAACCCTGACTGCCCAGCTCTACGGCGAGTTTCAGACTTTTTTTCCCGACAATGCTGTAGAGTATTTCGTAAGCTATTACGACTACTACCAGCCCGAAGCCTATATGTCGGTGTCGGATACCTACATTGAAAAAGACCTGCAAATCAACGAGTTGGTAGACAAGCTGCGGCTGAAAGCCACTTCGACGCTGCTCTCTGGCCGCCGCGATATCATCATCGTCGCCTCGGTTTCCTGCATCTACGGCATGGGCAATCCCGACGATTACAAAACCGGGATCATCCGCCTGGAGAAAGGGGCGAAGATGAACAAGACGGATTTTTTGTACTCCCTGACGAATAGCCTGTATTCCCGCACCGAAACCGACTTCGTGCGCGGCACCTTCCGCGTGCGTGGCGACACCGTGGACGTGAACCTGCCCTATGCCGATAGTGGGCTGCGCATCGTTTTTTGGGGCGATGAAATCGAAAGCATCGAAACCATCGACATTGATACAGGCAAACGGGTAGAAGTGGTGCAGGTATCGGCGGTTTTCCCAGCCAATCTGTATGTGGCACCGAAAGAACGCATAAACCAGGTTATTGACGAAATTAAGGAAGAATCCCAGGCACAGGAGAAGTTTTTTGTCCGTGAAGGCCGTTTGCTGGAAGCCCGGCGCATTTCGGAGCGCACGGCATTCGACTTGGAAATGATCCGGGAATTGGGCTATTGCTCCGGCATTGAAAACTACTCCCGCTTTTTCGACCGCCGCGAGCCAGGCACCCGCCCGTTCTGCCTGCTCGATTATTTCCCCGACGATTTTTTGATGATTATTGACGAAAGCCACGCCACCATCCCGCAGGTGCGCGGCATGTGGGGCGGCGACCGGGCGCGGAAGCAATCGCTGGTGAATTGGGGTTTCCGCCTGCCCTCCGCCATGGACAATCGCCCCCTCAGTTTCGACGAGTTCGAGGGTATGATCAACCAAGTGATCTTTGTGAGCGCCACCCCCGCCGATTACGAGTTGGAAAAAACGGAAGGCGTGGTCGTGGAACAACTGGTGCGCCCCACGGGCTTGCTCGATCCACCCATCGAAGTGCGGCCTTCGCTGAACCAGATCGACGACCTGCTGGAAGAAATCACCAAACGCAGTGAAATTGATGAGCGCTCGCTGGTGACCACCCTCACCAAAAGAATGGCCGAAGAACTGGCGACTTACTTTGCCAATGTCGGCGTGCGCTGCCGCTACATCCACTCGGAAGTGGAGACCCTGGAGCGCGTGGAAATCCTCCGCGACCTCCGCCTCGGCGAGTTTGATGTGTTGATCGGCGTGAACCTGCTCCGGGAGGGCCTGGACTTGCCCGAAGTATCACTGGTGGCCATCCTCGATGCGGACAAAGAGGGCTTTCTGCGCAACGCCCGCTCGCTAACTCAAACGGCAGGACGGGCGGCCCGTAACTCCAACGGTATCGTCATTTTTTACGCCGATAAAATCACCGCTTCGATGCGCAACACCATCGACGAAACCAATCGCCGCCGCGCCAAACAAATGGCCTACAACGAGGAGCATGGTATCACCCCGACCACGGTCACTAAAACCAAGGAGCAAATCATGGCGACCCGCAGCATCCTCGACATACGGGATGTTGCCGCGCCCAAATACTACGTTGAAAATGAGGAGATCAACCTGGCTGCCGAGCCGATATTGGCGTACGCCTCCCATGCGCAAGTAGAAAAAATGATCGCCGAAACGGAAAAGCGCATGAAAGCAGCAGCAAAGGAGCTGGATTTTATAACGGCAGCGCAGTTGCGGGATGAGATGCTGGCGTTGAAGAAACAACTTGGAGAGAAGCTTGGGAGAGAGGGGTGATGACATCCTTTGTATCTTTCCTCCGGAATGATTAGAGCAGATGTATTAACCGTTTAGCATTGCCTTTGTACAAAAGAAATACAATGACCACGATACAAGAACGTATCACAATTGACCCGGAAGTTTGCAACGGCTAGCCAACAATAGGGGATCAAGGTTAGTGGTGACCACCATCTTAGAACTGCTCTCCTCTGGTATGACCCATAGCGAGATCATCGCTGATTATCCAGCTGTTGAAGATGCTGATATTTTGGCTTGCCTGGAATTTGCAGCATAATGATGTACTCGAAATTAGCCGGGATTCGATTGTAGTGCTTATGTAATTAGGTATTTATCTTGCTTTTACCGAAACAATAAGGTTGGGATCACTGAGTAACCTAGTGGCGCGAATACCAAGTAACATATAGGTTAACGGCCATATTTTCCGCTCAATTTCGTTGTTCGTCGGTTAAAATGTCCCGCATTTCGCCCTTTTACCCGCCATAGCCTTGGCGAAGGAGGGTATCGCGCCTTAATGAGTGAAAAATCTGCCTTCGCACATTCATACGCCAACTGGCGGACGCGGCACTAGAACTTCTTTTATCTGATATGACTCATAGCGAGATCATAGCTGATTATCCAGGTGTTGAAGATGCTGATATTTTGGCTTGTCTAGAATTTGAAACATAATGACGTAGTCGAAATAAACCGGGATTCGATTGTAGTGCTTATGTAATTAGGGTTATAGTTTCGCCTTTACCGAAACAATAAGGTTAGGATCACTGAGTAACCCGGCAACCTGCATGTTTAGTTGCTTTTTCATTTTTTTCCAACTCTTTAAAGACAGGTTGTCCTCCCCTGCCAACTCCTCATGGGTTCGAAGAAGTTCGTTTATTCGGTGAAAGCGCTCAAGTATATCTTGGATGGCCTCTTCTGTGTACTTTGTTTTGTTTTTAGCGGTATCCATGGTCAAAAGGTAATTTGAAGAAAGCCTTTTTACCCCCCAAGCCCAGCTTTCGCTGACACTTCCAACATCCGATCAATACTCGCCACTCCCTGCTCAATCACCCAATCAGGCAAAATAATTTCCGGCAACTCATACTTCATGCAGAGGTACAATTTCTCCATGGTATTGCGCTTCATGTGCGGACAATCGTTGCAAGCGCAGTTGTTGTTGGGCGGTGCCGGGATGAAGGTTTTGTTCGGGCTTGATTTCTGCATTTGGTGCAAAATACCAGCCTCGGTGGCTACAATGAATTCTGTTGCCGGGTCATTGATGGTGAACTTCAGCAGTCCGGTTGTGCTGCCGATAAAGTCGGCCATGTCGAGGATATGGGCTTCGCATTCGGGATGAGCGATGAATTTGGCGTTTGGGTGCCGGTTTTTCAATTTTACAATGCGCTCGTGGCTGAAAATCTCGTGTACCATACAAGCACCATTCCAAAGAATCATGTCACGGCCTGTCTTTTTCTCCAGATAAGCGCCCAGGTTTTTGTCGGGCGCAAATATTATTTTTTTGTCTTTCGGGATGCTTTCGATGATCTGCACGGCATTGGTGCTGGTGCAGCAGATGTCGGTGAGCGTTTTGAGTTCTGCGGTGCAGTTGATGTAGCTCACCACCACGTGGTCGGGGTATTTTTCCTTGAACTTTCGGAACAAATGCGGCGGACAAGAATCGGCCAGGGAGCAGCCTGCTTTCAGGTCGGGCAGCAGCACTTTTTTCTGGGGACAGAGCATTTTTGCCGTCTCGGCCATGAAATGCACGCCCGCAAAAACAATAATATCTGCCTCTGTTTTGGCTGCCTGCTGCGACAATCCCAGAGAATCGCCGATATAATCCGCCACGTCCTGAATTTCAGACTCCTGGTAGTAATGCGCCAGAATGACGGCGTTTTTCTCCTTTTTCAAGCGATTTATTGCGGCAACAAGGTCGAGGGTCGGGTCAACTTCAAGGTCGAGGAAGCCGTTCAGTTCAAGTTCTTTGGTAGCAGTGGCAAGGGCAGCAGACATGGTATTTCGATTTATGGTATGAGTGTGTTGGGCATTAGGGGTTGCAAAAAAACGAATAGTCCCGGCTTTTGTTCCCTATAGCCCCAAAAAGTTCGAGATATATTCGGTAGCGCGGCATAAATGCTGCGCTACCGAACATTGCCGCGAAGCCAATACATAGCGCCCGGGCTGAAAAAACTCATCACTCATAACTCATAACTCATCACTCCTAACCTATCTTTGCAAAACCATGAAAGTCATTATCCCCGTTGCAGGGGCAGGCATGCGCCTTCGCCCCCATACCTACACCCAGCCCAAGCCCTTGATTCCCGTGGCTGGGAAGCCCATTATTTGTTTCATCATCGACAAGTTGCAAGAAGCTGGCTTGAAAGATTTTGTGTTCGTTTTGGGGTATTTGGGAGAAAAAATTCGCGATTTTATTGAAGAGACTTACCCTGATTTGACGATTGAATTTGTGTACCAGGAGCACCGCCTAGGCTCTGCACACGCCATTGCCACCGCACGGGAGGCGATTGAAGATGAAGACGAAATTTTTATTGCATTTGGCGATACCATTTTTGACGTGGACCTGAATCAGATGCTTGATTGCGAGCATTCCTGCATTGGAGTAAAAAAGGTGTCGGATCCGCGAGAGTTTGGGGTGGCAGAATTTGGCGAAGATGAAAAAGTGATTCGGCTGGTTGAAAAACCGCGTATCCCCAAATCGAACATGGCCATTGTAGGATTGTACAAGGTGATGGAAGTGCCTGCCCTGTTGCGCGCCATTGACCAACTGATAAAAAACGATATTCGTACCGTCGGAGAGTTCCAATTGACCGATGCCCTGCAATACATGGTGGAACAAGGCACGCATTTTCAGGCTTTTACGGTAAGTAACTGGTTTGATTGCGGCAGAAAGGACGTGTTGCTCGAAACCAATGCCATGCTGCTCGACCAGCGCGTGCGCAAAACTGGACACGAGCAAGCGCTTCCGAATTTTGAAAACACCATTTTCATCCACCCGGTTGCCGTGGGTACCAATTGCAAAATCAGCAACAGCATCATCGGGCCGCACGTAACCATTGGCGAGAATGCCAGTATTCAGCGCAGCATCGTTCAGGACAGCATCGTGGGCAGTTTTGCGGCGCTGGAGGAAGTGGTGCTGAAGCACTCTGTTATTGGAAGCGATGCCCGTATTCGGGGTATGCACCTGAGCCTGAATATTGGGGATAATACGGAGATTGACTTTGAGTCGTAAATGAGAAACCTCGTAGGTCTAAAACCTCTGAACCCTCCTCAAAAAAACTTTGTTTTTTTGAGGAGGGTTCAGAGGTTTTAGACCTACGAGGTTTTTACGCAGAAGTCCGCGCCTCGACAATTTTCACTAAATTCTACTAATAATTTTTCCACACCAAACATTCTAACCCCATCGCTGTCTTACTTTTGCAACGATTATGGAAAAAGTAAAATGTCTCATTATTGGCTCAGGCCCTGCGGGTTACACCGCGGCCATTTATGCAGCCCGTGCCGGTCTTAATCCGGTACTTTACACTGGCCCACAACCTGGCGGCCAATTGATCATCACCAATGACGTGGAAAACTACCCCGGCTATCCCGATGGCAAAAATGGCCCGGAGATGATGGAAGATTTCCGCAAGCAAGCCGAGCGCTTCGATACAGTGGTTCGCAATGAAATGATCGTGAAAGTGGATTTCTCAGGCCCAATTCACAAGGTTTGGGCGGAAAGCGGCCATGAAATACATGCCTCATCCGTCATCATTTCTACGGGCGCTGCCGCCAAATGGCTGGGCATACCTGGCGAACACGAGCTGGAAAACAAAGGTGTTTCCGCCTGCGCAGTCTGCGATGGATTTTTCTTCCGCAAGCAAAAAGTCGCCATTGTCGGCGGCGGCGATACCGCAGCAGAGGAAAGCACCTACCTGGCAAAAATATGCTCGGAAGTACACCTGCTGGTGCGCCGCGATGAAATGCGCGCCTCCAAAATCATGCAGGAACGCGTGCTCAACACACCCAACCTGATTGTTCACTGGAACACCTCTCCCGAGGAAGTACTCGGCGTCGAAGGCGTGACGGGCGTGCGCATCCGCAACAATAAAACCCAGGAAGTCAGTACGCTGGACATCACCGGATTCTTTGTCGCCATTGGCCACAAACCCAATACGGAGATTTTTAAAGACTGGTTGACCCTCGACGACAGTGGCTACATCATTGCCCAGCCGGGTCGCACACTGACCAATATTTCCGGGGTTTTTGCTTCCGGCGATGCGCAGGACAAGATTTATCGGCAGGCGGTGACGGCGGCGGGTACAGGTTGTATGGCGGCGCTGGATGCGGAGCGGTATTTGGTGGAGACGGGGCTGTAATTGAAAAACATGCTAGTGCCACATCCTGACTCCATTTCTTTGTACCGCTGGTTTTAATGTGCCACCACAACTTTCTGAACAATCGGCTTCCCATCCCCAACATTTGTCACAAAAACATACGTCCCAGCAGCCCAAGCGGACACATCCAGCCTTACAACTTCCTTACCGATGATCATTTTGTCTTTCAGGATTTGCTGCCCGAGCATATTAAATACGGAGATGCTGCTTTCGTCGCAAAGAGGGTTAAATATTTTCAATTCCCTGTTGACCGGATTGGGGTAAATGGTAAACTTCAACAATTCCGGTAGCGGCTCTGGTGGATTGGGATCGTCAATGCCCAGGGTATCG
>JBBRWA010000291.1:0-7222 GCA_038246345.1 Chitinophagales bacterium
AATGGTTTACCTACAGTGACGCAAGCATAGACGGAAAAAGCAAAACAAAGGCGTATGCCCTGTTCGATAGTTCCTTTATAGATGGTATAGAAGTGGGTACCACCAATGTTATTATGAGGAGAATAACTAAGAGATCATGCGTACTGATATCACCGAAAAAGAGCCACCCAAGCGCCCTGCTCCCTATGAGCCCCCCTAAAAAGGATACCCAAACGAAAAGTTCCAATTCAAATTCTCCTTCCGCCAACTGCCCCTGCCAAAATGCAGGTCATTGCCCACCCAGCGCTCCCCAACAGGTAGGAAGGGCTTCGAAAGCGGGAACGCGACATCGAGCCGCACGATGAAAAAGCCCAGGTTGACCCGCAAGCCGAGGCCCGTACCAAGGGCCAGTTCGCGGTAAAAACTGCGCACCCGAAACTGAGAAGCTGCCGTGGCATCGTCACCGGAGCTGAGCCAAATATTTCCCGCATCCATAAAAATGGCCAATTCCGGGTAGCGACCCAGGGGCATCCGGTATTCAATACTGCTTTCTACTAAAATATTGCCCGTGTAGTTGCCCACGGTGAGTGCGCTGGAACTGTTGTCGCGAGACGTTGCGCCCGGGCCAACCGTGCGCGGCGCAAATGCCCGCACACTCGATGCCCCGCCAATAACATAGCGGTCCAAAAGAGCAATGTTGCCATTGGCACGCAGGGGTATGCCAGCTCCTACAGCCAGGCGCGCTGCCAAAACATTGCGCCCATGCGTTTTTTGGTATTGGCGGTAGTCCGTCTCCACAAATAAGTTGAGCGGGCTGGCCAGTTTAAAGTCAGCTGGCAGGTATTTGTTCTTCGTGTAGCCACTGGCTTGTCCGGCGAAATGCAGGCGGAAGTACCGCGTGAGCCGCATGGCGGGTTCCATGCGCTGGTCGACGGTAAAGGTGTAATTGGGCTTGAACTCCAGGAAAGTGAGCAACGACCGCAGGGTGCCGGTTGTATCTGCGGGTATCCCCTCAATCAACTTTTGGCGGATGGTGGCATTGTTTACAGTCGAAAATTGTGTGCCCAGGTTCAAAGGATTGAATTCGTGCACAACAGTGCTCCGGCTGTTTTTTCGCCATAAATACCCTGCTTCTCCCTGTAAGCGCTGGAAACTCAGGCGGAATAGACCCAATTCGGGCAAATCGTATTTAAACCAGTTGGACTCGTGCCGCACGTTGAATTGGGTGCTGCTGAATGATTGTTCGTTCCTTGTTTTCAAGAACAGCAAGCGGGGGAGCGTCAACCGCGCCGAAGCATCGCTGACGATGAAGTCCTTGAAATCAAAATTGTCTTTATTGGTGCGCAAGTAGGCACCATTGAGGGAAATGCGCAGTGCTTCGGCGCCACCAAAGGTATTGCGGTTGGTGTAAGCGATCCCCGTGCGCCCGCCGGCGTAGAAGCCCGTGGAAAATACCCCGGACAAGTTTCCTTCTATCCGTTCGGGGCGGAATGGGGTAAGGTAAACATGCGCGTCGAGTAGCGTATCGGATAGCGGCGACACATCAAAGCGGATGTTGATGAATTTGTAGATATTCAGGTTCAGCAGCCTGAAAATGGTCGCTTGGTAGGATTTGTTTGCATAATACTTGCCGCATTCCAGCAAAATTTGCCGGTTCAGGACGGAAGTTTTGGTATATAAATGGTGGTAAACGTAGGTAAGGCAATTGAAGCGCAGGGTATCGGTTGGCTCCTGTTTGGCGCCGGTTTGTTTGGCTAGGTCGTAATCCGGATAAACGGTGACACTGGCAATTCGGTACTGCTGCCGTTCGCGGGCACCCGTTTCTTTTTTTATCCGAAGTCTAAGATCCACATCGCCGGAGGCTTGAAAAGTGTCGGCTTGAAAAAGCAGGTTGTCGGGGGAAAAATAATACCAACCGTGGTTGCGCAAGGTGTCAGACAGCCGACTGCGCTCTGCGATGAGCTCTTCCAGGTGGTAGAACGCGCTCGGGTTGACGAGCGATTGGGGACGCATGGCAGCGATGCGGCGCGACAACACGCTGGAATCGGCCGGAAAGGTCACGGTGCCTATTTTTTTCCGGGGCGCCTGAACCAAAACATGGTGGATGATTTTCGCTTTGCGTTTGCCCAGTTTTTCTTTCGATTCAATGCGCACCTTAAAATACCCGTCATTCCCGGCGCGCTCTTCCAACAATTCCCGCTGGCGGGCTGCGGTTTTGGGCTCGTACAGCACGGGCGCTTGCCCCATCCGATTGGCGATAAAGGTGCCAATGCTGTTTTCGCGACTGTTTTTAAACATATAGTGCAACACCAGCCGGGGCCGCATCCAGAGAATTTTTTTGTTCGGGCGGGGCAGGATCACGGCGTTTTTCAGGTCAGCTTTCAAAATTTTGGTATCCCAATTTTTATTCAGCTTGCTGATCTTGATTTTTGCGCCTGTGTACAGCCGCTCACCATCGGTAAGCCTGCCAGTACCCGTGCAACCTGATCCCAGGCTGAGGGCGATAATAGCAATTGCCAAAAAGAAAAACCGTGTTTTCATACCGTGTTTATTTCTTGCCAAATTCCTTGGCAAAGATCAATCCTGCCCCTGAATTTCGAAGGTTCGCCGAAGAAGCATTGAGCAGCTCAAAACCCCTTTCTGAAAAAACCGATACTTTCCATTCCCCCGTTGGGGTTAAGGCATATTCCACCGAGGCATTTTCCAATGAACTTTGTGCCGATTCGCTACCGCTGCCGCCGACCGTGGTGCCGCCCGATATCCGGAAGGTAAGCCTGTCCTCAAAAAAAGATTTTTGTAATTGTAACTGGTAATTGGTACCGTCATCAGCGGATGATGCACCCGAGTTGGGCCTACCATCGCCAGTAGACAAATCAATGTCAATCCAGGTAAGGTACTGGTCGGCCAGGGCATTGAGCTGTCCCGTTAGGAAACTGCTCAGGCCCGATTCCAGGGGATTTGCGACGTTACTAGAAATGCTGCCAGCCGATTCGCCGATGAAATTGCGGAGCATCAATACCCCGAAGACTTGTCGAGACAACAGGTTTTTATCCTGGTTTACGGTATTCAAGGCGTTTTCCACCAAACTTGCCTGCTGGTTGCCGAAATTGGTGCCGAGGCCGTTTTGTTTTTCCTCCGAAGGATAGATAAATTGAAAACCAACATTGGGCTGCATTACTGAACCTTCTACCGAAGTTTGTAAAATGAATACTTGTGGCTTTCTGTAGCGCGCCGTTTCTTCCGCAGATGCAGAAGACAATTGGTTGACAACCAGTGGATAGGGGGAAGTCTTGAACCGGTAATGCGCTTTCAAGTCCAGAACCGGAGACCCTATGTCGCCTGTCCAGGTGATGGAACTGCCGTTGCTTACTTCAAAACTGCGCTTGACGACCGATTGGTACGAATAATTATAGACCCCGCGCACCAGCTCCACCCGTCCGGCCAAGGTCATGGTGCCGTTGGACAGAATGTCGAGCTGTAGTTTGCCGCTGGCCCTCCCCCTGAAATCGTCGCCGGTAACCGGATTGATTACACTGTTCACGACAAGGTTGGAATCAATTTCGATGGAAGCGCTGAGGGTATAAGGTTGTTTTTGTATCGGTGCTTCGTCCGAAGGCGCTTGCACGTATTGGCGGGCTGGTGCTAAAAACACCACAACGCCTTCGTGCTCCAAAGCCCGGGTGGCCACATCATACACGTACGTAAAGTTCGACTCTTTGGCCGTGCGCACCGAGACTTTCAGGTCAGGTTGGCTTATAGGGCCGCGTAGGGTGCCGTCTAATGAGACAAACAGCTCGCCATAATACTCAGAATTCTGTTTTTTGGTAGAATTCATCACCTGCCAGCGATCCGCGTGCAGGGTAAGGTTGGATTCAATGTCAGTCCAATTTGTAGTAGACAATTTGCCGTTTATTTCCAGGTTTTTGCCATAAGGATCGGTCAGGGTCAGGTCTTTCACCGCGATGCCGGTTTCGGTGAATACAAGGGGTGTTTCACTTAATTTATAGTGAACATTTGTCAGCAGCAGGGTGAAAGCAGTCTCGTGCAGCTGCATCGAACCCCTGATTTTCAGGTCGTCGGTATTGCCTTTCAGGGTCAAATGGGCTTCTCCCCATCCCTCCAGATCGCGCAACAGGCTGGCAAAAAACAAGTCGAAATTGCTGTAATTCAAGCGTTCAACATCGACCGCAAAATCCAATCCGGTTTTGTTGCCTGCCAAATTTGAAGTAGCACCTTCAACTCGAACGGATTGGCCGTTTCCTTCCAGTATAAAATTTTCAACCTGGATCCCCGTTGGTGTGAAGCGTACCTGGTTGTCGGAATTTACCGTCCATTCTTTGAAATCGATTAATTGGCGTGGGTTAAATTTGAAGATCGTTTCTTTGGTGTCGTTGTTCATGCTTGCCTCCAGCGCGACCAAAAACCGTTCGCGGCCTTCATCATTGCTGGCTTTGAAGGAGACCGTGCCGGTATTGGCCACAAATCTTCCGTTCAATACCCCATTTTCAAAAAAGTCTTGATCACCCCTTTTCACGGAGGGCGTCGTCAATACAAACAGCGCCGCAGAATCGCCTGCATAAGCCCGAACATTCAGCGAATCCACATCCCAATCCTGGTACACGATGTGCGGCGCATGCACGATTAAGTTGAAATAATTGCGCGGTGCAATCATGGATCCTTCCAGGTGTACCGGACCCATTTTGGAAAGGCCGGGAATCAAACCCGAAACCAGCACATCGGTATTCAATAAGTCAATCGTAACGGTGAGGGAATCTGTGCCAAGCCTGGGGACGTACGTGCTGCGATCCACCACAAAGTATTGTTCGACAATGTTGGAAATGGTGGTGGGCAAATCTTCCAGTGAAAAATAACCTTTGATTTCTCCTTTCAGCCAATCAGATGTAATTTGAAGCTGGTTCTGACGATTGTGCAGCTGTACATCAAAGGTCATATCGCCTGGGTGAATGTGTACGCTGTCATACTGCAAATCAAGGTCCTGCAGGGTAAGATGAGCCTTAATTGAATCCAGAGAGATTCCTTCAGACCGGGAAATGAGGTGCATGCAAAGGGTAGTCGGGCGCTTGGCCCAACCGAAAGGAAACAATTCCAGGCAATTCAGCGCAATGTCAGTTTCCAGCAGCGGCCAATCCTTGCTGAAGTCGCCCGACACCTTTGCGGTAATGGCCGCCCGCTTATCCGGCGATTGGAGCGCGCCGGTGAATTGTTTCCCCGTAACATCCGCGTTCAATACAATGTCGCGCAAGATGATATTTTCCCAGATCAGCGAGTCAACTTTTCCGGCAAATTGGAGGTTTGCAGTTTCGCCAAATTGAAAACCAGTACCATGGAGCTGGCCTGTAAATCCAATTGTTTTGAGTGGGCGCAGGGTGGTATCAACGGCTAATTGGCTGACGCGGATGTTCTGCGCAGCAATATTCACGTCATAGCTACTGTCGCGCAGCGTTCCGTCTAGCAGAATGCGGCCCCAATTACCCAAGCCGATTTGTACATCGCCAGCGGCATTTTTCACGGTGCCGCGGGCTTTGCCTTTCAGCTGCACAAAGTCGGGCAGGTGCAGCAAGGGGCCAAGCACCGAATCCGGCACGTAGCCCGATATTTCGCGCCGGGCCAGCGAGGCATCAAAACCAACATCGAAGCCCAGTTGATCCGGCGTGCGCACGTTTTTCAACAAGCCTTTGAAGGCCAGCGTGCTGTTTGCGCCGCCGCGCAAGGCGTTGAATTGCAGGTCGGTTTCCAAGGCAGACAAGGTACCCTTTAAAGTCCCGCTGGCTTCCAGCATGTCGGGTAGGTGTATGCCCTGCGGCTCCAGAAAAGCAAAAAAGTTTTTAGGTGCTTCGAGGCGTTTAATTTGAAGATCCATGCCGAGTTTATCAACATCGTTGGCATCGGTCAAGCTGCCACTTAGGCTAAATTGCAAGGCAGGCCCTGTCACCGGGGCAAAGACCGAACCGGTTTGCAGGTCGCCTACCTCACCGCCCATGTTCAATTCCAAGCGGGCCATATTGCCGTTGAGGGTGCCAGATGCCCTAAGGTAGGCGGGTAATGGTTGGGCCAATATGCTGTCAACAGGCGCATCGCCCATGGACATAAATCGGACAAGGTCGGCGCGGTTGGTTTCAAGACGGCTGATGGTCAAGTCCATGCCCAGTTCGCTCGGTTCGGTCAAGTTTTGCATCGAACCATCGAAGTCGGCACGGGTGCCAGTGCCGGCCCGGAATTGTATATGTTTGGTTTGCAGGTTTTCCAGCCAACCGCTCAGTTCGCCGGATGCTTCGTAAGGCATATCGCCCAGTTGCGCCAGTGCCGTGTTCTCAGAAGGGGGGAGCAGTACAACCAGGTCGCTGACCACTCCTTTTGCCTGCCGCAATTGCACTTGCATGTAGCCAAATGTTGCTTCGCTCGTTTTTCGGAGCAGTATATCACCGTTTATTTGGGTTTGGTTCAAGTGCGCAGCCACATCCTTGAGTTGAATGGTTTCAGGCGTTATGTGCGCGCTGGTGCTCAAGGAGTGGATGCGCAGGCCACTTTTGTCTGTGCCTGTCGCGGATTCAGCCTGCACAATGATGGTATCGTTTTGAAATAAAAATTCGGGCAGGTTGGCATTCAATTGGGTCAAGCCTATGTCGCCGGCATTGAAATGCCCGGGCGTTGCTGTTGATTCCGGGTCGCGATATGCCACGGCGCTATTTTCCAAATGGACGTCCTTAGCGTTGATCGTCATACTATTGCCCGCAGATTGAAGTTGGAAATTGCCCAGTGTCGATTTTTCCAGGGTTGCCGTTACACCCAGTGTAGTTGTGGAATAGACAACATGGGTGCGCGCGATCTCGCTGTTTGTCAGTACGAACCCAAAAGAAGGCGAGGGTTTGCCACTTGGTATCGATTCCTTTTGTTCTATAATTCTAAAGTCGGAATCGAAAAGTTGGAGGTCATCCAACTCAAAGAGCATATTGTCGATATCAGCTTTTACCAGCACGGTTTTCATCGATCCTACATGGGCGCTTGTCGTACTGGCGGCATCCTCGTCTTTCAGCAGAAATTTCACCTGTTCAAGTCGGATTTTGGTCAAGTCCACTTGTAATTTCCAGGGGCTGCCAAGGGTATCTGTGGAGGCGGGTTTGTCGGGATTGGAAAATGCCCGTGCCACAAAATCAAAATTATACACACTGTCTTTCCGGTGCAGGTACACCGCGGCGTCTTTTAAGGAGATTTGCTGCAACTC
>JBBRWA010000292.1:0-7180 GCA_038246345.1 Chitinophagales bacterium
AGGTTGCTCGCTTTGCCGCCCAATCGGTGCATGTTTTCGGAAAAAGGATGGCTTAGAATTTGAATGTTTTTCATAGTTCCAGGTTTGGCATTCTGGTGTTTTTATTTTTTTTTCACCACGCCACTACGCAAAAGGCTCCGCTTTTGGCTCTTCTAATTATTAGACCAAGATCAGCCCGCCTTTGTGGCGTTGTGTGAGACTTTTTTTTGATTAAGCGGGGTGGTGTCGTGTGTAAACAATTTAGCTAAAAAGCGCCTTCAACATCGGCACCCCACCCAAGGACAAGTACATGGAGATGGTCCAAAAAGCGGCGGCATATTCGATATATTTGGCGCGTTTGGGGGTTTGGCTTCCTAGAAACAATCCTGCAATTGCAGTACACAGCCCAAAGATAGCCAACAAGAAAACCAGGGTTCCCTGCCCAAATCCAGCATACCGGGCTGCTACAACCGCCAAGCCCAGCGTCAGCGCTAAAACGCCAATCCACAACCACACGGCGCGTTTCGTCCCTAGTTGCGCAGTATAGCTCAGCACGCCCTCCGATTCCTGCTCCGGTGCCTTTATTTTACGGCCAACTTCCAGTACAATACCGTTGAAATAAGATACCGCAAAAAAGAATAGCAATCCTTTTGATGGGAAAACGCCCGCCAAATGCCAATCAAGGCCAGATGCGTACACATCCACCAAAGGAATGATGAACATGTGGGAGGTTACATACCAGAATTGACGCTCTTTTAACCAATTGGCTACAAAAAACTCTTTGCCCATGAGGCACAAATAGGCCATGACCATGAGAAAGGCAGGCAGCATGGCTGGCAGCCAAATGGCTTGAACGATAATTTGAAGGCCAAAAACCAGCCATCCGACCCGCTTCAATTCATTCAGTGTGACCAGGCCGCGCGGCACGGGCAACTCCGGGCGGTATCGCGCATCGTCTTCCGCATCTTTATGCTCATCAAAAATCCGCACCAGGAAAAAAAGCGTCACCGTGATAAAAACGCCTATTCCATACGTTTGGAAATCAATAAACCCGCTGACGCCCCGGCAAATGCGCGAATAAGCAATGGCCGAAAAACTGAACGCAGCGATCAGGAGCCCATGGGCCAAAAAGGGGAATCGTTCGGCTTGGTACGGAAGGAAACGCCGAAAAAAAGATGTATTGTTCATGTGGTTTGGTCTCAATGGCTGATTGTTATGCCTTTCTTCCCAAGGCTTTGTGGGCTTGTGTGAAGTGCCCTTCAGCAAGGGCGGAAATGATGGACAGTTCCCCTGCTAACACAGTTGCTGCGCATATTTCAGCGAATTTATTAGCGGTTCCTGGTCCGGAGCAGTCCATTATAGCAAGGCATTGTGATTGGGTATGTAGCCCGGTTCCGCCGCCGACGGTGCCCACGATCAGGTTGGGCAAAGTGACCGAAAAATATAGGTCGCCGCCTACTTTTTGTGGGGTTACCTCAAATCGATTGATGCCGATAGCGGCCTCTGCCACACAAGCTACATCCTGACCGCAAGCGATAAAAATAGCCGCCAAGCCATTGGCATAATGGCCGTTGATGCCAATGGCGCCGGACTGAATAGAGGCCAGGGTTGCGTTTTCATAATAGCGTTCCAGCGCTTCTGGAGTAGATTTCAGGACACGCTGAACGATTTCCCTTGGCACAAAAACCTCAGCAGATACCCGTTTGCCGCGCGTGCGGAGGAAGGCGTTCACCACCGCTTTTTTATCGCCCGAAAAATTGCTTTCGATGTACCAAAATTGTGGCGGGACAGGCATATTTACCAATATCCATTCGCAGAGATGCTGGGTACAAATGGTCACCATGTTTTGGCCCGAAGCATCGCCGGTTTTATACTCAAAACTCAAGATAACCTGGTTGCCTTCAATGTTTGGCTCAATGTCGAGCAATTCAGCGTGACGGCTAACGGAACGTACATGGCCTTTTAGCAACTGGGATTGCTGCCCCACAAACTGCACAAAATCAATGGCTTGTACTAAATTTTCAAAACGAAACAGCGGGCAGCGCTGCACCCTTTCATCCATGCAAATCGCTGTAATGCCGCCACTCAAGGTACAAGCTTTTGCACCCCGGGCATAAGAAGCGACAAGGGCACCTTCGGTCGTTGCCATCGGCACCCGAAATTCTCCTTGGGCATATCGGCCATTGACGAGGATTGGACCAATCATACCTGTAGGCACCTGCGACATTCCGATGTAATTTTCGATATTACCTTGCAATTGAGCCGGATCAAAATCTGGCGGGAGGGGGCTGAGTGTTACCGCAGTGGCGGGGGTATTGGCTGTTCGTACCGTTGTTACAGCTGCGCTGGGGTCATCAGGTACAGCTGAAGGCACTTTATTGAAATTTGTCATTAGGCGAAAGTATAGGTAAGGTGCAATTTTACCAACAAATTTAGAATGAATTGAACCAAGGCTTTCGCGAATTTCTATTTTTTAAAAATTAAACTTATTGAATACGAATAAAAAAGATGTGATAATGCCAAAAGTCGCAGGCAATACACTCAAAAAAAGTCTCACACAATGACACATCGCCACAGAGGCGAGCAGCTCTTAGTCTAATAATCGGAAGAGCCAAAAGCGGAGCCTTTTACGTTGTGGTCGTTCTGCCATTGTGTGAGAAAAATAACTGGAATGAGTATTGCCAAAAAACAATTGAATTGACTGGCAAAACCGCATAATTATCAAATTATCAAATTATTAATCACATTACTAAATCAGCAAGGCCCCGATATCCCTGCCCAATTGGCTGATGCATTAAAATGCAGACCAAACAGGAATAAAATCGGGAGCATAATTTGTACTTTCATCGGTCAATAGTTTTAGTAAAAATGAAAAGAATGTGTTGAAATGCTGAAATGTGAACATTTGACTTTTTCAATTTTCCCCCTAAAAAGATCTTTGTGAAGTAATATGATGAAGTTTTGTGTTGGCATGCCGCAATATGTACCCATCTTCTCACAGATTATTTTTAAAAAACAGACATTTTCATGAATTAGGTTCTGAAAAACATTTCCGCCTGTATACATTTGCGACCAGCCTTCGCTACAAAAGCGGAAGCTAGATAAACCTATTTTTTACATCGAACATGCCTACTCGACGCAATGCCCTCAAAACAATGCTCGTCGGCGCAGCAGCGCTCAGCACCGCGCCCCTACAAACTTTTGCTGCGGCATCCGCGAAAGCACTTGTCCGCAAGGGAAATATCAAACACTCCGTTTGCAGATGGTGTTACGGCGCGTTCCCACTCGACGACCTTTGCACCTTTGTCAAACAGATTGGCATCTCAGCCATCGACCTTATTGGCCCAAAAGAATGGGATGTTTTGAAAAAGCACGGGCTGGATTCCTCCATGTGCAACGGGGCGGAACTAAACCTGGTGGACGGATGGAATGATCCAAAATTCCACCCACAGCTCATCAAAAACTATACAGAAATGATCCCGATGGTAGCCAAGGCCGGGTATAAAAACCTCATCTTGTTCAGCGGCAACCGAAGGGGAATGGACAATGAAACCGGGCTCAAAAACTGCGTAACAGGATTGAAAAACATTCTAGGTTTGGCAGAGCAGCACGGCGTTGTGCTCCAAATAGAAGTGTTCAACTCCAAAGTAGACCACAAAGACTACATGGCCGACAATACCCCTTGGACCATTGAACTCTGCAAACGCCTGGGTTCAGAAAATTTCAAAATTTTGTATGACATTTACCACATGCAAATCAACGAGGGCGATGTGATTCACACGATCCGCGACCATCACCAGTGGTTTGGACATTACCATACAGCGGGCGTACCAGGCCGAAACGAGATTGATGAAAGTCAGGAATTGTACTACCCGGCGATCATGCGGGCGATTGTTGAAACCGGGCATAAAGGATATGTAGCGCAAGAGTTTATCCCACTGTCAAAGGACCCGCTCGGTGCTTTGGCTCAGGCGATCGACATCTGTGACGTTTAAGCTAAATAAATCACTGCCATGAAAAAACGCTATCCAAGAACACTTTCGTCTGGCGCCAACAACACTGTTGTCGCACTTACTGAAGCGGAAGTCTATGGAACGATTGTACCCTATGGACTTCAGGGCCTATGAACAGGAAAAACGAGCGCTATGGCTTGATGTATTTGAGTCAGCATTGGAAGAGCTCCATAAAACTGGTTTTGCACACCGCGATCTTCGCCGCCCGTCAGACATGCCAGGCTTGACCTTTGACAATATTTTCCTGACCCGAACAGGAATACGCTTGATTGACGTGGGCATTTCAGCATTGCGCAGCCAAGTTGGAGACAGATTTTTTGATCGCTTTGTCCAGCAAGAGCTGAACGAGGTAAATGAATTTAGAACATTTTTCTTATCTCGGTAACCGGAAACGCTTACAAATTAACATACTCATTAACATGCCAGAAAAATACGACGCCATAGTAGTTGGCTCCGGAATCGCCGGCGGCTGGGCCGCAAAAGAACTGACCGAAAAAGGCCTCAAAGTGTTGATGCTCGAACGCGGCAAAGATGTGAAACACGTCACCGATTACGATACCGCCGCCAAAAAAACCTGGGAATTTCCCCACCGGGGCCGCATCACCGAGGCTATGAAGGAAACCCATCCGGTACAAAAACGCGATTACCCCTACAATGAATTCAAGCCCGATTGGTGGGTGAACGACCTGGAATGCCCCTACACAGAAGTGAAGCGCTTCGATTGGTATCGCGGCTTTCACGTGGGCGGCAAATCACTGATGTGGGGCCGCCAAAGCTACCGTTGGAGTCAAATGGATTTTGACAGCAATACCAAAGACGGACATGGCATCGATTGGCCTATCGGTTACAATGATATGGCTCCCTGGTATGATTATGTAGAGCAATTTGCGGGCATTTCCGGCTCTCTGGAAGGTCTGCCGCAACTACCGGATGGCAAATTTCTGCCACCAATGGAAATGAACGTCGTGGAAAAAGACGTTGCTGCCCGCATCAAAGCCAAATACGAGCATCGCCGCATGATCATTGGCCGCGTGGCCAACCTCACGCAAGAGCATAACGGCCGCGGCTCTTGCCAATACCGCAATTTATGCAGCCGTGGCTGTCCGTTTGGCGCTTATTTCAGCACCCAATCATCCACTTTACCGGCTGCAGTCGCCACAGGCAACCTGACCTTGCGCCCCTTCTCTATTGTGAATCAAATACTGTACGACAAGAATAAAAAACGCGCAAAAGGGGTGTTGGTCATTGATGCTGAAACCTTGGAAAATATTGAATATGAGGCGAAAGTGATTTTTGTGTGCGGCTCTACCCTAGGCTCCACGTTCCTGCTGATGAACTCGATTGAACTCGGCGGACTACCTGACGGCATTGGCAACAGCAGCGGCCAATTGGGTAAAAACCTCATGGACCACCATTTCCGCTGCGGTGCCAGCGGTGACGTGGAAGGACATGAAGACAAATACTATTACGGCCGCCGCGCCAACGGCATCTACATACCGCGCTACCGCAACCTGTTTGGCGACAAACGCGACTACAGCCGTGGCTTTGGTTATCAAGGTGGGGCAAGCCGTCAGGATTGGCGGCGCGACGTGGCAGAATTAAGCATCGGAGCCGACCTAAAAGCCGAACTCAGCGAACCCGGCAAATGGACCATTGGTCTGGGCGGCTTTGGCGAAATGTTGCCTTACGAAGATAACAAGGTGACCATTGACAAAACCAAAAAGGACAAGTGGGGACAGTATGTATTGTCCATAGACTGCGAACTCAAGGAAAACGAGCGTAAAATGCGCATTGACATGATGAACGATGGCGCAGAAATGCTCGAAGCCAGCGGGGTAAAAAACGTAAAAACGTATGACAACGGCTCCTTCCCCGGCATGGCCATTCATGAAATGGGCACGGCGCGTATGGGCAATGACCCAAAAACGTCGGTGTTAAACAAATGGAACCAAATGCATGAGGTGCCCAATGTGTTTGTAACTGATGGTTCCTGCATGACCTCCATTTCTGCTGTAAATCCTTCATTGACATTTATGGCGTTGACGGCCAGGGCAGCGGATTATGCGGTATCAGAGATGAAAAAAGGGAATCTTTAATGCTAATTTGATAATTTGAGAATGGGATAATTTGAGAATGGGGCGTTTTTGGAAAACAAAGCATACTCCCTGCTTCATTGAAACCAACATCTTTTCAATCTACATTCATTTCAACTTAAAAATATGAATCGTCGCGAACTCCTTCAACGTTCTTCCCTGCTCATCGGCGGCACGCTACTCGGCGCAGACAGCCTATTGGCAAAAAACATCGACTGGGAAGCGATGGAAGCGGAATTGGGTGCCAAAGGCATTGGTATTTTCTCAAAGGGCCAAATTCGATTGCTGAATGAAGTGGCTGAAACCATCATTCCAACCACCAATACACCTGGTGCAAAAGCTGCCAAAGTGGGGCAATTTATAGCCGTCATGGTGAGCGACTGCTACGATGCAAAATACCAGGCACGTTTCATGGAAGGATTGGCCAAACTCGATACCGATTGCAAAGGCCGGTATGGAAAAGCATTCATGAAATGCCCGAAAAACCTTCAAAACGATCACCTCGTTGAGTTGGATGCGGAGCAAAAGGCATACTACAAATCCAGGAAAAAGGAAGACCCTGAGCATTACTTCCGCATCATCAAGGATTTTGTGCTCTGGGGCTATTTTACCTCAGAAATTGGTTCCACGCAAGCCCTACGCTTCGTAGAATACCCTGGTCGCTACGAAAACATTGATTACAAGAAAGGAGATCGCGCCTTTAGTTAAAAGGTTTCAGGTTTCAAGGTTTCAGGTTTCAGGTTTACGCGATCTGTGGTGGCATTGAAACTCGATTTCAAAATATGACAACAGATCGCGTAAACCTGAAACCTGAAACCTTTTTAAAATTACATTCAAAATGCAGAAACACCACCTTTTCTACTCTACCCTATTTATTGCCAATTTGTTCCTTTTTTGGAGTCCTGATTTGGTGTCAGCCCAATCAGTACCAACGCCTGCTGAACTTCGGATGACGGGATTTGAGCAGCGCAATGCCTTGAAATCCAATTCATTGTTAACTTCTATAACCGCAGAAAATATCGGCCCCAGCATATTTTCCTGCCGGGTTACCGATGTGGATGTCAACCCAAGCGATCCTACGGAGATGTATGTCGC
>JBBRWA010000293.1:0-7172 GCA_038246345.1 Chitinophagales bacterium
GGAACTGGTGGAAACCATGTAGCTAAGCTGATCAAAATTCGCCACCAACGTTGCGTTGCCCATCGCTGTGAAACCGTACAACGGATCCGTGGAAACGACCACGCCGTTTTCTGTCCAGCTTACAAATGCCCAGCCGCTGTTCGGTGTGGCATTCAGGTTGACTTGTGCCCCTGGAAGAAAGGAGCCGTCTCCACTTGTGTAGCCGCCCGAAAGTGGGTTGGCGCTGGTACTGATCGAAACCTGGGCAACAACGACGTTTTTAATTTTATTGACGCTTCTATAAATACCCGCGCCTGCTGTTCCGGCATACAAATATCCATCGTGTCCCAGTTCGAGCGTGTGCATAACCAAATTCCCGGCATTCAGGCCATCATTTACCAATACCCAGGTATTCCCTTTGTTGGTGCTCAACCAAACACCCTGGGTGGTACCGACATAAATACTATCGTTGCTGGCGATGTAGATGCAGTTGGTCAAGCCATGCACCGGCATCAGGTTGCCGCTCCAAGTATTGCCCCCGTCTGATGATCGGTAAAAACCGCCATTGCCATTTCCCGAAAAGGCATCGTGTGTGACGTAAACATTTTGCTCCGGGCTAATTTGAATATCCGTCACATCGCCGCCGGATAATGCTACATGAGCATAGGTCAGCCCGTTGTTGGTGGAACGCAATACGCCCTGCGACTCTGTGCCCACAAATATGGTATTTGCAGCATTAATGGCAATGGCGATCGTCACCGTGCTGGCACTAAACCCGGCAGCAGACCACTGCGCGCCAGTCCAATTGATACCATCAGTGGTAGCGTGTACTGGTTTTGACCAGCCTGTACCGACAAACAGTTTTCCCTGGCTGTTATAGGCAAAATCGGAAGATCGGGTGCTCTCAATTCCGTTTGCGTTTCTTTTCCAGGTCGAGCCATTGTCTGTCGAGGTAAAAACATTGGAGGCGGAATTGTCGGTATCACCTGCAAACATCCGACCATCGGGCGTGTATAAAATCGTAGACATCATAACGGTGTCCGTCAACCCGGCATGTGTCCAGGTATTGCCTCCATCTGGCGATTTGTACATGCCATTGTCGGTGCCAACAATCATATCGCCCGCCTGACTAAAAGCCAGAGACCTTCCTTGTGAATTGCTTATTCCGTTGGTAAAATAGTGCCAGGTATTTGCCATATCGTCAAATTTCCAAATCCCGGCACCAGTGGTCACCAGCATTTTGCCTGCTTTGTCTCTTGTCAAGCTGGAAGTTTTAAGCGTGTTGAGGTTTGTATTGACAGCCTTCCAGGCACCTGCTTGATAGCGCCATACTCCTTGTTTAAACACTCTTACAATAGGGTCGCCACCACTTGTTGTGCTTATTTCAGAAACCTCGGGGCCGGGATATCCCGCCAGCAGCGTCCATGCGCCACCGTTGACTGATTTATACAGTTTGCCCGAACCGGATTGAAAGTGGGCAGTGCCCAGATACATGGTTGCGGTGCCGGAATCGTAATGAAGATCGTTGATCCTGGTATTGGGCAAACCCATGCTCACGTTGGTCCAGCTTGATCCGTTTTTTACGAACACTTTACCGCCATTTCCCGCAACGCTGTCTGTACAAGCATATAATTTTCCTTGATAACCGTATTCAAGGTCTGTAATATTTGGGTTTGAAAGGCCCATGTTCATTGTTTGCCAGCTGCTGCCATTGTTGGCGGAAAAGCTTATTCCGTTTGTTTTTTGTCCGGCAAAAATGGTGTCAGCGATGCTGTTAAATAGCATGGCAACGGGCGGCAAATTACCCGCGAAATAAACACTGTTGTTAAGCGTCCAATTACTGCCGTTGTTGTTGGAAAAATAGATTTTATTCGGAATTGAAGGGGTTAAGGGGTTGTCGACATTCATGACAGATGCGACCAGGTTTCCATTTACGGAGGAATGAGCGATTCCGTAAATCGGTTGATTATTCAGTCCATTGTCGATTTCGCTCCAGGATGCCTCATTATCAGCAGAAATGTACATATTTCCGCTCAATCCGTTGCCTTTAAGCCTGTTCCAATGCGTTATCAAATAGGTTTTGCCTGTCGTTTGATTGCAGGTAATATCCCGGAAGATACCGCCTTGGGGGCCATTCGTTGGTTGCCAAAAGGGGGGCGTTGGGGCGCTACAGCCTGCACCCGTAAACCAAGGCGTTGCCGTTGCATCCGTGGAGAAAAACTGGAGCAAAAGGCTGGCTACTTTCTGTGCCCCGACAGTGGAAGGATGCGTGCCATCGCTGGTATTAAAATCAGTGGGACAGGTCCAAAAAACATTGGGATTTGATGCTTGCGGCGTGCTGCCGTCTGACCATAAATAAACGCTCCAGGCCAACCAGGGTGACTTTGCATTTGGGCCAGAAAACTGCAACTGAGGGTCACCTGCGATCTGATCAGCGATGACTTTTTTCATGGCCCAGCCCGTCCAGTAGGCATGTGGCTCCGGATTCAAGGTAGATGTGGC
The DNA here is from genome assembly GCA_038246345.1 of Chitinophagales bacterium. Lineage (GTDB taxonomy): Bacteria > Bacteroidota > Bacteroidia > Chitinophagales > Saprospiraceae > M3007. Next base: position 2,482 of record JBBRWA010000293.1, read on the forward strand.
ATATCTGGCAGAAATGCGGCTGGAAAAGTAGCAGAGCTTGATAGTTGGAAACCGCGTTTTCAATTCATTCATGATGCGTTTCATTTGCACCACAAGCGAGTCATAATATTCTTGCACGGGGATATTGCCAACCGGATTGGCCTCCTTAAACCAAATAACCTGTACTTGATTGGCGCTCACGCCGGCATTGCTCAGGCGCGTGTTTACCGTATTCCAATACGACGTGTAGTTTGGGCTGCCGGGCGTGGAAATAGTACTGGCGGGCATAGCGCCCACTGCGCCGTCCACCAAAGTTAGCTTTGGGTTTTTTCCGGGAAACGCATTCGCGAGCGGTATGAACTGCTGGGTCTCTTGGGTAGTATTCGACATGCCGATGCTGAGCCATACCACCTTTCCGTTGATTGGGTCAGGATTGCCGCTTGCGTTCAGGCACTGCACTTGGGAAACCATTTGCATACCTGCGGTTTTATGGGCTGCAGGCATAGCGTTGGCGCCATTGGGATAAAGGCCACCCATCCAGCCGTTGAACATTCCGGTGCCAAGGTCATTGATCGGGACGAGCCCGGTTGGAGGGGCGCCACAGTTTTGGGTGTATGCTGTGGCAACAATAAGGCTAGCAAATGCGAGGGTAAATAGTTGCTTTTTCATAATCGATTTTTATTTTAGACCAAATGGTCGATACAGGAATAAATTTTTTAGGTCTTTATGGTGCGTATTACAGACTGTGTTACAAACTCTTTTCGCTCCCGGACAAACTGAAAATACTCCGCTTGCGACATTTTAAATCTTTTCAAGTGCATGGGCAGCCCTATAAACGGGTATACCGTAAGGGCAAAAAGGTTCAACATGAAATTACGCGGATCAATGGTCAGTATACGCCCCGCGCGGGCTTCTGCTTCCAGCTGATTTTTGATCACAACAGGGTTCCAGCCCGAATTTGTGACCATCAAATCAATGGCCGTTTCAGTGTTGTAACTGAGCTCCGCCATCACAAAAGCCGCTGAATAGTGGTGTTCTATCAACAATTCGGTATAGCGGTCGACAAAGCGCTCTATCTTCTCAAAGAGGGGAAGCTCCGATGCCAGGATGCCGTTTACAAGGGGAAAAATTTGCGTGACCGTATGGGTAAATACCTTCTCGAAGAGGTTCTCTTTCGTATCAAAATAATAATGAAGCATGGATTTAGCAATGCCTGCTTCGTCTGCAATCTCCTGCATACGCGCGCCGTGAACGCCACGGCGGTGGAACACGGCAATAGCGGCATCCATAATTTTCTGCTCTGTGGTGGTATCTTTCTTTCTTGTTGTCATATATATTAGACCAAACGGTCTACAAAAGTAAGTGCTATAAAGTAATTTACAAAAATATCACGTAATAATTTGCAAGTAACCTCAAATGCCCATACGTTTGCAGCAATCTATTTGGAAATGTTACAAAACACTGGCACATTTTATTTTGGTTTTTCTTTTTATTTTTTCTATCGTGGAGAAAATAACAGGAATGACCTTGCCATGCCGGATTGACCGTTAACACACCGACAATCGATTGCAAAAAGGGAGTTCCTGAACAGGGGCTCCCTTTTTGTTTTGCCTTTACAGCAACAACGCAAACAAAAATGGAACAACCCATGAATAGTAAAACGGACATTTTCCCCACGGCCCGCCGCCTCGAAGGTATTCAGGAATACTACTTCGCGTCCAAACTGCGTGAAATAGGACAGCGCAAAATAGAAGGGCACGCCGTACTGAATCTCGGCATCGGAAGTCCAGATCTGCCGCCTGCACCGGCTGTGATTGAGGCACTGCACCAAACAGCCTTACTGCACACCGCGCACGGTTACCAGGCCTATTCCGGCATTCCGGCGCTGCGCGAAGCATTTTCTCAATGGTATGCCCGGCATTATGATGTTGCCCTCGATCCAAACGGCGAAATACTACCCTTGCTTGGCTCCAAAGAAGGCATCATGCATATTGCCATGACCTACCTGGAAGCTGGCGATGTGGCACTCGTACCAGACCCCGGCTACCCGGCTTACCGCGCTGCTACCCTGCTGGCCGGTGCAAAGGTATTACCCTACTCCCTGACGGAGTTGAACGGCTGGTATCCAGATTTCACCCCATTGGAAAAAATGGATCATACGCTTACCAAAATCATGTGGGTCAATTACCCACACATGCCCAGCGGTGCCCCAGCTTCCCAGGAAGTTTTTGAGCAATTGATCGATTTTGGAAAACGGCACAACATATTGATTGTCAATGACAATCCGTATAGCTTTATCCTGAACGACGCACCAAAAAGCATACTGTCAGTTCCTGGTGCCAAGGACATTGCGCTAGAACTAAACTCCCTGAGCAAAGCCCAAAACATGGCCGGTTGGCGGGTAGGTATGCTTGCGGGCGCGGCTGAAAACATCCAAAACGTACTGCGCTACAAAAGCAACCTGGATTCGGGCATGTTCCTGGCCGTGCAAATGGCAGCAATCGCTGCCTTGAATTTGCCAAAGGAATGGTACCAATCCCTCAATGAAACTTACGCCCGGAGGCAAAAAACCGCGATCAAATTACTAAAACACCTGGGCTGCGCCGTTGCGCCCGGGCAGCAAGGCTTGTTTGTCTGGGGAAAAGTGCCCGCCCAATACGACCACGATGGCTACCGCTTGTCAGATGCCCTCTTATACCAGCACGACCTGTTCCTAACCCCTGGCGGCATTTTTGGCCAAAACGGTACAAGCTACATTCGGATATCCCTTTGCGCGGATGAATCAGTATTTGAAACCGCCTTGACCAGGCTAAAACCCGCCCCCAAAAAACACAACCAAGCAGCCCTCACAATCGCGTAATAAATATCAAATTACCCAATTAAGCGCAACGCCCCAATTATCACATTCTCAAATTGGCTAATTATCTCATTGCCAATTATCGAACTATCACATTAAAAACGATGAAAATAGGAATTGTAGGACTAGGCCTTATCGGTGGTTCCCTGGCGATCGGACTTAAAAAAAGCGGTTTCGCCAGCGCCATCCATGGTGTGGACTTTAACCCGGCACACGCCAAAAAAGCCCTCGCATTGGGGCTGGTGGATGCCATCATGGATGTAGAAACGGCCGTCAAAAACAGTGATGTCATTGTTGTGGCGACCCCTGTGGATACCATGCCTCAATTGGTGCTACAAGTCATGGAACACCTCCATGAGCGGCAAGTGGTATTGGATGTGGGTTCCACAAAAATGCCATTGTTGGATGCCCTGCGCAACGCGCCGCAACGCAGCCGATTTGTGGCTGCGCATCCCATGGCAGGCACCGAGTATTCCGGCCCAGAAGCTGCCGTGGAAGATTTGTTTGCTGAAAAATGCTGTGCTCTCTGTGATACGGATCAAAGTGCGCCCGATGCAGTGGCCATTGCCATGCAATTGTTTTCCGCCCTTCAAATGCGCATCATCACCCTGGGCGGACAGGAACACGACCTGCATACCGCCTACGTAAGCCACATTTCCCATATCGCTTCTTTTGCCCTGGCACTCACGGTACTGGCAAAGGAGCAAGAAGAAGACCGGATTTTCGACCTGGCCAGTGGCGGTTTCAGCAGCACCGTCCGCCTCGCCAAAAGCAACCCCGACACCTGGACCCCCATTTTCCAGCAAAACCGCGACCATGTGCTGGACGTCCTCGACGAATACATCAACGTTGTCAGCCGCTTCCGCACCCTGCTAATAAAAAAGGATTTCAACGGCTTTCACCAACTCATCACCCAAGCTAACGACATCCGCCGCATCATCGGCTAAACGCACTCATCACTCATCGCTCATCGCTCATCGCTCATCGCTCATCACTCATCACTCATCGCTCATCTCTCATCGCTCATCTCTAAAAAGTTATGTTCAAGAAATTCGACAACACGCCATTCCTCATTGCCGGGCCATGCAGCGCCGAAACGCCTGAACAACTGCTCGAAATTGCCCGCCAACTGGCTCCTCAAGGCATCGACCTTTTTCGCGCTGGCATCTGGAAACCCCGCACCCGCCCTGGCGCATTTGAAGGCTTGGGCGCGAAAGCCTTGCCTTGGTTGCGCGAAATAAAGGCCGAAACGGGGCTGAAAACCACCATTGAAGTTGCCAATGGCAATCAGGTGTATGAGGCGTTGAAATTTGGCGTGGATGTACTTTGGGTTGGCGCCCGCAGCACCGTCAACCCCTTCTCTGTGCAAGAAATTGCCGATGCCCTGCAAGGTGTGGATGTTCCGGTGCTGGTAAAAAACCCCGTCAATCCAGAGCTTGAATTGTGGATTGGGGCGCTGGAACGCATCGCCAAAGCTGGCGTGACGCGTCTGGGTGCCGTTCACCGCGGCTTTTCCACCTATTCTAAATCGAAGTTCCGAAACGCACCGTACTGGGAACTGCCCATCGAATTGAAGCGGAGGCTACCCGACCTACCCATGATTTGTGACAACAGCCATATCTGCGGCAACCGGGAAGACCTGGCAGAAATAGCCCAACAAGCCCTTGACCTGCAATACGACGGCCTCATGACGGAAGTGCACTGTTGCCCCGATGAGGCATGGAGCGATGCCAAACAGCAGGTAACGCCTTTCCGCTACAATGAAATCATTCAATCGCTCATTGTACGGCGAGAATCCACCGATGACACCGTATTTTCGGACAACCTGGAGCAAATTAGGCACAAAATAGACGAA
>JBBRWA010000294.1:0-7014 GCA_038246345.1 Chitinophagales bacterium
GTGGCGCTGCCGCCGATCGGGGAGCCGCATTGGATGTTTTGGGTGAGGGGCGATAGTTGGGGGCTTGGGGCTGTCGTGATGCTAAGCGTATCGGACAGTTTCCTGCCCCGGGCATCGGTGACGGTGTAGATATAATCTCCCGGCGGCAGGTCGGTGATTTCCGAGCCGTTGCCGGCGGAGGGCAGCCACTGGTAGGTGTAGGGCTGGCAGCCGTTGGTGGGGCTGATGGTGATGGCGCCACCGGGGGTGCCGATGCAGGCAGGGTGGATATTTGGGGGCGTAGCGTGGGTGAACCCTGGGGATTCGTAAGGGCCGATATCGACGAAGGATTCCACTATTCTAGGATTTTGCTCTATATCCTGAAGGATACCGAGCCGAGCAAGCAGTGTATTGTCTCCTTGGTTGATGGCAGGGGAACAAGGCAGCAGGTGGAAATTTAAACTAGCTGTATCAACAAATTGAGGGTTATTGGAAAGGATATTACCTGGACCGCAAATGACACGATCTGATAAGGTGCCACATTGTTGGGCTATTAGATTATGGGAGAAGTAGGCGTAGTTTTTTTTAATTCCAACGATAGGGAGGTTGTTCTGTTGGATCGTTTTTGCATTTTCTAAAAAAATGTTGTTCAGCAATATAAGGTAATAGGGTAAGGTGTCGTAGGTCTCATAGTATGGTTGAAATATGGCGGTTCCACTTTTCAGGAAAAGATTATTAAAAATATATATTGAGTCGTTTTGGCCCGGACTATTGTCTCGATTAGAGACATACGCTGAAAGACTTGAGCCATTGTAAAAAACATTGTTTTTTACAGTACAAGAGGACTTTGGGCCTGCAATCATATTTACGTTAGCGCCCATGTTTTTCTGATGGAAATTATTTGAATAGAGGATGTTCGATCCTGTCAGGTAAAAACTAGTGCCATCGGCTAATGTATTATTTTCATAAGCCACATAGGGCGATTTACATTCGATGGATATCCAACTTTTATTATTTAGGAAAAGGTTATTGGAAACAATGGTCGTATCAATTACTCCTTGTACGCCGCTGTCATTCTGAATATTTATTAACCAAGTCAGGCCATTTGAAGAGTGCACCATCTTGTTATCCACTATTTTATTGTTATTTATGACCATTTTTGTCTTGAAATTTTGGTACAAAGGAATCAAGCCAATCAACGAGACAGCAGTGTTGGAAGTAATCTCACAGTTTTTAATGTTTACAGAGAACTTATTAGTGCCAGCTTTAAAGTATTGAAAAAAAGCACCAAATGAAACGCATCGGTTCTTTTCAACGATGCAATCCAAAAAATCTAGTGTTTCATTCCCAAAACTGTTATAGTAATATAGGCAAGCTCCTGCTGCCTCAGCATAATTTCCAATAAAACGGCAATGGTCGAACTCAACTCCTCGATCAAATGCGTTGCCTCCTCTTAAATAAACGGCACCACCGGCCCAGGCTCTATTATTGTAAAAAGCACAATTTTTGAAAATGGGTGTACTGCCTTGCGTGCCTTGTCCCTGAACATAAACAGCGCCACCATTGAATCGGGCAACATTGTCCCGAAAGGTGCAATTGGCAAAGACTGGCAACGCTTTCCCGTTTTGCGCCATAATGTACACGGCTCCGCCATTTGAATTGGGAATATCGATATAATAAGCGGTGTCATTTATGGCATACCCATGTTGAAAAATTAAGCCGTCAACCCGTGTACTGGTATCTGGATAGGCCATATACAAGAGGGTATAGGAGTTGTCCGTGCTGTCAAGCGGGTTGCCGATGTTGCCGCTCAATTGCACGGGGTTGGCCTGGAGGTCACGCTGGTTCAAGGTAGTTTCCGTGCCATTGAACCCGCCATATATTTTGACACCGCTTTTCAGTACAAAGGAGCGATCGCGGTTGTATGCCGTGTCGGGGTAATAAATACCTGTTGCAACCCAAATGGCATCGCCGCTCTGGGCAGTTTGAAGGGCAAGGTGCAGGTCTTTAAAGGCGTTTGCCCAAGATAGGCCACTGTTGCTTCCGCTAGCAGAAGCGTTGACGTGCCAGATATTTGTTTGCGCAAAAAGGGAGAAGCTGAGCCCTAGAAAGAGCGTTAAGCATAAGACGTTTTTCATTGGTGTAGAGGCGGGTGTTTAAACACAGTAGTAGTTGTGAAAGGTGATAGGGCGGCAATTTGCAACGAAGTTACTGACAAAGATAGTGTGTAAAATGAAAGGGTGAACACGGTGCAGCTTGCCACAGGCTATCTTCATCAACTTTGGCACGAATTATGCTCTTCTTCCATTTGTCGCTTTCCGGCTATTTCAGCATTTTTTGCAAGGTGATGTCGGAGAAATACAATTTCTTCGTGACCGCTTTTTGATGTAAACAACCACTTGTTTTGAAATAGGTGCCGTTTCTTAATAAAAGCTTTTGACACGAGATACTAAAAACAACGAACTGAAAGTTCGTGTTACAGACGAAGCGAACTGAATATTCGCTGTACTTGAAAAAAAGATGCTACGCTACCTCGGCTCCTTATTGTTGCTCCTCAGCCCGTTCACGGGGGTAGAGAAGCGTGTGGCACCGCATCATGCACCCATGGAACTTCGGGGCGTTGATGTTTCGCATTACCAGCTTGATATTGAATGGGATATGGTGGCGGCCCTCAATCCGGTTGATTTTGCTTTTGTGAAAGCAACCGAAGGCCACGATTATGTCGACAGCCTTTTTTGCCATAATTGGGAATCTTTGGGAGCGCTTGGTATCCGCCGCGGTGCCTACCACTTTTTTCGCGCTTACGGATGTGGCGAAGAACAAGCGGAGAACTTTCTGGCCTCTGTTGAAATGCGGCCAGGTGACCTGGCACCTGTTCTGGACATTGAACGCACCGATGGCATCGACCCTAAAATTATGTTGGAAGAAGCCCATGTCTGGCTCCGACAGGTGGAAGAAGTGCTAAAAATCAAGCCCATCATTTATACCAATCAACATTTTTACGACCGCTACCTGGCGGGCCATTTCGACAACTACCCGCTCTGGATAGCCCGATATTCCGGGGATAGTCCAACCTTGGCCGATGGGAAAAAATGGGATATCTGGCAATACTCTAATGCGGGATGTATTGATGGTATTTCGCAAAAGGTGGACATGAACGTGTTCCCAGGCACCCATGAGATGTTAGATCGCCTTTGCTGGTATCCGAATGTAGCCAGCGTACCTGCGGCAATGCCGTAAACAGGATCTTCCTAAATTAATTCTGAGAAAGCTTTTTCTTCGAAAAGTGTGCTGGTTTGGGCTTGTATTTCAAACCTGCTGCATCTGACTGCTCCAAGACTTCAACCATTTCCAGTGCCGGCACCGCGACTATCTTCCCCTGCAAACGATCCAGCTCCCGCTCAATATCCAGCAAAGCGCTTTCAATATTCGGCAGCGGACGGTGGATGATAAGCCGGATGATTCCCTCAGGGTCAATAATGAGGGCCAAGCGATCACATCCTTGCTGTGGCCGGCGGCCAGAAGCCAATCCGAAGACATTGGCAATTTGAAAATCCAGGTCTTCAATAACCGGAGCTTTCAGGTAAATACCAATAAAACGGCGGGCTTTGTCCGACCAATCACTGTTGGAACGCAAGGATTCATTGGAAAGGGCCAGTACTTTGGTATTGCGCTCATTGAGCCAGCGCTCTTTCATGGCCAAAAAGGCGGAGAACATCGCCCATGCGGAAGTGAAATTGGCGGGATGGGCAAAGAAAATGCACCAGCATCCTTCGCTGTATTCGGGGAATTTCACCAACCCTTTTGAAGTGTGTACTTCAAATGATGGGGCGGGATCGCCCACTTCAGGCAATATTTTTCTTCGGTCGTACATGAATTGTTCCACAAAAAACGGCTAAAAAACCGACTTTCACGGGTTTGTAGCTGATTTTTCGACCAATGGTAAGATTTGGGCTTTTTGGTCTGCTGTTAAGCTACCTGTGGCCAGCGTCTGCGCCACATCCAGGCCATAAGCAGCATGAGTAACAGATTTGTGACCCACGTATTGGGAAAAGCCCAAAAAAGGAGAGCGCTCACGAGAAAAACGGTAGCCCAATGGCCTGCGAAATCCAGTTTTTTATGGGCAAAAACGCCGTACAGCAGCGCTACGCCATGCAAGCCCAGCAGCCCAAAGCCCGACCAACCACTGGCCAGGGCACCCGGAATCAGCAAATAACTGGCGGGCAACAGGGCGAGTACAATGTACACCCAGCGGTAAAACACGTTCAAATCGGGCGCGCAATCAAACCCTGTTTTGGGCGAAACACTGGCCGCGATAATCCTTCTATTAAACGTAATAATTTGATACAGCTGATATAGGGGTGCTTGAAAAATGGCGCTCCGGAACAATGGTTTGAACAAGGGCATTTTTTCCCCAATAATGAGGAAAAGGGCATCAAGTCCGTAACGCACCTCGCCAGTGGCGGTATCAAACAGGGGTATTTCGTGCCGGGCGCGGTTAAGATCAAGTTTTGCCAGCATTTCCGGTGAGGCATCGGCAAAACCGGTACGCTTTTTCAGCCAGCCAATTTTTACAAATCCGGCTGTGTAGGCTTCACACATAGGGCAGGAATCGTCGTATACAATGACTTTGTTTTCAAGTGTTTCCATGCTTTTTAAACACAGAAAACGGGCGACTGTTTTATAATTTTAACGTGAGTTTTAGATAGCCACAGCTTGTGCGCGTACCTATACCGAGCGAGCGTGTCATTCCGAGCGAAGCGAGGAACCTGGCGAAGCGAGGAACCTGGCGAAGCGAGGAACCTGGCGAAGCGAGGAACCTGGGGAATGGCACGGCGAAACTATCAGTTTCCTCGCTTCGCTCGGAATGACACGCTCGCCTGGTAGAACTTTGTTGGCTTGGCATACCATATCCTTCCCGTCCAAAACTCGCGTTATTTTATGATGAAATCCCCGTACGTCAAGCGTGCTTTTACAGTGCTTTTTGATTTTGGGTCGCCGTAATACCCGGTCACTGTTTCGAGCATCCCGGAATCTGAACGGTTGCGCACCGTTACGTTGTTGGGGTAATGCACATCAGCATTGCTGGCTTGGGCATCAAAGCTGAAATGGGCGCCCCGTTCAATCCCCAGAATGACAGGGGTGTATTTGGCAACGATATTGGCATCGTTGAAATTTCTGGAAAGGGTTGTCACATTCAGGTTGCCATAGGAGATATCGGCATCAATTGCTTGCCGAACCGTGGCGATGCCCACATCGGAATATTGGGCAGTGATAAACACCGAACGGGTGTCATTAAGCCGCAACTTGGCGTATTTGGTTTGCAAGCGCAGTTCATCAATGTTGCCAATGACGAAGTCGTCGTATTTTGAAGTGATGCGCAACTTCTCTGCTTTTGCCACTTTAGTCTCTGAGTATTTACAATCTAAATTCACATCATTAGCGGTTGTGATATCCAGCGAACTGTAGCTTATCTGACCGGACACATTGTTTGCCCGGGCAATCCAGACTTTACCATAACTAATGTTGAGGTCAGCGTCGTTGTAGATGGCTTCGGTGCGCAGGTCGCCATACCTGATTTCTGCAATCAGTTTGCCTTTCATAGTAGCTACCCATGAATTACCGTACTTGTTTTTTAGGTCTAATTGGTTGCCCACGGGCATCCAAACTTCATAATTGACCTCGTAGCCGCATTGGCTTGGGAACCAGTCATTGGTGGCTTCCATCATGGTTTCTGCTTTCACGTAACCGGGCGTGCTTAAAAAATTGACTTTCACCCGGTCAAAGGTGCGGTCGGCTTCCCGTTGGTCTTTGGCATTGACCACGATTGTAATGTCGATCTTGACGGAGTTGTTGTTCCAGGTTTTTACCATCACTTTGCCATACTTGTTATAGAGCGAGGTGGTGCCATCGGCTGTGGTGCCAAATTCGCGGTTGATGCTGCGGGTGAATTCTTGGCAAATTACGGTAGACGGTAGACGGTGGACGGTAGACGGTGGACGGTAGACGGTGGACGGTGGGCGGTAGACGGTGGACGGGTTGTCCGCCGTCGCCAAGGTTATGGCGGGTAAGATAAACATGCCCAGGAAGAAAAACTGCTTCATTGTGGGCATTATGGCTGTTTTATATGTTCTTGATGTCATTTTTTAACTTGCTGTTGTCGTCCTCTTGTTGCTTTTCTTCGAAGCTTTCCAATACCCGTTCCAGGATAGCGGCTTTGGCTTTATAGTTTTCAATCATGGCGCGGACCACCTGTTGGCGGTTTCCCGCTGGCACATTGGCCAGGTCGCGGCGGAGGTCTTCCATGATGCGGTCTAGCTGTTCAATATCTTGAAATACGTCGGCGGATTGACTGCCCGTAAAGGTGGCGAGTTTATTTTTTTTGTCTCGAATGTCGTGCTTGTAATATTGTTCCAACTCAGCGTATTCTGGCGACACTTCGGCCATGGCCATACCCGATCCATCGGTACTGCGGGCATACCAGATGCCGGCGCTCAGTCCGACGACGAGCAGGGTAATGGAAGCCGCTGCCCGTAGGAGGTGGCGCTGCCAACTGACTCTAACAATAGTGGCCTTGGAACCAGGCAGGTTAGCCGCAATCTCTCGCCAAACCCGCAAATCAGGTGTTTCCATATCCAGCGCCGTCCTATTTTCCCGGATAAATCCTTCTACATTCGGCGCTTTTGGTGCAGCATCCAAATGCCCCTTTATTTCCCCCCAGACCCCATCCGCTGGTGTTTCCGTATCCAACAATATCCGGTTGAGCAATAAATGCTTTTCTACCCCGTCTGCTGTTTTCAGTCGCTCCAGTGTTTTTTCCACACCCTTCCAGTCATATACACCCGGTATTTCCGCATCAAATGCGTTGCGGTGCTGCTGGATGAATATTTTGATTGAGTCGTTCATATTATTCAAGGTTTCGGGTTTCAGGTTTCAAGGTTTCAGGTTTACGCGATTTGCTTGTAATAAAGAACCCCAATTTCAACACAAAGAAAGGTTTTGTCAATATTGAAATTACGTGAAACTAAACGAACA
>JBBRWA010000295.1:0-6977 GCA_038246345.1 Chitinophagales bacterium
GCGGATTTCGGAGTGCGGAATTTTGGAATGCGGAGTGCGGATTTCGGAGTGCGGAATTTTGGAATGCGGAGTGCGGATTTCGGAGTGCGGAATTTTGGAATGCGGAGTGCGGATTTCGGAGTGCGGAATACGGAAGTGCAGCATGACGACTTGGGAGAGCAGAAATCCCCGCCAAGCGCGCTGCATTCCGCACTCCAAACTCCGCATTCCGCACTTCCGTATTCCGAATTCCGAATTCCGCACTCCGCATTCCAAAATTCCGCACTCCAAACTCCGCACTCCGCATTCCAAAATTCCGCACTCGTAAGGCCTTTGTTGTTTGCTGTCCGGGATGAAATTTTGGAGTATGCCCAGGCCAACGACATTGCTTGGCGGGAAGACAGCAGCAATGCTACGGACCATTACGGGCGCAATTTCCTGCGACACCATATTGTGCCTAAAATGCAGGAGATGAATCCGAATTTTCTGCACACGGCTGAAAGGAACCTTTCGCGCTTGCAGGATACCAAAGAGAACCTTGATTTCTTGACCCGAGAGTTTTTGGGCTTAGAAAATGAAGCTGGAGCGGAGGGGCAAGAGGCTTATTCCATTGACAAACAAAAACTTGCGCAACTGCCGGCACCACGACAGGTGCTGCACGATCTCTTGAAGCCACTTGGATTCACGGAAGAACAAGCCCGTCAACTGGCCGAAAAACTTGATCGGGTTGGGTTTCTACTTCGCTCGTCTTCAGGCTGGCAAGTGCTATGCGACCGGACACAGCTATTCATTCGTCCGCCTGGAACCCCCGGTTCGCAGGAGTCGACAAGTGACCCTGAGTCGGTAATCATTGCTCCGGGTGAATTGATGCTTCGGATACCCGGTGGCGGATCACTGTTTTTTACTGCGTCTGAACAGATAGCACCTTATCCAGATGGTACAAGTGCCATTCTTGTAAATCCAACCAAAATATTTTATCCGCTAACCCTGCGACATTGGTCTGAAGGCGATGCTTTTCAGCCCTTTGGCATGAATGGTCAACGTCAAAAGCTGCAGGATTTTTTCACCAACCAAAAGCTATCTCGCCCTGAAAAGGATCAGGTATGGCTCTTGGTCAATGGAGACGGTGCCATAATATGGGTGTTAGGTCTGCGCCTCGACGAACGTTTTAAGGTGCAAAAATCCGAAGAGCAGGTGTTGAAAATCACCTGGATTCATTAGGCATTGGGCTGGTTTTACCTTTTCCAAAGCGGTAACCTAAGTGCAACTTTCCATATCCAACGATACCATCGTCGAAACTTCGGCCAAGGCCAAGTCCAGCTTCGAACAATAACCTTTTTTTGGAAAGAATTTTATAGCCAACCAGAAAGCCTAAGCCAACCGATTCGGTATCCCCAACATTGCCTAAAAAAGCGCCGACATGAAAGCCATCGATCCTGGATTTGGGGTTGAAGTAAAATTTACCATTGATGTTGAATCTAAAATCTTCCTGCCCGAATATGGCATCAGCTTCCATACCAATACTTGACGTAACAGCTGTTTCAACAGAGATGGCAACAACTTCGAACAGCAGCGCAGCCGGGCTGATTTTTATTTCTGTTTGGGCATTGATTCTGCCCACAAACAAGACAAGCAAGCTTAATAAGGTTAGTTTTTTCATGATGAGTTTGTTTTAGGTGCGAAAATTGAACATGCAAGTTGCACCGTTATTCTGGTATTACTTTGAATTGTTTCGGCAGTTATCAAAAAAATTTAAGCGCAGTAAAGTGCTATTGCTCGCTAAACATCGCTATTTTTACATTGTTTTAGCGAGCAATAGCATAATACACGCTAAAAAACACTTGTGTTAAACAAAGAAACACTTTTTAGCGGCATGGAAAAAATATTCATAGGCAGAAAAGAAGAGCAGGCTACCTTGCAAAAGGCTTTAGCGTCGCCGGAAGCGGAGATGGTTGCCATTATAGGGCGCCGGCGCGTCGGGAAAACCTTTTTGGTCAATGAAGTTTACCGGGATCAGATCGCTTTTGGAATCACGGGCACACAAAACGGTGCCACGGCCCGACAACTGCAAAACTTTAGGGATCAACTTGAGGCGGTTACCAAGCCATATACCCAATTGCCTTTGCCCGGCAATTGGCAAGAAGCCTTCAAGATGTTGCGACTGCATCTCCAGGAACTGCTTCCCAAATCAAAGGAGAAAAAGGTGCTTTTTTTTGACGAGCTACCGTGGCTTGCCGGGCACCGCTCAGGCTTTTTGGAAGCTTTTGGCTATTTCTGGAACAGTTGGGCCTCCCAGCAACCATTAGTGGTCGTCATCTGTGGCTCGGCGGCCTCTTGGATGATTCAGCGAGTCGTGAATGACCGGGGAGGCCTGCACAACCGCGTTACGCGGCGGATTTTCCTACTGCCATTCAAACTCAGCGAAACCGAACAGTACCTCCGGAGCAGGGGCGTCGTACTCGACCGTTACCAGTTGGTGCAAATCTATATGGCAATGGGCGGCATCCCGCACTACTTGAAGGAGATTGAGTCGGGCAAAAGTGCTGTTCAAAATATTGATGCCATTTGTTTCTCGCGGCAGGGCTTGCTGAGCGATGAGTTCGAACGCCTGTATCCCTCTCTTTTTGCCAAAGCCGAAAACCACATTGCCATCGTCAGGGCATTGGCTGAAAAAAAGCAGGGCATGACGCGCAACGAACTGGCCACGGCCTCAAAAATATCCAATGGGGGCGGACTCTCTAAAGTGCTCACAGAACTTACCCAATCGGGGTTCATGTCGGAAAGCTTTCCATTCGGAAAAAAAAAGAACGACAAAATTTATCGGCTGACAGACCCTTATTCGCTATTTTTCTTGCAATTTATCGAACAAAACCGCTATCAGGGCAATAACCCATGGCAGCACCTCAGCCAAACGGCAGCGTACAAATCATGGGCTGGGCTTGCTTTTGAAGGGACTTGCCTGGAGCATCTGGAGGAGATAAAACGCAGCTTGGGCATTTCGGGCATATACGCACGCGCATCCTCCTTTTACAAAAAAGGTAGTGCCATAGATAATAGCTTTCAAATTGACCTGGTACTTGACCGCAACGACCATACAATCAACTTGTTTGAAGCAAAATTTTACAATCAGCCATTCAGCATAGACAAAGAATATGCGGAAAAATTGCGGCAAAAACTTTGGGCTTTTCAACAAGAGACAAAAACCACCAAGCAAGTTAGTTGGGTATTCATTACGACCTTTGGGCTGCTGGAGAATACGCATTCAATAGGACTGCTCGGGAGGGCCTTGGTGTTGAATGATTTGTTTTAAAGGGCTAGTAGCGTTGTTAGCGAGTTCTCCTACCTTCGCCCCATGAAGTCTGTGTTAATTTTCCCCTTGCGGCTCTTTGCCTTTTGGCTCCTGTATTTTGCGTTGTTCCGGCTCTGGTTTGTCCTGTGGTTTCGGCAGGAATGGTCGCCCGAATCCCCGATGTCGACCTGGGCTTCATTTTGGCATGCTTTGCCACTCGACCTGAGCATGGCGGGTTATTTGGTCGCCGTACCAATGCTGTTGTGGTTTGCAGGCTTTGGGATTGGAATTCGGTCGTACGGCATAATCGAAAAAACAATTTTATACTTTAATGTATTGATTGGTAGTGGCTTGGTATTTTTGTTCGGTGCCAATGTCTTTATCTACGAAGAGTGGCATACTTTGCTGAACAACCGCGCCCTGGAGTATTTCAAAACGCCTGCTGCGTTACTGGATTCCATGTCGCTGCCCTTTAAAATCGCCTGCGTGTTTTTGTATTTCGGCGGTGTATGGATTGTGTTTCAGGCATACAAATTGATTGTCGGGAAAAAGGTTTTTTCAGGAAATACCAGCCGCCGGGGATTGCTGGCACTTCCTGTCTGGCTGGCGCTCCTGGTATTGGCCATTCGCGGCGGACTCGGCGTAATGCCGATCAACGAAAGCGCTGTCTACTATTCCGCCCATATTTTCAACAACCACGCGGCCACCAATTCTGCCTGGCACCTGGTGCATAGTAAGATGGAATCGCGTTCGACGGAGAATCATTATCGGTTTATGTCGGATGAGGCAGCTAAAGCGCCCGTTGACCGATTGTTAGGAAGGACTGTCGTGGATGGTGGCGGCGCGTACGCTTTTTTTGAAACGAAAGACAGTACTCCCTTAAACCTCGTTTTCCTCATCATGGAAAGCCACACCGCCCAAGTGGTGGAGGCTTTGGGCGGCGAAAAGGGGGTCTGCCCTACTTTGGAGCGGCTCATCGGCCAAGGCATTTTGTTCAGCAATTGCTACGGCAGCGGCTACCGCACCGACCAGGGCATTGTTTCCGTACTGGCGGGCTATCCGGCCCAACCCGATCAAAGCATTGTATTATTGGAAGACAAGGCCATCAAACTCAACTCCGTCTCTAAAACATTGAAAGCCAAAGGCTATTCCGCCGCTTTTTTATACGGCGGCGAACTCACGTTTGCCAACCTGGGCACCTGGCTCGCCAACCAGCGTTTCGACAAAATTTTCTCTGAAAAAGACTTCTCCAGTGCTGAAAAAACGCAGCGCTGGGGCGTGGATGATAAAATCCTGCTGCAACGTGCGGTGGCTGAAATCAACCAATTGCCCCAACCTTTTTTTACCACCGCCATGACCCTCAGCCTGCACCCGCCCTACGACGTGCCCTACCAAAGTCAGTGGCAAAGCAACAGCGACCGGGAGAAATTCCTGAACAGTGCGGCTTTTGCGGACCATGCCATTGGAGCGTTTTTTAAATCGGCGGAGCAACAGCCCTGGTACAACAACACGCTTTTTGTGCTCGTTGCCGATCACGGCTCCTCCTTGCCCAGTGGGGCTGGCTTGGACAATCCAGTGTCGCGCCATACCCCGTTGATCATTTTTGGGCATCCGCTGGCCGAAAAATGGAAAGGGAAGAAAATCGAGCAGTTTTGTAACCACCACGATATTCCGGCGACTGTTTTGGCGATGATGGGCATAGAGAACTTGAATAAAGATTTTCCTTGGAGCAGAAACCAGTGGCAGTGGTATGGCAGCTTCCAAGCTGATACAAGCGGCGTAAAAAATCCATGCCACAACGGTTTCGCCTATTTCACCAATGAAAATGGGATCGGTTGGGTCAATGACCAGGGAAAAGGCTTTTACTATTTTGGTGAAAAAAGGTGGAAATTTTGGGAAGGGGAATTGGATGCTGTGAGTCAGGAAGATGCAAAGGCGTATTTGCAGAGCGTGTATGAGGATTTTTTAGCAAAATAAACGTGCGTTTTGGATAGCCTTGACATTCGTGTATACCATGATATATAATCGGAACCGCGTAGCGGTGACATTTTTCGAATTTCATCGATACGCGCCGATGTGACACCGAACGTGACCGTATCTAAAATGCCACCGCTACGCGGTTCTTGCCATCACCTCAACCATTGCTACTACTAAAATGTCGCCGCTACGCGGCTTGTGCAACCCTGTGGTGATCAAACTATCCCATCGAATGCAACCCAATTACATTCCCCTCCGTATCCTCAAAGAAGGCCATATAGCCCATGTCTGGCGCAATTTCCACCTTAGGCATGGAAACCTTGCCGCCAGCCCCCACCACACGATTCAGCACAGCATTAAGGTCTTCACCGCCGTTCAGGTACAATTTCGGGCCTGTATGGCCAGATGGCGTGTGCCCTTCGCCCAGACAAATGGCCCCACCAACGCCATTCGTTTCTCGGTCGTGCAGCAGAAAGCCCATCCGAAAAGGCCCCATCTCCATTTCCTGCATTTCATAATCGTAAATGGCCTCGTAAAACGCCTTGGCGCGTGAAAAATCAATAACCGGGATTTCAACCCAGGCAACAGCATCTTTAATAAATTCCATAGCTTAATTTTTTAGTGTGAAAAGAGTAAGCAAATATACAAATTGTTTCACAATAAAAAAACAAAAAGTTTTTAAATATTGTTTTGCGCGAAACTCGAGCATTCATTGCTCCGCATCAATTCCAAATTTCACAACGCACAACGCATAACTCATAACTCATAACTTATAACTCATAACTTATAACTCATCTCTCATCACTCATATCTCATCACTCAACCAAAAATCTTTCCTACTTTTGCCGATCTTCAACCATCTCTGCTATATCAACAATGAATCGAGAAATCCACCAATGGCACAGCCCCCGCCTCAACAAAAACATGGAAATTGCGGTGTACGGCCACTTTGGCTTCGCACTCCTGCTCCTCCCCACTGCTGCTGCAGACTTTCTGGAATACGAGCGTTTCCTGCACATCGACGTACTTAAACCCTACATCGAAGCCGGAAAAGTCAAGGTATTCAGCATCAACAGCATCAATTCTGAGGCCTGGCTCAACGACCGCATGCACCCGCGCCACAAAGCCATTCGCCACCAACAGTTCAACGATTATGTTGAAAACGAGGTCGTTCCATTTATCAAAACCCATTCCGGCGAGGACACGCCGATCATCACCAGCGGTGCTTCTTTGGGTGCCCTGCACTCCGCAAATATGTTTTTCCGCCGCCCCGACCTTTTTGCCGGCACCATCGCCATGTCGGGCGTGTACGACCTCACTTCCTACACCAAGGGCTACTACGATGAGGACGTTTATTTCAATTCGCCTTGCCATTACCTTCCCAACCTTACGGACGAGGGCATGTTAAACCGTTTGCGCAACAGCGGGCATATCCACATTATGACCGGTTCGGGCAATTATGAAGACCCTGATGCTTCCCGTAGGCTATCCGGAATTTTGAGTGCCAAAGGTATTGGCCACGACCTTGATATCTGGGGTGGCGACATGACCCACGACTGGCCAACCTGGCGGGCAATGTTGCCGTATGTGATTGACCAGAAGTTTTAAGGTAAGTATGGCGTGGAAGCACGGATTATCGTCTTTTCTATTGATTATCAATCTTTTCGCATTGACAACTGTTGCGCGTGCCGGCCATTTGGATACCCTGGAAATATCCAGCCCGTCCATGCAA
>JBBRWA010000296.1:0-6952 GCA_038246345.1 Chitinophagales bacterium
AGCTTGATTTTGCGGTCGCGGTTTTCGGATTCTTCTGAGGTGATTTCCATGAGCAGCACCGGCTCCGTGATTTCGTGGGAGTGCCGGATGGTGGCTGTTGGAACGACCATAACATCGGGGTAGCGGTAAAGCGAGCCTTCCACGACACGCAATTTCACAGAAAGGCGAATGATGTGATAGCCCTTGTCGCCAAGTAGCTGTTCAAAATAAAAAGCACAGTTTTGGCCAATTTGGTTGGCGTCAATGGATTCTCCAGACATGGGCAGTAGTTTTCCGTGGTCGTACTCATGCCGGTCTTCTGAGCTTTCTTCTAGTTCGAAGTAGGCCGCAACGGACATAAGCGGCGGGTCGGTTACAACGGTGGGTGACGGGATGGTGGTGGTAGATGCCATGATGGAGATTGATATTTTTGCTTACAAAGTAAAGGTAAAAAAAGGAGATTTGCAAGGGGGGCTCTAAACCATTTCCACTTTTTCTTGTCCAATTTATGCGCACTTCACGAACACACTATGACCATGCTACACCGCTTCACCCTGCTTGCTATTTTTTTGTTTGTCAATCTATTAAATACAATCGCGCAAACAACTAACCTATATTTCCCGCCCACTGCCGGCACCACCTGGCAAACCCTGAGCCCCGCCAGCCAGAATTTTTGCCCCGACCGCATTGACAGTCTGTACAATTTTTTGGAGGCAAAAAACACCAAATCCTTCATGCTTTTGAAAGACGGCAAAATTGTCCTGGAGAAATATTTCAGCACCTTCACCCAGGATTCTGCCTGGTACTGGGCATCTGCGGGCAAATCCCTAACGGCCTTCCTTGTTGGGCAAGCCCAGGAAGAAGGCTTGTTGAGCATTCAGGATAAAACCAGCGACTACCTCGGCACCGGCTGGACTGCGGCACCGCCCGACAAAGAAGCTCTTATCACGCTGCGGCACCAGTTGACCATGACCAGTGGCCTTGACGATACCTTTATCCCGACGCCAACCCAGCCTGATCCAAATACCTGCACGGATCCTGTTTGCCTCAATTACCTGACCGATGCTGGTACACGTTGGGCTTATCATACGGGTGCCTATCGCCTGTTGCAAGATGTGGTGGCAGAGGCCAGCGGCATGACCATCAATCAGTTTACAAAATCACATGTGCTGGATCGAACAGGCATGAAAGGATTCTGGTTGCAGGATGTTTTTTACAGTAAAACACGTGACATGGCGCGTTTTGGCCTGCTTACCCTGGCAAAAGGCAGGTGGGGCAGCGATACCCTCCTGCACGACCAGGCTTATTTTAACGCGATGACACATACCGCGCAGGATTTCAACAAAAGTTACGGTTACCTCTGGTGGCTCAATGGGCAAAGCAGTTTTATGGTGCCTGCCTTACCCATAGTATTTCCCGGAAAACTGATCCCGAATGCGCCCGATGATATGATTGCCGCGCTGGGTAAAAACGACCAGAAAATTCATGTGGTGCCGTCCAAAGGCTGGGTGGTGGTGCGCATGGGAAATGCGGCAGAAAATACTGGCCCTGGCGGCGGCACCGTGCCCATCCAATTCGACAATGCGCTATGGGGATACCTCAACCAATTGGTTTGTAATATTTCTGCTACGTCAGAATCCTTAAATAACAAGTTGAAAATATCGCCGAACCCTGCCTCCGCGGGATGGCAAATCGAAACGGATAGTCCCATCGATCAGGTAGCGATATTTGATGCACAAGGGCGCTTTTTGCGTTCGGTTCAAGGCAATGGCAGCTGGGCAATTTGGCTGGATGGCAATAATTTGCCCAATGGAGTTTTAATGCTGAAGGTTTATGGGGCTGGGACAGTCGTTTGTGGGAAGGTGGTCAAGGAAGATTAAAAATGGACATTCATTTATTATTGCCCCCTCAATTTCCCCTTTCCGGCAAAAACGACACATCCATATAATACCGCTTTGGCTTAGCAGGATCAATTAGCACCCACAGCGTTTGGCCCTGCACGTATTCACTGGGGTCGTACCAAATATTCTCACTGTTGAAAGTGTACATTTTGTCCGTGGTTCTGTCAAGCCATTGCCCTTGAATAACAAAGGGAGAAACCCCATTTACTTTCAAGCTGTAGTCGCGCTCTACCCCGATCAGCATCGCTTCCACGGCTTGGCCATTTTCCATCAGCCAGGCGCGGTCGCGTTTTTTCAAAAACTGGTAAATCAATCCACCGTAACCGACACCGCCAAAAATAAGGAAGAAGACCCCCAAAAAGATTGGTACAAACCAGCGATCCATGCCCGACATGACAACTTTATCGGGGTCGGCTGGATCATACCATAATTCTATGCGCTCCCCCAATTCGTTTGCCGGCGGGCTGGAGAACAAACTGGAGGTATAGGTATGCTTTGTCCCGTTTTTCAATTGAAATTCCACAACAGGAGCCTGGGTTCCGCCTTCACTGCTGCGGATCATGTCCGTAACGATCCCGACTGCTTGAACGCCGGTATTGCTAAGGTTCACAGCATTAAGCCAAGATACCGCGGCGCCAATGCCGCAGCCAGTGCCAATGAGGGTAAAAATGCCGAAGAAGAAATTGAAAAAATTGTTTTTGACCCAGTTTCCCATGTGTGTTTGTGGTTATTATCTACCAAGAGACACCTATTTACAATATAGCTTGATGGCGTAAACGCCGATTTTACCACATATTGCACATAGGACACACAAGGGGTGTCTATGTTTAGTCGGCTATGTGGTCTATGTAGTAAAATAATCTTTGTGGTAATCTGAAACGATTTCAAGGGGCAATTTTAAGAAAAAATCCGCTTTCGTTTACTTTTCCCATCATAATCTTGTTTCCCGTGAATTGCGCTACTTTTGCGCCTTCATTTTTCATTCAACCAGTCGCCCAGGAACCTTGAACCAGCGACGACCGTTTTTTCAATATGACCGAACAAGAACTTCAACGCCGCGAATCGCTCTCAAAACTCCGCGAAATGGGGATAGAGCCATATCCCGCCGAGATGTACGACGTGACGGCTTTCGCTGCCGACATCGTTGCCAATTATCAGGAAGAAGTGCTGGAAGATGGCAGCAAGAACCGCTTGAATTACCAGGAAGTTTCCCTCGCCGGGCGTATGATGGCCAGCCGCGAAGCAGGTAAAGCCCTGTTTATGAACTTGCAAGATTCCACCGGGCGCATCCAGCTATACCTGCGCCGCGACGACTTTATGGAAGGTGAAGAAGCGCCCATGTTTGATACGGCGATCAAAAAACTGCTCGACCTGGGTGATTATATAGGCGTGAAAGGCTTCGCTTTTCGCACCAAAACGGGCGAAGTGAGTGTGCATGTGCGGGAGCTGAAGTTCCTAGCCAAAACCCTGCGCCCCCTGCCCGTGGTAAAAAAAGACGCGGATGGTAACGTTTTTGATGCTTTCACCGACCCGGAGCAGCGCTACCGCATGCGCTACGTCGACCTGACCGTGAACCCGGAATTGCGCGATATATTTCGGAAACGGTCGACACTGATAAAGACCATGCGGAACTACCTCGATGATCTGGGTTTGTTGGAAGTGGAAACACCCATTTTGCAGCCGATTCACGGTGGTGCCGCGGCCCGGCCGTTTACCACCCACCACAACACGCTGGATATGCAGTTGTACCTGCGTATTGCCAACGAGCTGTACCTCAAACGCCTCATCGTGGCTGGCTTCGACGGCGTGTATGAATTTGCCAAAATGTTCCGAAATGAGGGCATGGATCGCACCCATAACCCGGAATTCACGGCCCTCGAATTCTATGTAGCCTACAAAGACTACCACTGGATGATGGACATAACCGAGCAAATGCTCGAGCGCGTTGCCCGTGCCATTGATGCCAATGGCGGCTCTACGGTTCAAGTAGGCGATAACACCATTGAGTTTGCTGGCCCATTCCGCCGCCTTACCATGTACGAAGCCATTCAGCAATACACGGGAATAGATGTGGAAGCTTCCGACGAAGCGGATTTGCGCAGCTACTGCAAAAAGGAGCATATCGCGATTGACGCTTCTATGGGCAAGGCCAAGCTGATCGACGAGATTTTCGGGGAAAAGGTGGAAGAGTTCCTGATTCAACCCACTTTCCTCATTGATTACCCGGTGGAAATGTCGCCGCTGACCAAGGTACACCGTTCAAAGCCGGGCCTTGTGGAGCGTTTTGAGCTGTTTGTCAATGGTAAAGAAGTGGCCAACGCATATTCCGAGCTGAACGACCCCATCGAGCAGCGCGCCAGGTTTGAGGAGCAATTGACCCTCGCTGAACGCGGCGACGAGGAAGCAATGGCCATGGACGAAGATTTTATCCGTGCCTTAGAGTACGGCATGCCGCCAACTGCAGGCATCGGGTTCGGTATTGATCGATTGGCGATGTTGTTCACGGGGCAGAGTTCAATTCAGGAGGTGTTGTTTTTTCCGCAGATGCGGCCGGAGGTCATTGAAAAAACAAAGCCATTATCATGAAAAAAAGCTTCGCACATGATTGATTTTTCGGGACAGGGTTTTCAGAATGAAATTGAAAATTCCGTTGGAGACCGTTTGATCCGGTTACTGTCAACGAAAGAATTCTACTCATTTACCTGGTTTTCAGCATTTGCCAGTGTTGCAGGTATCAATGGGTTGTCACCTTTTATTGCTCAGGCTAAGGAAACATTTCAATCAATGACTATAGTCGTTGGCATTGACCAAAAAGGCACCTCAAAAGAAGCTTTGGAAGCAATAATGGAACTTGGAGTGAATGCTTACGTATTTTTTCAGCCTTCCCCACATTCCATTTTCCATCCAAAAATTTACTTGTTTGAAGGTCGAGAGGAATCTGAAGTAATCGTTGGTTCCTCAAACCTTACAGCCCAAGGGCTTTTTTCAAATGTAGAAGCATCTATCGTTGTAAAATATGTTCATAAAGAGGAAGCCGATCCAAACCTTATCAGTAAACTAAAATCCTACTTTCAAGGGATTTTTGATTTAAGTGACCCAAATTTAAAACCACTTACAGTTGAATTGATTGAAGCGCTATATCAATTAAAAATTATCCCTACTGAAGCGGAAAGGCGGAAATTATTTGAAAATAGCTCCTTCGTTGAAGATGGGCAGGTGGCTATAAATATAAACAATCCATTCCCAAAACGAGCCATTCCAAGACCTCCCAAAGCGTTTCTTGGTGGCAACGCAGACCAAAAGCCGGTACTTGAGATCCAAAATACCGATGAAAATTCAAGTGATGCGGGTTATGATGTTGAGTGGAATACACTGGTTTGGAGCCGTGAACGTCTACCAGCATCCAGTGTCCAAGCATCAGGTGAAGGAACAAATTCAACAGGCGGGCTTCGGCTTGTGCAAGGTGATTTCAAAATTGATGGTAATCCAATTGATCAAACTGCGTATTTCAGGCATATTCTTTTTGGTGCATTCGACTGGGAAATGAAGCGCGCAAACCCATACGTCGAGGCCGCAACAGTGCCTTTTGACATAACGATTGATCATAAATACATAGGAAAGTTTGATCTTGAAGTAAGGCACAAGCCAAGTGGTGAGGCAGATCAGGGAAACTACACCACATCGATATCATGGGGGAAGCTCAGAGAACTAATTAGAGCTTCAAACCTAACTGGGGCGAGGCTGAATATGTACGCTCCAAGTGAGCAGGGAGAAGCATTCCAAATCGTCATTGAAAAAAAATAAAGGCTGTATGATATTTAAAACTTTTTGTTGTATATTTGCCGCTCATTAAATATCAGGATAGGGTCATGAAGTTAATCACAGATGCCTCAGCAGAAAAATTAAGGGGAGGGTTCTATACCCCTTCGCCGATCGCTATATTTATGCTGCGCTGGGGCATCAATGGAAGTACAGAAGCTGATATTCTAGAGCCGAGCTGTGGCGACGGCGTTTTTTTCGAACAACTACAATCCCTTCAGCTACCCTATAACTCAATAACAGGAATTGAACTTGACCCCGAGGAAGCCGCAAAGTCTGATAGAATAGAGTTGCCCAACAAACAGGTTATCAATGATGACTTTCACATTTATTGTAACAACACCCTTCGACGGTTTGACCTGATTATTGGCAACCCCCCGTACATACGATACCAGTTTTTTGACGAACGCCAACAAGTTGAAGCGGAGGATATTTTTATCAAAGCAGGTTTAAAATATTCCAAGCTTACCAA
Source organism: Chitinophagales bacterium (assembly GCA_038246345.1). GTDB lineage: Bacteria > Bacteroidota > Bacteroidia > Chitinophagales > Saprospiraceae > M3007. The sequence continues at coordinate 6,172 of JBBRWA010000296.1, forward strand.
TGCGTGGGTATCTTTTGTAGTCGGTTCCGCACTGTTGCTCAAAGAAAGTGGCGGCAAAATTGGATTCGTATTGCCTGCGGAAATATTACAAGTATCTTTTGCAAAACAGCTAAGGGCATTTATTGCTCATTTTTTCAATAAAGTGAACATCATTTCTTTTGAAAAATTAGTGTTCCAAAACATCCAACAAGAAGTAGTTTTATTGCTTTGTGAAAAAGACAATTCTGATAGCCACAAGATTGAGCACATCGAAATAAGAGATGCTGAAATGCTGAAAAGTTTGGATGTCGAGAAATTGAGAAGCCCTCAAAAACGCCTTGATTTCAATTCTAACAAATGGACTTTTTATTTTTTAGACCAGGAAGAAATCGACTTTCTGGAAAAAATCGCCAAGCGCAGAAACATCCAAAAACTTGGAAATTTTGCAAAAGTAGAAGTTGGAATAACGACTGGAGCCAATAATTTTTTTTCTGTCCCACTCAGCCTTGTCAAAGAATATGGTTTAGAACAATATGCGAAACCATTGATAGGTAGAAGTGTCCAGGTTAGCAGTGCGATTTTTAACTATGAGGATTGGAAAAAAAACAAGAACTCAAAAGCTAAAGCCCATCTATTGGTTTTTCCAGAATGGGAACAACTTAAAAATGATGCAGGAGCGGTACGTTATATTGAACATGGAGAAAGCCTGGGGATTCACAAAGGATATAAATGTGGGATCCGAAATGATTGGTTTGTCGTTCCTTCCCTGAAAATATCTGATGCTTTATTCATCAGACGTAAT
>JBBRWA010000297.1:0-6950 GCA_038246345.1 Chitinophagales bacterium
ATTCATAAGCCAACTGCCGGACTCGGCACTAGGTGCAAACTGGTTTAAAATTTGGTAATAGACAGCTTATCCAATGAAAATAGTAGAGACATAATTCATGCTATTTCATTTCTTACTTTATTTATTCTTCAAAAGGCATTTAACCATTTTATAGCATCATTACACGTGAAGCCGAATGAAATTCTATACAGTAGTGAAACTGCAGACAAATCAGTAATAAATGTTGAATCTAAAACAGAACCAGAAATAATAGAATTGCAAAAAGAATATCATGACCCTGCAAAGCAGTCAAAAACTGGAGAAAAGAAAGAAGATGATCAGCCTGGGGAAGATTGGAATCTTTAAAATTTTAAACTTCTGGCAAATTAATTTGACATTTTATTTCATTTAAAACAAAAATTTAAAAATGCCCATTCAAACAATTAATCCTACGACAAATAAAGTCATTGAATCTTTCACTGAAATGAGAGATGAGCAGGTTGATAAAGCAGTAACAAAAGCATCAAAAACTTATGAAAGCTGGAAGCAAACCGATTTTAAAAAAAGGGCTGATATACTGCATAAAGTTGCTGATTTGCTAAGAGATAAGAAAGACATGTTGGCGAAGATGATAACCTTAGAGATGGGTAAATTATTGGCACATGCAGAAGGCGAAATAAAATTAAGTGCTGAAATATTTGATTACTATGCCAGCAATGCAGAAAGTTTTTTGGCTGACAAAATACTGCACCCAACGCATGGCCAAGCACTCATCAGGCATGCACCTATTGGGGTTTTGTTAGGTGTAGAACCATGGAATTTCCCTTTTTACCAGGTGGCTCGATTTGCAGCACCGAATATTATGATAGGCAATACAATTTTGGTAAAACATGCATCCATCGTTCCTCAATGTGGTGTTGCGATTGAGGAAATATTTAAAGAAGCAGGAGCACCGGATGGCTTATACACCAACCTGCTTATATCGGGTAATCGTGCATCTGCATTGGTTGCTGATAAAAGAATAAAAGGAGTTTCACTTACCGGTAGCGAAGCCGCAGGCGCCAGTATAGCTTCGGAGGCCGGAAAGCATTTAAAGAAATCGGTATTGGAATTAGGTGGTAGCGATGCATTTATTGTACTGGATGATGCCGATATGGATAAAACAGTTGAATGGGCGGTAACAGGCAGAATAAATAATAATGGGCAATGTTGCGTCGCCTCCAAAAGGTTCATTGTGGTAGAAAGTGTGGCAGATATTTTTTTAGAAAAATTTAAAACTAAACTTTCGCAATTAATAGTGGGTGATCCAATGGATGCCACCACACAACTAGGCCCGATGAGTAGTGAGGCAGCGGCGGAGCAAATAGCCATGCAGGTACAAAAAGCGGTTGATGGCGGTGCAACTATTTTATTGGGAGGAAAAAGGTTGAAGAGAGAGGGTGCTTTTATGGAGCCAACTATCATTACCAATATGCTGCCTGATAATCCTGTTTATTATGAAGAGTTGTTTGGCCCGGTTGCTACATTTTTCAGGGTAAAAGATGAACAGGGTGCAATTGATTTAGCCAACGATTCACCTTACGGCCTGGGCGGCTCCGTATTCACGCAAGACATTGAAAGAGGAAAACGGGTTGCAGATCAGATTGATACCGGCATGGTTTTCATCAACCACCCAACATGGACGCAGGCTGACTTACCCTTTGGCGGCACCAAACGTTCGGGCTACGGAAGAGAACTTTCTGAATTGGGTATTGATGAATTTGTAAATAAAAAACTAATCCGCATCAGCGAATTATCAGACCCTTTTTAACAACAATGGTTCGTAAAGAAATCGGAAACATCGATTTCTTTACGAACCATTGAATTAGATAAACTAAAATTAATGGAGGAACAAATAATACAAATTAAAATTCTAAAAAAGAAAGCGAAGTAATTCTGATTCTATTCCATTTTTCCAACAACTAATTCTACATCAGCAACTTACTCTACTTAAAATCCAAACCGAAAAGACCAAATATTTGCCTACAATTAACTTAAATGGCTTTTTGGGGGCAAATCAATTTACCAGCACTTTCAACCCTGCCCAAGCCAATTCATGGTTTGGACACAGCAATATTAGCTTGGTGGTTAAACTGCCCATTTTGATAGGGGAAGATAGAAACAGAATGCATCAACAATTTAAAATGCAAGAAATCCAACTGGGTATGCAAGTCATAGACAAACAAGAGCAATTTGCCCAAGAAACTGCCATTGCGAATCTGAAAATAAGCAACCTTGAAACCCAAGCCAAAACATTAAAATAAAATCTATTACTCTCAAAAGAATCCTTGCTTGTTATTCAAGAAAGAGTGGAAGAAGGGCAACAAACTGCTTCTTATTTAAATACTGAAGAATTAGAATTGCAACGGATCGCCTTTGAATACATCAACATCCTAAACAAACTTGGGTTTATTGGTTAGATTACTTCAAATCCTCAGGAGCGCTAAGTCACCTTTTATCAAAGAAATAAATATTGATTTTCGTATTACACCAAGTCTATTAAATTAATCCAGTTATTTAATTATAGCCTTAGAGCGCGTTGGGACGTTTCTATTTTTTAATTTAGAACACGCCCAAAACAGAACCCCGCTGCGCAGGATTTGCAAGCCTGCGCTTAAATAAAAAAGGTAAAGGATTATGAATCCTTCACAGCAGAATTTTATTTGTTTCAAATAAATTAAACTTATCAAAAATGAAAAACAAATTTTTTTTATCAGCAACATTATTTGCAATTAGTTTTTTTAGCACTACGTCATTCGTCAATGCTCAAGCCAATATTGATATAGAGTCTGGTCCTGTTTTTACAGGTTACAATAATGTGCGAATTCCAGGCGATGCAGGAACCTTATTTTCCTTAAATACTGATTTGAATGCCAAACCAAACGTTTTTATTCGAATAAGAGCAGGATATACAATAAAGGATAGGCATGCGATATCTCTATTATATGCTCCTTTAACTGTGAAATCAAACGGAGCAATAAATAACCAAATTGATTTTGATGGTGTAACTTTCCCTTCGAACACCGCGCTGAATGCACGCTATAAATTTAATTCATACAGGATAACATACCGATATGATATTGTAAAAAGGTCAAAAATTGAATTTGGTTTAGGTTTTACTGCAAAGATAAGAGATGCCGAAATAGCGCTTAATAGTCAGGGATTGGCTGCTTCAAAAAAAAATGTAGGGTTTGTACCCATCATTAATTTCAGGCTCAATTGGAAAATGAATGATAAAATTGGTTTTCTCTTAGAGGGGGATGCATTGGCAGCACCACAAGGGCGAGCAGAAGATGTTCTGATTGCTGGAACTTATAAATTTTCAGACCAATTCTTGGTTCGTTTTGGATATCGAATTCTTGAAGGAGGAGCCGATAACGATGAGGTATATAACTTTGCTTTGTTCCATTACGCTTCTATTGGTATGTCATATACTTTTAAAAATAAGTTGTAATAAAATCAGCATAAAATCAGCATTAAAATGACCACCATAATGAAAAAGAAAGTGATCGTTGTAGGCGGGGGCTTTGCAGGCATTCAGCGATAATATTTTGATTACAAAGACCTTGGTTCAATGGCAACAATCGGTAGAAACAAGGCTGTTGTTGATCTGCCATTTAGAGCATATTGCGGATTTTCTGCCGGAGGCAACGCAGATGAACGGGAAATTTGGTCGTCAGATTCTTACCCTGTTTACTGGATGTGGCACCAGTGCCTTTTTTAGTCAAGAATTACCGTCTGCCCGACAAATACCCAGATTCCTTTCCTTGTTTGCCTGCCAGCATTGTATGTTTGGGAAGTTTTTTAATATCGGCTTTTTCGATGCTTTTTCACATTCCAATCACCTTTCACTATGTTTCCACAATCCAGACCTTTTTTGGTTGTGCTCGCCTTCCTCTTGCACAGCGTTTCACTTTTTAGTCAGGGCGATATGGATTGCCCATCCCCTACGTTTTTCAAAACTTTCGGCAGCGAAACCGGGGCTGAATACGCCACGGCAATCCTGCACCACAGCGACCAGCATCTTTACCTCAGCGGTCGGGATGGAAACCGGACTTTCATCCAAAAGATGAATACTGCTGGTGCCGTAATTTGGAACCGGGAGTTTTCGGTTAACCAGTTTGAACCCGTGACCCCGACCGAACTGATCGAAGACTCAGAGGGTATGATCGTCGGTTGCGGCACCCAGGGATTTGTGGGCCTTAGTAAGGGTTTTGTCTTTCGATACAACCCTGTGACCAATGTGTTGCTGTGGGCACACTCTATTTCAAGCAACAACCCACTCGCTGCCGGCATTCTGGAGCTTGGCCCAGGCGGCAATTTTGTTTTTTACCAAACTGCTGCGCTGAGCAGTGGGGAAAAAGGAGCAGAAATCATCGAAATTGACAGGGCCACAGGGGTGCTGAATCCAGGACTGGCAAAGCGTTATCGATACATTTCTTCCGACGCTATTTCTAAAATGATCTATGTGAACGGAGCGCTTTATGCTTCCGGCACGAGCACCTGCATGTACGGCAACTTCAACCTGGTTCACACACGGCAGTTGCTGGCGCGATTCGATCCCGGCACCTTCGATCCTGTTTGGGCACACCTGAACCACCTGGACACCTTGGCGCCTGTTTCTTTCCTGGGCCGCGATTTGCTGGCCGATAGCAATGGCCTGGTATCCTGTTATGTCGGGTCTGATGAATTCCAAATTGGTGGTGTCGGCAACGATACCATTTACCTCCAAAAAACAGATTTTAACGGAAACCTGCAATGGGTGCGCAGCTACAACATTCAAGCTGCTGTGCTGAAATTGATTTCGGTTTCGGATGGCTACGTGATTTATGGCCAACAAGACAGCAGTCAACACCTGGTGTTCAAAACAGATAAAAATGGGGTGCCGCTCTGGGGCAAAAAATTGACAGAGGGAGTTTCCGCTGCGGTTTCGGCGAACAATTTCCCACCCAACCAGGCTGTTGCCATAGGCGATTCACTGTATTTTACCGGCACGGCAGCCAATGGCGGGCTCGATGTTTTTCTTTGGAAAATGTATGCCGATGGCAGCATGGCCGAGAGTTGTGCCGTGGTGGATACCCTGGTGGTGGAATCGACCCTAGTTCCCAATGCATTTCGGACTATTGCCGACATAAACCAGGTATTTAGCACCGCCACGACGGTAGCCATTACCCGGACGATGCAAGATATCCCGATGGATTTGCACCAAATATGTCCCAATTGCAACATGCCGGACCCTTGCCCGGAGGACAATGATTTTGTAGTGACGATACAAGATGTTTTCTGTGAGCTGGGCAAGATAAACATGCAGTTTTCATTTTGCGACCTGGAAGGCGGGGCTTTGCCCGCGTTGGACGTGACTTTTTACAATGCCAACCCCTTCACCAGTGTGGCGACTGAATTGGGATCGTATTCCTACGGGCCGAGTGCTGGCGACAGTTGCCGTTCGGAAGAGTTGACTGATTTGGCCGCTAAATTTGGCACTGCGAACGTTCAAAATAGCTTGCAAATTTTTGCTGTGGTGAATGTGCCCGGCGGTGCCAACACGCCTTTCGACCTGCTTGATTTCCCCTTGTCGGATGAAGCAGAGTGTAATTATCAAAACAACCTGGCCACCTTTACTTTTCAGTTTCCAGCGGCACCGGTGTTGAATCTTGGCCCCGACAAAAGCGTTTGCCCCAACCAGGGTGCTGTGCTGGATGCAGGCGCTGGATTTTACCGGTATCAGTGGTCGAATGGTATGACGACGGAAATGATCACGGTGAATTTTTCCGGTTCGTTTCGGGTGACCGTGACTGATTTTTGCGGGTTTAAGCTAACCGATACCATTGCGGTGACCATTCTGCAAACGCCACAACTGACGGAAGACGGTTTGTTTTGTCCTGGGCAATCGGTGATCATTCGAGGCTATACGTTCAACCAGCCGGGTGTGTTCCAGCAAACCCTCGCTGGACTAAACAATGATTGCGACACCACGGTGACCTTTTTCATCACGGCATTGCCTTACCAAACACGCAATGAAATCGTACGCTTTTGCCCTGGAGACACGGTGGTCATCAACGGTATTCCATATTATGAGTCCGGGCTGGCAAGGGATACCCTGGCTGGCGTCATTGGCTGCGACACCATCGTGTTCTATTTCTTAACGGAGCTGCCTTTGCCGTTCCGCTTCGATACGGCGTATATCTGTGCCGGCGACTCGGTTATGATTGGAAATTACTATTATTCTCAGCCGGGACTGGTATTTGACACGATTCCCAGCCTTGGCCCCATTGGTTGTGATACCGTGATCCGGGTGGAGATTATTTTGTTGCCCTATACTTTGGTGCAGGAAACGGTTCTGTTCTGCCCAGGAACAAGCGTGACCATTGCCGGGGAAGTATATGACCAGCCGACCTTGCTGAGCTTTACCATCCCAAGCACAACGGGTGGATGCGATACGCTGCTGGAATACAGCCTGGAATGGCTGCTCACACCGACCACCAGCGATACCGTGGCATTTTGCCAGGGAGGGGGAGTTGATATTGGAGGCAATACCTATACGGATCCGGGAACGGTTGAAGTGACCATCACGGGTATGAATGGCGATTGCGATACGGTCGCTACCTATATATTGGTGTGGTTGCCCACGCCGATGCGTTCAGAAACGGTTTCGTTTTGTCCAGGCACCTCTGTGGAAATCGGCGGCAATACCTACACCGACCCAGGTACGGTTCTGCTGACCGTACCTGGCCTCGCGGGCGAATGCGATACGCTGGTGACCTACACCCTGGAATGGCTACCCGGCCCAACCCGCGCTGAAACGGTTTCGTTTTGTCCAGGCACCTCCGTGGAAATCGGCGGCAATACCTACACCGACCCAGGTACGGTTCTGCTGACCATACCTGGCCTCGCGGGCGAATGCGATACGCTGGTGACCTACACCCTGGAAT
>JBBRWA010000298.1:0-6922 GCA_038246345.1 Chitinophagales bacterium
AATGTGCCGCGAATAATTGGAGTTTGAAAGAATTGCAACGCCAATGCGAAAGTGCATTGTTTGAACGCCTTGCTTTGAGCGGCTACCCTCCTGTTCTGTCGAGGAGATTCCGTCCAAAGCAAAGCCGTTAGTTTTTTTTAAACTTGTTCTTTAACGATTCTGCCGTCAACAATAATTTCCCAGCAACCAACATAGCAACATGAATAAGCATTGAAAAAAATACATAACCAGTAAACTCAATTTGTCGAAGCCACTTAAATTTAATGGTCTGTCTAATTTCAAGATGTTTAGTTCTTATTTCATGTAAATTCAATGCGTCAATTTCAGTTTCTGTCATAGTGTTCGATAGATAATATAGGTTTTTACTCCTACAACCTCTGTAAAAAGCTTCGATCACTTTTGATGGACTTAGAATGAAACCCGTTGATAAGGCGAACAGGTTCATGATTGAAATAATTGGTCTTCTACAACTTCTTGAGCCAAGTTCCCATGCACTAATTTCACTTTCTCCTATTCTGTCAATACCATAACCTGTCATTATGTGCTGTAAGTCATGAAACTTTAAATATTTTTTTCTTGCCTTAATGTTAGGCACTGGCGCTAAAATGCAACCAATATAAACTCGAACACAATGTGATTCAAAATCGGCTGTTAGATTTAATTGATTGAACCTATAAAATCCAATCAACGCATCTTTTGTTGTCATGTCCGATTTATCATTTGTTACAATTGGTTGCATTTTACAATTCAGTTTGAAGAAGATAGAATGTCGTGATAGGGTTGCCGCTAGAACGCGTGAATATGCGCAATACTTACAACCCGTTTCAAAAGTAAAGAAAATTCCGAAATTACGTAGTAAAAAGTAAATTAGCACCTGCTGGGCTTCTTGTCAACCAAGTAGCTGGTGCATGCCATTACACATCTCCCCAAACGAAAAGCGCGCGCAAGGCTTCGGCCTTGTGTGTTGTATCTGCGCTGGCTGTGCCACCATACGTCAGGCACTAAAGCCAAAAAAATACGCCTATACTTCAAGGTTGTCACAAGCGTCAACATGTTTGCGCACGTTGCCTTTGCTGGCACAGCCAGCGGGAATAAGCTGGACAAGGGCGAAGCCTTTCCTCTGTTTACCCATCGTTGCTTGTCTTTTGGCTTATCAAGCGGTTTTGTGCATATACCACCGCCTGATGCAATTTCTGTTGCAATAATTTCTTGGCTGGCAGTTCTGTTAAATATTCCGCTACTGTAATATTGCTTTTGTCGAGTTGCATCAATTCAATGTGTTCCTCATTTTTCCCAGCACATAGTATCAAGCCGATGGGTTGATTTTCGCCTTCAACCATTTCGTATTTTTCTAAATAGCGCAGGCAAAGTTCCATCTGACCTTTGAAACCAGCTTCAAACTCTCCCAACTTCAGGTCGATGGCAATAAGGCATTTGAGCCTGCGGTGGTAAAACAACAAATCTATTTTGTAGTCGCGGTTGTCAATCGTAATGCGTTTTTGGCGGGCAAGAAAAGCAAAATCACTTCCCAACTCGATGATAAATCGCTGTAACTCGGCAATGGTAGCCGTTTCTAAATCCTTTTCGGAATAGCTGTCTTTCAACCCTAGGAAATTAAGAAAATAAGTATCTCTGAACGCCAAATCGGGGCTTAATTTCTGTTCATTCTTGAGTAATTCTAAATCGTTTTGGATAGTTTGCTCCGGTTTTTTGCTAATGGCAGTACGTTCGTAAAGCATGGATTGGATGCGTTCCTGAAACTGCCGTGACGACCATTTTTCTAGCTGGCACATTTCAATGTAAAACGCCCGTTTTAGGACATCGTCACGGCTTCGTATATTTTTATCTTTCTCAACGCTTGCCATTTTTGAAGCAAAAACAAGACAAGCCCTGATATCATCTTCTTCAAGGAAAGGATAGTCTTCCAAAATCTCAACATGGGTCATACCAGAGGCCAACAGCTCCAACATCTGAGCCACCGTAAACCGCATGGCACGGATGCTAGGTTTACCTTGGCAAACAGCAGCATTGAAAAGTAAGCAGCAAAGCATGTTAGCATTAAAGCAAAAGACTTAGCAGCGGAAATGACGGGGCTGAATGTTCAAAGCAAAGATTTAACAGGGCAAAATAAAATTGAAAAAGAGCATATCGACAACAATGCAGCAGTAAGAGAAATGTTGGCAAAACGCGGAATAGTTCCTGAAAATTTGCCCCCTGCCGAAGATGTAAAAAAGCTTCAACGAAAACTTTAAGCTGCCAATCCCAACCGTTCCAACGCCTTTGCCAACATGAGTGGTCTAACGTCTTTCATCTTTTTGACTTCTTTGTATGGTAAACGAATGATGATATAACGACCATCCTCGTCAATCCAATCCTCTACCTCACGCTCGTCTCTCGTACACATAAAGGTTATTATCACCTTGTCTATGTGTCGGAACTGCTCCAATATATATGCAGTGTCGATCTTGTTGGCAATATCTTCCTCTACAACTTTAAGAACTTTCATGACGTGAATTTTTACAAATGTACTGGTGATTGTTTTATTATGCAAGCCTACTGCATTTTACTGTTGTAAGGAGGCCTGGGTAATTGGTCTTTCTCTGGTCGAGTTGAATTTTCAGGTAGGTAGGGGTAGTAGAATAATTTCAGCTGTTCCTCTTTCAAACATTCTGCAATTGTGCCTCGAAACTGGAGCAAGTAGGAGACGTTTATCCCTGCCAGATACTTGATGCTATACCGACCAAATTGCCCTTTGGTAGTTGTACCATATTTCCATACTTCTCCTGCTAAGAGGTAAAAGGTAGCACGATCTGGATGGTTACATGGATACCATCCAGGTGCAATTGCTATCAAAGCATACTGCTCTGCCTCATCAATTTCCTTCAACCGCTTTAGCAACTTCGCTTCTTCTTGGGGCTTCAATTTGGGAGCTTCGGTTTCTCCTGTAAAGATTCTGGATAGCAAAGCAATAGATAAAACGAAAACAACAGCTCCCAAAAGGAGCACTGGGATGATCGGTGGAAATCCCCCTTCAGTACGCTCAACCTGTGGTTTATCGGCTCCCATAAGCAGAAATTTTACGCTGGTTCACTTTTTTGCTTGCTTTCATGCAAAAGTATTCTAAATGGTTGTATTTTTTGAAAATATTTTACAATAAAACAACCAAATGGAATACTTTTCAAAATGTGGAGCAAAAAACGCACCTGCATGGCTTTTGAAGCAATCTGCCGCGGGAAATATCCGAACTCCCCGATCCTAAAGCTGGACAATGCTGCCCGCTTCCGCTGGCTTACCGCTACCCGCAGCACGATCCTGCAAACCGTTACCGTACATATACAATATACAGAATGGCAAGCAGTGCGGAATTTCCAACGATCCCGCCTGACGCGTTGTACGCCCCGGCACATCCCCACCCCGCCAAGCCCCAAACGAAAAGCGCGCGCAAGGCTTCGGCCTTGTGTGTTTTATTCGCGTTGGCTGTGCCAGCATACGTCTGGCACTAAAGCCAAAAAACGACTCCTATACTTCAAGGTTGTCACAAGCTTCAACTTGTTTGCGCACGTTGCCTTTGCTGGCACAGCCAGCGCGAATAAGCTGGACAAGGGCGAATCCTTGCGCGAGCGGGGCGTGTGGCGTTTGAGTGTTGTATAGATGTACTTTATAAAGGAGCGAATGAATATGAATATAGAGAAGTAATTGATTTTGAAACCTTTAAATTCATGCAGTAGTTATTCACAATGATTCGTTTAGATTAGGCACACCCTTTTTCACAACCATTTCGCTTCGGTTATAAATATTTTGTAGCTTGGAAGAGCGGGCAGCCTGCGTGCCAGCGGGGGCCTTTTTTCCTGTCGTCATAATTCTCGTTCGCATTTTTCAAAAAACTCTGTCCAGTTAATTGTCGGTTGGTGATTATCAAAATAGTCTTTAATTTCTTGTTGAATACTTATTTTTGATTGTTCAACTAATTGTCCGAAATTAACAACTAGTCTTTTCGTTTTACTCTCGTCTCTTTTGAATATCTCTCTGTCAAAATCAAATAAATTACCCTTGTCGTGGAAATCATTAATTGCTTCTAAAATTCGTTTTGGATTTTGATGATGTCCGCATTGTGAACTCATTAAAGATGGCGCTGTGCAGTTTCCGATAAACTTTGGATAAAGTGTCTTCCGTTGAAATGCGGAATAGTCATTACGATAATTGGTATAAAACACCTGGTCAACCAGTACTGTCCAAAAAAGTGAAATAGTAAAAAGTGCTTGTCTGTCTACTGGAATTATGTTGAGATAATTATAGTTAGGTGTCAGATGAAAATATTGAATTGAAACCTCTTTTCGGTTATAATGTTTGTTTCCATCAACAGGAATCTGTCCAACAAAACTGAGTAAGTCCTGCTGAAATTGTTGTCTATAATATGTTCCAAATTCTGTCAATAGTGTGGCCGGTGTTTAAGGTTGCCTATAACGTTTTGCGGGTTAAGAGGTTGGGGGTGTCGGAGCCAGCGCTGTGTTGGTACGCTTTGGGTTGGAGTTAATCTTGCGCGAGCGGGTAGTAAATACCAAACAGGGCGGAAACTACACTATTACGCAACATTTAATTGCAATTACATTGATAGTCAATAATATATTTATGAAACCTTTCTCCATAAGAAGCTGGGTCACCATATCCACCATATTGAAAATTTTGCCAATTCATACTTGGAATTCCGCAAAAAATATAGGTACTAGTTTTATAACTATATTCATTTTCTTTAATTTCTGCAACAACATACACCTTGTATTCATATGAATATGCTGTTACTTTGGACAACCAAGACGAGCTTAAAATATAATTCTGCAAAGTTGCTTTTTTGTAACCTTTTTCAACTATAAAGTCAAGTAAATCATTGCATTTGACAGCTTGAGAATAGGAAACTGTACTTGTTATGGTAATTGCGATGATAGTTAAAAAGTTTTTCATTTTTTTGACGTTTTTGTTTGCCGTAAAGATAAAGTTTTCGGGTTTTACGTTCGGGCCGGTTTCGGAGCAAAGAGCGCCTAGTCTGCTGTTAAAACTTTAGTACATTATTCACCAAACTGGCTGACAATTCTCACCGCAATTTTCTGTCCTTTCTTGTTGATTTCGATTGGATGAGAAATATGACCATACAAACGATCAAATGCTTCATCATCAATTTCTATTTTCAACGTTTTTTCTACTTTCTTTTTAGTCGTGTCTTTGGCTAAATTGTCTAAGCCTTTTTTCCATTTGTCAAATTCGGATTTCTCTCCACCGCAGAAGAAAACTTGCTTCACGACAAAGTTGCTGCCGTCATAATCTTCATCCACCATCCAGTAGGCAATGTCGTGTACGTTACGGGGTTTTACTTCGTCTTTGATGGGGTCGTAAATGTCAAGTCCTTGTATTTCAATCTCCACATGGTTAGTACCCTGAGCTTGTCGAAGGGCAATATCAGGTTCGCCAATGGTGACAAAACTGGCGGCACTTTTGGCTGGTTTCTTTTTCAATCCTTCCTGCAACAAATCATCGTGGATACGCACTTTGGTGACTTCAAAATTACCCATGCTGGTCGTTTGGGTACTGCCTTCAATATCACTTTCAAAACTAAAACCAAGTATGACCAGCCAATTAGCATCCCCTTTTTGCCGACATTCTTTTACTGCATCGCTGACGAGTTTTTTGCTAACGGTTCCAAATTTTGGTCCGATATGAAAATAGGCTTTTTCTTCGCCTTTGGCAGTTTGATAAAATCCTTCGGCGTGGATGGCTTCGCTGGCCAATAATTCCACCGAGCGAAAAACCACCATTTCCTCTTTTCTACCGTTTTTGATACCGGCACTGAGCAAGTGTTGTTTGATCACTTCTTCAAATGCACCTGCTGACTCGTTGACCCGTACTTCATCGTCTAACTCCTCGGGACTGACAGGCTCAAAGTTTTGTAAGGTTTCTACCGTGAATGGACCGCTGACCCGAAGCAGTTTTTTGTCTTGCTCGGGTTGGTCATACAAGGTTTCGGTAGCCGGTGGCTCATCGTTGGCCAAAGATTTTAAGGTAATGTGCGGAACGGTTTTGTATTTAAAACCTTGCCGGATATCGCTGCCTTGTTCATCGTACAAATTATAATACGGAAACACCGCCGTCATTAATCTTTGTTTGGCAATGTTCAAAGCAATTCTACTGGTATCTATGGTGATCCAGCGTCTGCCCCATTGCTCGGCTACGAAGGCGGTGGTGCCGCTGCCGCAGGTGGGGTCGAGGACGAGGTCGCCGGGGTCGGTGGTCATTAGGATGCAACGTTGGATTGCCTTATTTCCAGTTTGCACAACATAGAGTTTTTCATCGCCAAATGAAGAAAAGGCTACATCAGTCCACACATTTCCGATAAGTTGAACGGGGAAATCATCATCATATCTTTTGAATCTGAGCGTATTACCGCTAACAATAAGCCTGCCTTTCTTCTCTAATTTTTTCAATCCTTCAATACTTGTAGACCAATATCGCTTTCCAGGTGTAAACATTGTCCCTTGAAATTCGTACGGTGGAGAATTGTAAAAATGAGATGATGTCAAATCACTTGTTGTAAACCCTTTCGTATTATTTTCTTTTTCCCTGTATAATTGAGTATATTTTGTTTTTGATTTATCCTTACCAAACCACAAAATACAATCTGCTATTGCTGGTAAAAACAAATCTGGTTGCGGGCTTCTTTTGATAAAAATAAGTAACTATTCAGGGTGTCATAGGTTGAAATTCGGATAAAAGTTGTATTTTTCGGGGTGACTTATCAAGAACTAAAAATAAAAGTTAGCGAAATAGAACCTTCCTTAAGTGAAGAAGGTAAGCTATTGCTATCTATTTTTCTACCTGCCTATGAAGAGCAGGAAGCCTTGATTAAGTCTCAGCAAGCGACCATTGAAAAGCA
>JBBRWA010000299.1:0-6910 GCA_038246345.1 Chitinophagales bacterium
AGCCTTTCTCCAAAACCTGACGAATAATCGAAGACGAATGCAGCCTTTCTCCAAAACCTGACGAATAATCGAAGACGAATGCAGCCTTTCTCCAAAACCTGCCGAATAATCGAAGACGAATGCAGCCTTTCTCCAAAACCTGACGAATAATCGAAGACGAATGCAGCCTTTCTCCAAAACCTGACGAATAATCGAAGACAAATGCAGCCTTTCTCCAAAACCTGCCGAATAATCGAAGAAGAATGCAGCCTTAATGCCCGCCTGTAGGCATGATGGTGACTGGTTCGCTGCTCTTTTCAACCCGTATTCTCAAGACCGCCACTGCGGCCAGCAGCAACAATACCCCGGCAGCCGAGATGGCCGTCCCGGGGTTGCTGCCGAGAAATGATTTGTAAATCATGCCAAAACTGAGCGTTTGCAAAATCATGGGGATCACAATCATCATGTTGATAATGCCCATATACACCCCAAAGCGTTCTTTGGGGATGCTGCCCACCACCAGCAAGTAGGGGATGCCCATAATACTGGCCCAGGCAATACCAAAGCCCGTCATGGGCGCAAAAAACAGGTACTTGTTCTCGATGTGCGGAAACACCAGCAAACTGATGCCGGCGATGATCAGGCAGGTAAAGTGGACCCATTTGGCGCCGTATTTCTTGGCCATCCACACCAGGCCAAAAGCCGACAGAAAGGTGACAACATTGTACCAGCCGTTGACCAGCCCCGTCCAGCCGACGGCTTTTTCGTACAATTCCTTGTCGGTTTCGGAGTTCGCTTTCCAGACGGATTGCGCGATGCTGTGGGAGCAATATTGCCAATAAATGAACAGCGCATACCATTGAAAAAGATACACCAGGGAAAGTTGCCACATGGTTTTGGGCATGTTCTTGATGGCGTCGAATATTTCAACAAAAGGCTGTAAAGCCCCGTGCTCGTTTTTGCGGATATAGGCCAGCTCCGCTTCCGTGGGCGGTATTTCCGGGGTGGTATGCATGGACCATAAGACAGAACCGATGGAGCATACCCCCCCCACAAAAAACGACCCGTACACCCAATACGGTATTCCAGCGGCGGATTTGCCCGTGATATTGCCTTGAAAGTAGAACAAAGAAAGGTTGGCCAACGTGATGCCCAAGCCCGTGAAAAAGCTCTGGGTCAAAAAACCCAATCCGTACTGCGGCACCGGTAGTTTGTCGGCGACGAAGGCGCGGTACGGCTCCATGGCCGTGTTGTTGGCCGCATCCAATACCCACAACAAGCCGACCGCCATCCACAAGCTGCTGCTGAAAGGGAACAAAAACAGGCAAAGGCTACAAAAAACGGCCCCAATCAGGAAGTACGGCTTGCGGCGACCCCAGCGCGGGTGCCAGGTTTTGTCGCTCAAGGCGCCGATAATAGGCTGAATCAACAAACCCGTCATGGGCCCGGCCAGATTGAGCAGGGGCAACTGCGCCGGGTCGGCATCCAGAAACGAATAAATAGGGTTGATGGCCGTTTGCTGGAGGC
This sequence comes from Chitinophagales bacterium, assembly GCA_038246345.1. GTDB lineage: Bacteria > Bacteroidota > Bacteroidia > Chitinophagales > Saprospiraceae > M3007. The sequence goes on from JBBRWA010000299.1 coordinate 1,507, forward strand.
CAAAACTGTACTGAATCCCAAAGAAGCCGAAATTCATGTTGACAATTTGACTGATCGTAAGGCTCGGCTTGATGCTGGACATACAGTAGGTTTATCGTTAAAAAAGGGTGCATATTTGCCGGGACGGAAACCGGGAATCGGTTCGGTATGGCGCCACCGGATTGTGACAAATGTAGAAACTTTATGGAATCTGACAAGTGTGAAATGTAATGTGCTGGTTTTGGGGGGCCTGGGACAGGGCAAACGCATCAAATTCCGAGGGTTTTCTCTCGATATTGATCGGATAGAGCACATTTATTGCGTTTTCGATTAACACTTATTTTTTCATTTTTGGTTTTTAAAAGGTTGAGGACAATTTTTCGGATAGTGGAGAAGTTTTGTGCAGCGTTTCGGATACGTTTTCGGCTTTGGTCTTCACCAAAAACAACATCCAATGACCAGTGTAGTTGATTTTCTATATTCCAATGGGATCGTATAAGTCTGTTAAATGCATGGGCGTTGATGGCTAAACTGCTGATATAGTAACGGGTGTTATTTTCTTCCACCCCTGTTGAAAGAATAATGCGTTGAGATTGAATTTCAATAACTGATCTTAAGCCTTTCCAATCTGGCACCTGAGCCCATTCCGGGAGCATTTCGGCAGGCAACACCCGACAAAGTCGCGATTCTTTCCTGCCGTGATTTTTCACCTCCCAAAGTTCTTTGTCCTTACTGGCTTGTTCGTCCTGTTCGCTGAACGCTGTGAAAGCCGCCAAACTCAACGCTTCTTGATTGTCTTTGAGGCCCATAATATAATCAGCTCCTTTATCGACGATCTTCTCGGCAATCTTTTTTTGGCAGCCCATCGCATCTAAGGTGATAATGCAGCCGGAGATTTCCAAAAAATCCAAAACAATTGGTATGGCTGTGATTTCATTTGACTTTGTATCGGTTTGATATTGCGCCAGACACAATTGTAATTCATGGCACCAAGCATGGACTATATGGATGGCCGACTTGCCGCCCTGCGCATGGGGTGTTTGTTGTTCCTTTTTGGTGGCACTGCCTCGTATCTTCTTGCCGTCAATGCTCATCACAGTCCCTTGAGGAAGTTTGATATCCTTCGTCGCCCAATTGACAAAGCATTCCTCAAATACCCGATGGTCGATGAGCGAAATAACTCGGTTTACTGTATCATGCGAAGGAATACCATTCACGTAGGGCAAATACTTGCGCAGCCATTCTATTTTTTCTTCCCCAAAATCCACAATCTCATCCCATTCCTCAAAACCGCTGAGCACTGCGCTTGTCGTCAAAAACAGAATTTCAATGAGCGGATACATTTTACTGCGGTCTATTCGTCGGTCTTCAACAGATCGAAGGGTGTTTATCAAACTGCCAAACGCATTGTGTTCGATTTCCATCGCAAATTGTTTTTGCCGGAAAGGTAGCCCAGATACTCATATCGAGGTGAAACTTGATGCGTTTGCCCTGAGTCTGACCCCGCCTTAAGAAATAGGAATTCTGTGGAACATTTTCTTGACAAAGAGTTGCGTGAATTGCAGGATGTTGAGTGAAAAATTAGCCACCATCAAAGCATATACGCCCGTGCCGCTCACAGCCAGCCCGCAAAGGCGCGACGTGCGGCACGTGCGCATGTGCACAAGTTCCCCAAAAATATAAAACAAAAAATATCTAAAAACTGACCGATATTTGTTGCATGGATGTACTGACAAAAGAGCAGCGTCGAAAAAATATGCAAGCCATAAAAAGCAAGGGTACCAAGATTGAAGTCGCACTTGCGAAAGCCTTATGGAGTAAAGGGTACGGATACAGGAAGAATAATAATAAAATATTTGGACATCCAGACTTTGTTTTTTCAAAATATAAAGCAGCTATTTTTTGCGATAGCGAATTTTTTCACGGAAAAGACTGGGGCAAATCAAAACATAAGATTAAAACCAACCAAGTGTTTTGGCATGGAAAGATTGAAGGCAATATAAGAAGAGACGAGGAAGTGAATAAGCGATTGACCGATGAGGGGTGGATTGTTTTGCGGTTGTGGGGAGAAGATATCAAAAAAAATATCGAACTTTGTGTTTTAAAAATCAACAAAGTACTTATGGAACAACAGTCAATCAAATATTCCGAACTACGAAAGAAATTGAAGATTGGGTCGGATAAGACCAAATTTAATGCCGAACAGGCGAATGTGACCCATTATCTTCAAAACAAAGACAATGGAGTGTCTCACCACTTCAAGCCATACGCTGTTGAATATTTTGAGCGACTTGACATGGTTGCAGACGACCATAATGTACAGTATGAGTTGCCAATTGATTGGGATATCCCCTTCCCACCATCAAAAGACCCAAAATTTAAGTTCATTGATTTGTTTGCTGGAATTGGTGGGTTCCGTATGGCGTTTCAGAATCTGGGTGGAAAATGTGTATTCACATCAGAGTGGAACTCTTTTTCTCAGAAAACGTATGAGGCTAATTTTGGTGAAATTCCATTCGGCGACATTACCCAAATAGATGAGAATAATATACCGAATCATGATATTTTATTGGCTGGATTTCCTTGCCAACCATTCTCGATTGCGGGTGTAAGCAAAAAAATAAGTTTGGGTCGCCAACATGGCTTCAAAGACGAAGCACAAGGGACTTTATTCTTTGATATTGTGAGAGTTTTAGAGGCAAAACGCCCTAAAGCCTTTATGCTTGAAAATGTAAAAAATCTTGTATCACATGACAAGGGTAATACATTCAGAGTAATACGAGGTGCTTTGGAAGAAATTGGATATTCAATTCATTTTCAGGTACTTGATGGCAAGTATTATGTACCACAACATCGTGAAAGAATTATCGTCGTGGGGTTTGATAAGAATGAATTTAAAGGAGAAGAACGCTTCGAATTCCCCTCCATTCCGGACACTAAGCAAAAATTAAAAACAATACTTGAATCCGATGTCCCGGAAAAGTACACCTTAACAGATAAGTTATGGAGCTATTTGCAAGGTTATGCTGCGAAGCACAAAGCAAAGGGCAACGGATTTGGATTCGGGTTGGTTGATTTAGAAGGCGTAACGCGAACAATTAGCGCAAGATACTACAAGGACGGATCGGAAATATTGATACCACAGGAGGGCAAAAACCCTCGCAGGTTAACTCCAAGAGAGTGCGCAAGGCTACAAGGCTATCCTGATAATTTCATTATTCCGGTATCTGATAATCAAGCATATAGGCAGTTTGGAAATTCTGTAGTGCGGCCATTAATACAGGCTGTTGGAGAAAATATAGTAAAAACATTATTGAAGGACAGATGAACCTCTCCAAATTAAAGGCTCTATTTGCTGATTATGGGTGCAGTAAAGTGTACGTTAAGACTCTTGCTGCCAATGATAATTCGAAAAACCAAGTCTATTTTGGTGGTAGTTTTGATATTTTGAATATACTACCTATCACGAAAATTAGAAATGAGGCTGCAGGGGATTGGAACAAAGAAAGGTTCAAAGCTTCAATAAGCTTTGCCTGGCTTTCAGCAGAAGGACTACTTTATCCTGCTCCGCATTCTCAGTTGATACTTTATCCCAAGTACCCGGAAGTCAGATTTTCAGGTTTTCTGCTCGGGTGTGAGCGAGCACCTTCGGAATTGATGACACAAAGACTGCTCGGCAGACTGTTGTTCTTTTCTGTTTCAAAGACAGGTCAGGTAATCGGATATGTCGCGGGGCCTGATTCTGCAATTGCTGTTGAATTTCAACAAATCAGCTCAATTTCAGAGCATGGAGTTTTCAAAGTCATTGACTTGCCCGCTATAGTCAACAATAAAGGTTCTCTGATTGCAGAATTATGTAGAATACATCAATTAGGCTGGATTGATTCCAAACGATTAGATGCTAAGGGTACTATTTTACGTTGTGATGCACCGAACTGTGGCGGGTATACACTTGAAGCAGAATTAGGCATAACACCAAATGGATATTCAGAACCTGATTATTTGGGTTGGGAGGTCAAGCAATTTGGAGTTTCAAATTTCAAGAACATCAATTCAGCAACTATCACACTGATGACACCAGAGCCAACGAACGGCTTTTACGCAAGTTCCGGTACTGAGGCATTTATTAGGAAATATGGTTATGAAGACCGCCTAGGCAGGCCGGATCGTATGAACTTTGGAGGTATTCATAAAGCAGGTGAACGACATAACCTCACTGATTTACAATTAAGTTTGATTGGATTTGACGCAGAAAGCGGGAAAATTCGCAGCACTGAAGGGAGAATAGCACTAATTGACAGTAACGGCAATGAGGCAGCATCATGGAGTTTTTCAAGTATGCTTTTACATTGGAACAGAAAGCATAACCAAGCATGTTACGTGCCATCAATGATTGGTCATGTGCCGATGCGGCGCTACAGGTATGGCAATCAGGTGATTCTTGGGACTGGTACTGATTTTCAGTTATTCCTTGCTCAAATGGCAAATGGCAACATCTATTACGATCCGGGTATAAAAATGGAGAATGTCTCCACAAAACCTAAAATCAAAAAACGAAGCCAATTCAGGATAAAATCTCAATATCTGCCCAAGCTGTATAGAAACAATTCAGACGTAGATGTTTGCAATACTAAATAAAAAATGCATATCCACCTTTCTTTATTTTTCGTGCTGATCTGCCTCCCTATCCCCACAGGAAATGCACCTTTCAACAGCAAATAAGTCGCTCGACTCATATTAATCGTACACGGCTCCCCGCTACTCTCCATCCGCGCAGCCGTGTTCACCGTATCACCCAGATATCATGAGTGAATTTCTTACCGTCCTTTGTGAAAACTCGCAGTAGCCTGCGCCCCCCCCACTGTATCGGGGCAGGCCTTACTGCTTGCTAACTGCCTTTAGCAACTCGCCAGTCGAGGACTTCCACCTCCAAGTTTTCAGGCTCCCTTTCAAATATGGAGTGTATATTTGCTTGGGGAGGCCGATGAGCCAATTCTGGGCACACAAAAATCATGAAACGGCCATGCCCACCGTTTACAAAACAAAAAACACCATGAAAACACTCCCATCATTCATCCTACTCCCCACCCCCACATTCACCAATGCCCAAACCCTCCCCATAAATTTTTAAACCACCATCCTCACCGCTGATTTCATCAATTTTGACGGCGGGACCGCAACCGAAATCAACAACCCACAGTCCAATGGCATCAATACGAGTGCTGCCGTAGCACGAATTAGTCAGGAATGGCGGCGCGGTTTGGGCTGGAAGCAAACTCCTGAAGGTTCCGGCAGTGCAGAACGAGATGTCCAAACGACGGTGTCCAATGCGTGGGAAGTACTGGTTGGGTAAAACAAGGGCGTTGGTAAAAATGAAACAGTAACAATGGCAAAAAAGAAAAACACAGCAACAGAAGGTTTTAAT
>JBBRWA010000300.1:0-6868 GCA_038246345.1 Chitinophagales bacterium
CACCCCCATTCCCCTCCAATTTTTTTCTAATCGCACAACTCCTTGCATATCAGTTTTTTAGCACTGAATATGCCGCGTTTTTCCCTGCTCCACCGTCTTGTATATCAAATGTATATAGACTAGAAACAGAATTAAAGATATAGGTTTACGCTGTTGAAGTAAATTTTATTTCTAAATGTCTCTATTTTGCAAAACACTTTATCCAAATGCCGTAAAGCAATGAAAAATCTACTACTACTATTGGCATTCTTTTTTTCGGCAGCGACACTGAGCGCTCAAGCCGATAAGGTTTCTGTCCTGCGCAATGACCAGGGCATGAAATTGATGGTAAATGGCAACGAGTTCATGATCAATGGCATGAACTGGGACTATTTTCCCATTGGAACAAATTATTCCTATACCCTGTGGAAACAACCCGAGGACATCATCAAGGCAGCCCTCGACGAGGAGATGTCTTTGCTGAAAAGTATGGGTGTAAACGCCATTCGCCAGTACACGGGTGTACCTGCCAAATGGGTGCGTTACATCTACGAGCAGTACGGCATTTACACCATGCTCAACCATTCATTTGGCCGTTATGGACTTACCATTGGCGGCGCTTGGGCACCCAATACGGAGTACGCTGATCCCCGCGTGCGCGAACTGCTAATCAAGGAAGTGCAAGAGATGGTGGAGGCGTACAAGGATACGCCTGGGCTGTTGATGTATTTGCTGGGGAATGAAAACAACTACGGCCTTTTCTGGGATGGCGCGGAAACGGAGGACGTCCCGATGGAAGACCGTAAATCTACCGTTCGCGCCGAGTCGATGTACGCCTTGTTCAATGAAGCGACTGGAAAGATGAAGGGCATTGATAAAGCGCACCCCGTGGCCATGTGCAATGGCGATTTGCTGTTCCTGGATATCATTGCCAAGGAATGCCCCAATGTGGATGTTTTTGGTGTCAACATGTACCGGGGCGTCTCTTTTGGCGATGCGTTTGAAAAAGTGAAAAAAGTATATGACAAACCCCTGATGTTCACAGAGTTTGGCGCGGATGCTTTTAACGCCAAATCCAACAGCGAGGATCAAAAATCACAAGCTTATTATATGGTGGGCAACTGGCGGGAAATTTATGAGAATGCGGCAGGAATGGGCAAAGTAGGGAACTCCATTGGCGGCTTTACGTTTCAGTTTAGCGATGGTTGGTGGAAATTTGGACAGACCAGCAACCTGGATGTCCACGACAACAACGCTTCCTGGTCCAATGGCGGCTACCTGGCTGATTTTGAAAAGGGAGAAAATAATATGAATGAAGAATGGTTTGGCATTTGTGCCAAAGGCCCCACCAACGAACGCGGCCTATACCATTTGTATCCCCGTGCAGCATATTATGCCCTGAAAGACGCGCATACCCTCAATCCTTACCGGGCGGGCACAACACTTGAATCCATAAAAACTCATTTTGATCAAATCCTGCTGATGGATGCTGTCGTGAAAGCGCGCGGCGACAAAGCGGCATTGGAAAGTGAAGCATCCGGCAAAATACGGCTCAGCCGTTTGAGCGCTGAACTCAGCACGTTCAATACAGGCGGCAGTTTGATTACCACCCCGGAGAATGCAGATCCAAATGCCAATGTGTACCCTAACCAACAAGGATTCGATCACATGCAGTCCTTTTTTGTTGGCGTTAGCGGCAATCCTGCCCCAAATTTCAGGGCCAATGTAGAACTCAACATGTTGGGCAATGTGGCGCAAAACCCCATCAATGAAATTTTTTACGAAAACCGCGGTCGACCAGTCGTGACCAATACCCCCAATGGCCCAGTCGTTTCAAATGATGTCAATCGGCTAAGTGTATACCGGGCGGATATCAACTGGAGCGCCAAGGACTTTGACCTGACGGGTTTCTACCGTACCGGGCATTACCACTGGGGCTATGAAGGCGATTTCTTTGGTTTGTACCCAGAAGCGAATTATGGGCCTAACATCGATATTTACAATGGTCAGGCACCATTGGGCTTTGAGCTGGACGGAAAGCGAAAGCTGAAGGGATTGAGCATTGCCATGGGTCCGGAATTATCGTGGGGCGCCAACCCTGCCGTCCTGGTTAAATACAGCCGAAAAGTAGCCGGGATTAACCTCACGGGTATTTTCCATGAAGACCTGGACCAGCGTGGCACCACTGAAAGTTCCTTTGCCATACCAGTACCCAAAACAAGGCGGGCAACCCTGCATGCCAAAACCAGCCTGGGCAAACTGGGTGTGGAGCTCGGCGGAATATGGGGCGGTCAACCCCTGGAAGGAAGGACTTTCCAGATTGCAGTCGGGGACAGGACAGACTACACCATTTATCAGGATGTAATAAAACCTGAAGATACCTGGGGCGGAAAAATGAAGTTGACTTATTCGAAAGGAATGGTCAACTGGTATGCACAAGCTGCGGCCATGTCATTGGTGGCCAACGGGGGCGCCGATTATACCAAAACTTTTACCGGCTGGCGCCTGAAAGACAGCGGCAGTGGAAACCAATACAACTTCCTGAGCGGCTTTACGATGGGCCTGGGCGATTTCCAGATTGCGCCCAATTTCTTGTGGCAGCGCCCGATCGAAGGCCCAATCCCCGGGGACGGAGCTGCTCCAGGAAGGCCTCGGAACATCCTGTCAGACCCCTTTGCCGTGCGGGTAAACCGGGAGACGGTGGCAGGAGAAATCCTCTTTACCTACGACCCTACACCAGCTTCCTGGATGTATGATTGGGACAGCGACAGGTCAGAAGATGCCCGGTTTGCATGTAGTGCCGGATTGGTTTTCCGGCATTTGCCCACCATTCAGGATGCTGCCATCGGTATCCTTCCTGATGGCCGTTCGACGTTTGCCTTTCCCGGTTCCGCGCCGGCCCAAGACCTGTGGGAAGCGCATGCCCGCATTGTTTCCAAGTTGAATCCGGATTTCGGCATCATCAGCAACCTGTACTTTGGCAATGCCCAGGCCAATGGCAACAGTGTCAGAACCATTGAGCGCTTTGGCATGGACTTGCGGATTGTGTACAAAAAAATCAAGGTGGTGTCAGGCTTAAAAATCAATGATTGGGGCCCATTTGATTACCACCGCGACTTTAACCTTACCTTCCCTTTGCAGTGCAATTTGGACATATCCACCACCTTGGGAAAACCCAATTGGATCGATTTGCCCAATACCAAAATTGGTGTTATGGGCATATACCGCACCTTGGATCGCTACTCTCCGCGCTATTGTCCCACCCAGTTCATCAACGCTGCCGGGGAATTGCAATGTGATCCAAATGCACCAGGCTTTCCAAATGGCAACGAATGGGAAATTCGCACCTACATTCACGTCAACATCTTTCAGTAACCTTTACCAATAAAAAAAGACTACCGATGAAGAATACATATTATTACCCAATCATCTGCCTTTTTTTCGCTTGTGTCGTTTTCGCGCCCAGCTGCGAAAGAGACCCGAACGAACTGGCGCTTGCCACTTATCCCACTACTGCTGAGGTGTTTATTGATGGCTTCACGGGAGACCTGAACTATGCCGCTTTTGGTGGCTCGGATGTCAGGGCTTTTCAGGTGGATAAAGAAGTGAAATACAAGGGAACTGCTTCTATTCGCGTTGCAGTGCCTGATTTTGAAGACCCGGCTGGCGCTTATGCCGGCGGGGTGTACTTTGCCAATCCAGGCCGGGATCTGTCCCAATACAATGTTTTGACCTTTTGGGCCAAAGCATCCAAATCCGCGTCGATCGACGTGATCGGTTTTGGCAACGACCTTGGGGAGAATAAATACCAGACTTCGATTGCTGGCTTGGAGGTAAACACCAACTGGAGAAAGTATTATATCCCCATTCCTGACCCAAGTAAACTTACAGCTGAACGCGGGATGCTGTTCTTCTCCGAAGGCCCTGAAGATGATAAGGGCTACACATTTTGGCTGGATGAGGTGCGCTTTGAAAACCTGGGCACGATCGCGCAGCTGCCCTCGGAAATCATGAATGGCCTAGATGTGGTCGTTTCCGCAGAAACGGGAAATACCTACACCGTACAAGGTTCTGCCGTGTTTAACCTGCCGAATGGCGTCAATCAAAAGGTGGTAACACCAGCTTCCTATTTTGAATTTGTCTCTTCAGATCCCAACGTCGCCAGTGTCAACAGTGCTGGCGTGGCAACGGTTTTGGGTGCTGGCACGGCTGTTATCAGTGCTACTTTGGGTGGTCAGCCAACAGCGGGGTCATTGACGATTAATTCTACCGGAACCGCGGTTTTGCCCTTGACTACGGCACCAACACCTACCGCTTTGGCAGCCAATGTGATTTCCATTTTTAGCAATGCCTACACCAATGTCCCGGTAGATTTCTACAATGGCTATTGGCAGTTCTCAACAACACAATCCGCTGATGTTCAGGTTGCCGGCGACGATATCATACGCTATAGCCAACTCAACTTCGTCGGGATTCAGTTTACCGCGCCCACTATTAATGCCACGGCTATGACCAATATCCACATGGACATCTGGACGCCGGACAATATTACCCCTTCCTCTCAATTCAAAATTCTGTTGGTTGACGTAGGTGCAGATGGCTCTTTTGGCGGCGGTGACGATGCCTCGCATGAAATTACCATCCCAGGCAATATGTTGGCATCAAAATCCTGGGTGAGCATTGACCTGCCCCTGTCCAGTTTCACGGGTTTGACTGCCAGGAACAGGCTGGCACAAGTCGTGCTGTCCGGCAATGTTCCCAATATTTTTATGGACAATCTTTACCTGTATAAACCAGCAGGTGTAGCAACGACGCCAGTGGTCGCTGCGCCGACGCCAACCTTGCCCCAGGCAAATGTCATTTCTCTTTTCAGCAATGCGTACACCAATGTGCCTGTTGACACTTGGAGAACCAGCTGGTCTTCAGCCACCCTGGCAGATGTGCTGGTTGCGGGCAATGCGGTAAAAAAATATTCGGCGCTTGATTTTGTCGGCATTGAAACGGTTATGAACCAGATTAATGCCACCACCATGACGCATTTTCACATCGATGTATGGTCACCTGATTTTACGAGCTTCAGTATAAAGCTGGTCGATTTCGGGGCAAACGCTGCTTTTGGGGGGGGCGATGACAAGGAGCATCAAGTCAATTACACTATGCCTGCGAAGGGCCAATGGATCAGTTATGATATCCCATTAACAGATTTTACCGGGTTAACGACGCGCGCCCACATGGCCCAGTTTATTCTGGTCGGGCAAGTGCCCGGTGCCAATACTGTCTATGTTGACAATTTGTATTTCCACAATTAATCAATAACCCAGCAACAATATACCATGAAATATTCAAGCATATTCCGCTTTTACCCCATTCATCTCCTAAGCATGCTCGGCATGGTAATGGTCATGAGCTTTTTCAATTGCAAGGTTGAACCAACCCAGACAATCGACCAACGCAGCTGGCAATTGGTTTGGAGTGATGAATTCGACGGACTCGCAGGCACTTCTCCTGATCCAACAAAATGGACTTATGATATTGGGACAGGATCCAACGGGTGGGGAAACCAGGAACTGGAGTATTATACCAATCGGCCAGAAAACGTATCGATGGACGGGAATGGCAACCTCGTGATTACGGCCAGGCGGGAGGCTTTTGCCGGTTCAGCATTTACTTCAGCGAGGATAAAAACGAAGGGTCTGTTTTCCCAGACCTACGGCCGCTTCGAAGCGCGCCTGAAAACGCCTTACGGGCCAGGTCTTTGGCCTGCCTTTTGGATGCTTGGGGACGATATTGACACCAATCCATGGCCTCAATGCGGTGAAATAGACATTATGGAATTGCGTGGCCAGGAGCCTAATATCATCAATGGTACCGTACATGGGCCGGGCTATTCGGGCGGAGCGGCCATCACCCAAAGCTTTGGATTTACCGATAGACGCTTTGATACCGAATACCACACCTTCGCCGTAGAGTGGAGCGAAAACCAAATAGACTTTTTCGTGGACGAACGACTTTACAAGCGCCTTTTGTCGGCGGACCTGACCGGGGAATGGGTGTTTGACAGCCCATTCTTCCTCATAATGAACGTAGCTGTTGGTGGAAATTACGTCGGTTTCCCAACTTCTAAAACCCCTTTTCCACAATCGATGACCGTTGATTATGTACGGGTGTATCGGGAGCAGAATTAAACTTTTACGGTCCCACTTTTCATAAGAACAAAAAAATAAGGAAACATGCTGCCCACGGATAAGCATGTAAAATTGGATACCGTCCAGGTTGCGGGCGACCAGTTTTACAGGATTTCTAATGTCGATGAACTTCGTCCGTTCTTTATGAGCATCGTAAGCGATTCCAACCACTGGATGTTTATTTCCAGCAATGGAGGCGTTACGGCAGGGCGAAAAAACGCGGAACATGCCTTGTTTCCATACTATACCGACGACAAGATTACCTAATTTGCGGAGTTCACCGGAAGCAAATCCGACTTTCAAGTGCAGCATGAAAATGGTATTGTCGTTTGGGAACCCTTTTCTGAACGCTTTGAAGGGAAATTTGAACTTGTTCGAAATCTGTACAAAAGTACTTTTGGCAACAAGATACTTTTTGAAGAAATCAACCGCGACCTGGGCCTTATTTTTCAGTACGCGTGGAACTTCAGCAATACGTTTGGTTTTGTAAAAAAATCCAGGCTGACCAATACCTCCGATGATGTGGTGAAAATCAATCTATTGGATGGTATTCAGAATATTGTTCCTGCCGGTTTGGGCAGTGACCTGCAAAACAGGGTCAGCAACCTCGCCGATGCGTACAAACGTAGCGAACTGGACAAAGTCTCTGGATTGGGTATGTTTGCCCTCAGCGCGAATATCGTAGACAAGGCAGAACCGAGCGA
>JBBRWA010000301.1:0-6852 GCA_038246345.1 Chitinophagales bacterium
CGACTGCCAATGGGTATTTTGTGCGAACAAAGTCAACGGGGCTATCAACAGGAAGAGTAACGGAAACCGCATGGCGAAATGATGAAGAGAGGACAAGGAGATCGAAAAGCAAAGCTAGTAATATCCCTTGTTTTTCAAGCAATTCAGTTCATTTCGAGCGCGAAGGAGCGTCATACAACCTTAAAATGAGTCATCTCGAATTTTCAGGATTTGCCTTTGCTTCTAGTGGCGCGAATACCAAGTAACATATAGGTTAACGGCCATATTTTCCGCTCAATTTCGTTGTTCGTCGGTTAAAATGTCCCGCATTTCGCCCTTCTCACGCCTAATTGAACAAAAAATCTGTCTCGATAACCTATACGTTACTTGGTATTCGCGCCACTAGCAGGATGGATGAGGTAGGGCTGAATTGGCCATTACTTATTCGGGGCTGTGTCAAAAGTCCTACTATTGAAAATGTTGCCAAACTTTATTTCGAATTTCTTGGCGAAGACCTTCCAGGTTTTAAAAACCTGGAAGGTCTAACGCACGAATAGAATTAAATTTTATTGACTATCCTGGCAGCAGCAGGGTGGTATTTGTACACGCCCCCTTCCCTGCCGAACAAGGTGTTCCCATCGTTATCCTCCACAATACCGAAAACCTGCCCGCCTGGGCCATTGTCCCAAATTATTGGAGCACCATAAGGCTTTCCTAAGGCAAGGGATTTCCCATCATAACGGACGATGCCTTCCCAGCTGGCGAACCACATATTGCCGCCTTTGGCCTGCAACATGTTGCGTGTGATGCTATGGGGCCCCTGGGGACTAATAATCTCCTGCGGTGCTACCCAATATGGATCGACATCCGATTGGGTATCGGCGGGTTGGGTAGCCTGAGGCTTCGCTTCGTTTTTATTGGGCAAAGCACCGTTGCCCTGCCCATTGCAGGAAGCGACACTGAGCAGCACCAAGAAAAAATGGATTTTCATGCGCTTTTGTTTTTTTGGCTTATCCAATTAACATCCTGCAAATAGCAATACCGCAATTACCGTTTCTCCCGAAACGACCAATTCGTAGCGCATGGGCACTTTATCATTTTTAATGGCCTCACGCACGAGTTCCCAAGTATTGCCATTGTCTTTAGAGCGAGAAACACCGCCTTTGTGGCAACAAAAAAGGTTTTTTCCAGCATTTACATAGCTGTAAACCCCCTTAAAAACCGACGGCCCCGTCGTTGGCTGCCAGGTTTTGCCCGCGTCGACAGAACTTTGAAGCGGAATGGCTTCAGCGGAATTGGTGACGATCCCCGCTGCCCGGATGGCGACGAAATTTTTGCTCGTTAAATTGAATTCATACACGCCATTCGCATCGGGCAACACACAATCCCAGTTTTCGCCGCCGTCAGTGGAGCGAATCACCCCCTTTCTGGAACAACCCAGCAATACGCCATCGGAAGCTGCGAGGCGATTTACAAAACCTTCAAAGAAGACTTGTTTCCAGCTTTTGCCGTCATCCACCGTTTTATAGATACCGCTGTCGCCACCGACGAAAATGGCACCATCTGCAGTTTCTACAAATGAATATGCGCGCTTATCGGGCAGCGATGCGCCCATAGACTGCCATTGGCCAGTGCCCGGAACGCGCCGGAAAAAGCCATTGTCGCATACCGAGGCATAAGGCTGGGAGCGCCCGGCATATATTCCGTTGACGACTATTTCCGACGGAAAAATTCCGCCCGCATCTGGAAAAATTCCGCTGATTTCTTCGCGTTCCCAGGTACCAGCATCTAGTTTGCTTTTGTGGTACAATACGCCGCTTCGATCAGCCAAATAAACTTACCCATCCTGGGCGAAAGCACTATTGGCCATGAATTTTTCGGGCAAACCCTGGCTTAAATCCTTCCAGGTTTCTCCGCCATCAGCAGTTTGGAACAGGAAGTTTTTGGTTGGGTTGGTTGGGGAACTTACGGTTGATGAACATTGGTCTACATTAGTATTTTGACTGCGAAAGGCTACAATGGACAAGCAACAAAGCAACAATAAAGCGAATATGCGCATGATAATAAATGTTTCGTGAAACTAATGCGCCAAAGGTATGGGCAGCCAAAAGCCGGGCAGTTTTTTTAGTGTAAAACGATGTAACGGTCTTGTAAAACTATGTCTACCCAACCTCCATCCGGTACCCAACCTCATGCACCGCCACAAGCTGCACCGCCGGGTCGTCGCGCAGCATCTTGCGCAGGCGCGACACAAACATATTGACGCTGGGGCCAACCAATATTACGCGCATTGCGCAAACGTACGAACAACCATTCAAAACTATATTTGGCATTTAGTCAAATTTGTCAACTTGAAAAAAAGTTGACAAATTCTCGATCCAATAATTATTTGCTACAATAAATCAAGGCATATCTAGAAAGGGCTTTTGACACAAGCCCGACCGTACGTTTTCAACTGGGTTGATCAAAGGCGCTACATTTATATTAAAATTGCCCAAGAAGCCAATAAAGGATAACAAAAATAATAATGGTGACGAGACATCCGCCGCCCAATTTTGATGCACCGTAACCGGCGATGATTGTCTTGAAAAAGCTGTTCATGATATTTAAGTTTAGTACTAGTTTTGTTGATGGAATGATAATGACAATTCGTGTAATTCAAGGTGGTATAAATAGAGAATTTCTCAATTTTTACCTGCGGCTTCCGTCTTTTTCTTCTTTTTAAAATACCGGCGCAACAGAAAATTATCTTGCAATGCCCGCAGGTTTTCATCCAGCTTGGCACTGCCGGATTCCAGATTTTTCAGGGTTCCCTTCAGGTGTTCCGCCGTTTTGGTATCGCTCAGCAAAACGCCCACGGGTGTATTGGGGTCATCCAATTTCGCGGTGACAACACTTAAGTTGGCAGTTGCCGTTTTCAAGTTGCCCGCTGCTTCGGAGGCTTGCGTAGTCATCAGCTCCAACTGAGCAACAGAAGCTTTTACTTTGCTGAAAACCACCGTATCCGTCACCAATTCATTGGCTAAAGTGCCTTTCTGATTCAATTTGGCGCTGTATGCGGCCGCGGCAACACCAACTTGCTCGGCATGGCCAGCAGTGCGTTGCAAAGAAGCTGATGTCGCCTCAAGCTGGTTGTAAAGGCCCTCATCTTTCAACAATTTCCCGATCGTACCCTCACCGTTGGCCAAGCGCTGGCTAACCGCTTTAAAATCAGTGGTGATCGCCAACAGATTTCGGTTGTTCTCCTGTAACATGCTCAACATTTCTTCGGTAGAAGTCTGGCCCTCTATGGCAAGCCAATCCCCGTCTTTCACTTGCCCAGCTTCAGCTGTACCGCCAACAATAATGACAATCTT
Organism: Chitinophagales bacterium; assembly: GCA_038246345.1. Classification (GTDB taxonomy): domain Bacteria; phylum Bacteroidota; class Bacteroidia; order Chitinophagales; family Saprospiraceae; genus M3007. The sequence continues at coordinate 3,336 of JBBRWA010000301.1, forward strand.
GTTCCCTATCAGGCCATCGGTGCTGACTTTCACTTTGGAATCCTTGTGTATAAATTTTTGAGCACCTTCGTTGATTTTCAAAACTACCAACACCTGAGATCCTTCGTATAAATCCAGGCTTTTTACGATGCCTACTTTTACGCCGGAAAACCAGATGTTACTTCCGGCCTGCAGGCCATTGACATCATCGAAAATAGCTTGCAATTCTATCTTTGTGGTAAAGGTGCTGCGCAGGTTTCCGACCATCAGTATCCCTGCCATTAGAAAGGCGATGCCGATAAATATGAAAAGGCCAACGATAACGCCGCGTTTTTGCTGTGAGGTTTGCATAGTTATTGAATAAAATTGTAATTGTAAAAACCGCTTACTTCAGGATCGTCAGCAGTAAAAACTGCTTCAAAGCTACCTTCTCTGGCAACTTTGCCTTCCATGAGTATCAGCACCCGATCGCTGGTTGTTTTGGCGCAGGTGAGGTCGTGGGTAATGATGATGGCACTGGTGTTGTACTGTTGCTGTACTTCTTTGATCAGACTGTTGATCTCCATGCAGGTGACCGGGTCCAGGCCAGCGGTAGGTTCGTCGTACAGCATTATTGTGGGCTTCATCATTAAGGTTCGGGCAATGCCGATCCTTTTGCGTTGCCCGCCCGACAGCGCGGCAGGCATTTCGTTGATTTTGTCCCTTAAGCCGACAGCTTCCAGGGTTTCTTCCACCAATTTGAGCGCTTCTTTTTTGTCGAAACCCGGCCGGTTCCGGAGCAAGGGGAATTCCAGGTTTTCGCGTACCGTCATGCTGTCATACAAAGCGCTGCTTTGAAAGGAAAAACCGATTTTAAGGCGAAGTTCCCGAAGTTTGGTTTCCGACAGCTGCCCTACCTCCATGTCGAGCACCTGCACAAGGCCTTTGTCGGGCAGCAGCAATCCGGCGACGATTTTTATCAGCACAGATTTGCCGGTGCCAGATTTGCCCAGCACCGCCACATTTTCTCCTTTAAAGACGTCCATGTCCACGCCTTTCAACACCTTCAGGTCGCCAAAAGATTTGTAGAGTCCCTTGATATGGATTATACGCTGGTCGTGATCTATTGTATGTTCCGTTGCCATATTTCAAAAATATCTGATCCAGTTGGATACCTGGACGATGATTAATTCTTCCATAAAAATGAGGAACATAGAGACCACTACTGCGGCATTTGCAGCCTTGCCAACGCCTTGTGTGCCCTGCCCAGCGTTATAGCCTTTATAACAAGCGACCATGCCGATGGTAAAGCCAAAAAAAATGGCCTTTACCATAGAAGTGCCGATATCCAAAAAGCTTATTTGCTCGAATGCGGCACCAAAAAAGCCGAAAAAATTGGTTCTTTCATTCTGATAAACATTTAAGAATGAACCCATTAGGCCAACGAAAGTACAATACATCGCCAGTACAGGAATCATTAAAGTGCAAGCAATAACCCGTGTGACCACTAAAAACTTAAACGGCTGTGTGCCGGATACCTCCATGGCATCAATTTGTTCTGTAACCTTCATGGAACCAATTTCTGCGCCGATGTTCGAACCCACTTTGCCAGCGCAGATCAGGGCAGTTACCATTGCCGCCAGGGCGCGCACGAGGGCGATAGCAATCAGGGAGGGCAACCAGGAAGCGGCGCCGAACATAACGAGGGAAGGTCGCGACTGTTTGGTGAAAACAATACCAACTACAAACCCTGTCAGCGTGATCAGCGGCAGCGATTTGTAGCCGATTTCATAACAATGCCGCGTTATTTCCTGAATGTCATAAGGTCGTCGAAAAACTTGCTGAAAAAATCGTTGCACGAATTTGGCAGCATGATATACGCCTTCAAAAAACGCATCGAATTCTTTCGTTATGACCTTTCGTTTTGAATCCACGCTTTTCAGTATTTTTATGTGAGGTGAAAGGCAAGAACTCCAAGCCTGTGTCGGAGCCAGTTATTGCCGAAGCCCGTACGCGGGATACAGTTAAATTTTCCTGCCAAGCATCAATTGGGAAATTGTTGCCCCTGTTTGGGCAATTGTACGCGTTGTGCAGTGAAGGGGATATTTGTATAAAACGGAGGCACGAGTGTCTCATTCCATCCTGTCTATCATTGCTTTCATTTGTGCAATTTCTTCCTCTTGTGCTTTAATTATCTGTGCTGACAACTTCTTTAATTCAGGGTCTTGGATATTTGCATTGCTGCTTGTCAGAATGGCGGATGAATGGTGCGGTATCATCGCTTTCATATATTGAATATCCCCGACAGGTGTTTGTGTCCTCAATGCAGCAAGTAGAAAGCCAAACAAGACAACACTTCCAACAACAATGTATGTATTCAATTTTTTGCTTGGGTACATTTTGCCCATCATCAATATCATCGATATGGCCATTGGCAATACCATTAGCAAAGTCATATAAGTCCTTGTGATGCTGAAATAAATGTGATTTAGTTCATACACATTCAAAAACATTACGCCATACATGATAATGAAGGAAATTGCCAGCATTGTCAGTAATTTTTTGTATTCCATATATTTCGTCTTTTAAATGGGTGGAAAATCATTGTTTCGTTAAATCCTAACGCACCTTCATTAAACCCGGATATAGCACAAGGGTAAAAGCATTTACCGGAAATAGTACCTTATGTACCAAAAGCAAGTAAAATTGCATGCCCGAAACAGACAAGCCTGCTTGAACTTATATCGGGGAATTATTACCCCAATTTAGGTAATTGCGCGTGACAAATCGCTGGAACAACTTATTTATTCGTTTTATAGTTAGGTTGTTGACGATGCGCTTTTAGCCTGATCGTCGCAAGTCTTACGTTGGAAAATTGAAAATGGGATACTGCAACAAATGACCAGCACCAAAAACGCCACAAACCGCTGGCGCAAATTCATTCGTATTACCCTTTACACGCTCAGCAGTTTATTACTGCTTATCATCGCCGTGCTTTTTGCCCTCACGCTGCCGCCCGTACAGCGGCGCATCACCGCAGAAGCACAATCCTTTTTGCAGAAAAAACTCGGCACCCGGGTAGAAGTAGGTGCCCTGGGATTGCGCTTCCCCTACCATGTTTCCCTGGAAAGGCTCTTGATAGAAGACCAGCAGCAGGATACCCTCCTCCGGGTCGGCAGCCTGGTGCTCACCATAGATATGTGGAAATTGCTGGATCAAACCATTGAGTTGCAGCAAATCTCCTTAAAAGACGCCGCGGTGTACCTGCACCGGAAAGACAGTGTGTATAATTTTGATTTTGTGGCACGGGCATTTTCCAATCCCGACAAACCCGCCTCCACAGACACCCTCGGCAGCCCTTGGAAATTACAAGCAGACCTGACCAATATCCAACTCTACCAGGTAAAGTTTCTGCTGAACGACGAAGATGCCACAAGTATGACAAGCGCAAATGTAGGCTCCATGAAAACAGTGCTGGTAAAAGCTGATATCGACAATATGCTCTTTGAGTTGGATGACCTCCAACTTTTCGATTCCGACTTTAGAATTATAGAACAAA
>JBBRWA010000302.1:0-6838 GCA_038246345.1 Chitinophagales bacterium
AACTGGGATGGCGATGTCTTGAGGGACTTGGGCGCATATTGGGCTCCAATAGAGCAGCAGTGCGAGTGCAGGGAGAAATCGGGACATGGGAAATGCGGATGAGTAGGTGAAGAGAGGGCAAAAATACGGGAATTTGACATGCTATTTGATGCAATATTTATAGATGCTGAATTGTTTTAGGCGTAATAATCTTAATATATTGGTTTTTTTCGCGGAAAAAACATATAAAAGGATACTTCTAACTATTCCCTGAATTTAGGGATTGCATAGCCGGGGAGATAGTTGTAATTTTGTCTTAATAAATGAACGATTTAATGCAGACATAATATTTCATTTTCACCCCTTATTCTTCAAAAACGTGGCTACCAAAAAAATCCAAGAACGGGAGACTCCTTTGTCCGAAAAAGAGAAAGCAGTCCTTGAAGCGCTCTCCGATGATCTTTCGGTTAAAATGATTGCGCACCGACTTTCCTTAAGCGAGTTCACTGTACAGGATCACATCAAAAAGATAAAAACCAAATTAGGTGCCCATACCGCCAGTGGTATTGTAGCACACGCCATCAGATCAGGGATGATATAACGTCAATTACCCCTGGTTTAAAAAAAACGTCATCTCTCATTTAACATACCTAAAAAATGAACAATTGGACATCACAACCGATGGGCCAGCATGGCATTGCCATGCCCTCATTCGACAACTATGACGACAGCGCTACCCTGTCATTTGAAAACCACTTTGATGATTCTTATGATGAGAAATCCTGGTCTGACCCCTATGACATGACACTCGGCGAGTTTTATGGCAGGCTACAAGATGGACAATATGATTCGTCAGATGCAGAATTTGCATTCATTCCTGCTCTTTTGGGCGCGCTGCCGAAAATTATACAAGGAGTTTCCAAAGTAATTCCAAGAGTGGTACAAGGAGTTTCCTCCGCTGTTGGTTCGTTTTCACGGCCACAGCAGGCACCAAATCCGGCACCTTACCCAAACTTTGGCGCGGCACCCCTTAGTGTTGCGCCGCAGCCTCCTACAGGTATGGCACTGCCGAGGCCGAAACCAAGGCCAAGGCATTTTTTCCCAAAACCTATGCACACCCCGCCGCCACCCATTCCTGCACCACAAGTATCGCCTGCTCCAGGTGTCAACAACTCTACGTTGGCTACGCTATTGGCCTTACTGTCCGATCCAGGTCTACAATCGGCAATTCAAACGGCTTCGGGTAGCGCTTCCATTCCAATTGGTGGAAATTCCAATTTGCCCGTAAGTTCAGTCATGGATATTATTGGTCAGTTGGCTGGCGCAGTAACCGGAAACGAAGTGCCACCAGCCCAGGAGGCTTACCCTGACTTCTTGTTTGACTCCTATGGTAATGCTTTGGTAAACCTGGATTCCGCCGAAGACATTGGCAACCTATTGCTGGACAGAATTCAATCAACCTAAGATTATGGAACAGATGCCTTATTACAACCCCGAGCAAATCATGAGCACGGTACAACAAATGGCGGAACAGAGCACCGATCCTATGAAACGTATGCTGGCCCAAATGGCATTGTCAAAAATGCAGGAATCAAGCCAATCTCAATCCGTTCGGCCTGGCCAGGCGCGTAGCGAAAATCCCAAGATGGTGCAGGATATCCATCAACTCATCAAGATGAACCGCGAATTGTTGGCCACTTTCAGGGCACTTGAAACCCAGCTAACCCAGCTGAAGGATAGGAACGGCTTTGTTGCAGCCTCGCTCGGCGCGTGTCAGTGTTGGGGTTTCGACAAGTCATGTCCAACCTGCTCCGGGCAAGGCATCCCAGGTAACATGGAAGTAAATACAGATCATTTCAAACAGTTGATACTCCCATTTTTTCAAAAAATCGTACAAACACCTGACGAAACACCAGGTCAAGAATAACTTTTTTAACCAAAAAATATCCTAATTATGACATTCCTTGAAAATGAAGATTTGCTGGACAGTCTCAACGTTCAGTACACCCAGGAAGGATTTCCTGAAAGCATTGATGACTCGTATGATGACTCGTATGATGACTCACTTGTTGATTCTTACGACGACTCCGCAGAGTTTAACCCGATCAGCCTTATGGGCAACACGATTTCCAGGGGCATCGGGGCTGTTGGCAACCTGCTAAACAGGGGCCGGAATACCAGCGTAAACCTTGCAGGTGTGCGCCCTGGAGGTGTCAATACCAATGGTATCGACAATCTCTCCCAATTGATCGGTTCGGTGACAAATGCTGCTGGCCGCCAGTTCCAGATTCGGGTGCCGGGCGCTGCTACAGCTGAAAATGTCAACAAGATCAAACAGGCTTTGGATGCCCAAAACGCCAACATCAAAAAGCTTAGTGACACCATTAACAAGAACGCCACTGAAACGGCCAAAATCGCGTCAGAAGTGAACCGTGTGGATAGCAAACACACGGCAGCTTCCAAGGCACAAAACAAGGTTCTAGAACGGCTCAACGGTCAAAGCAACAAGGTCGGCAAACGTATTAACGGTATGGGCCGCCACATTGAGCGCCTGGAAAAAAGTGTGAAAGATGCACAGTCACAAACGCAAATGATGGCGATGATGCCCATGCTGATGAGTAATGAACCGCAACTCGAATCCATTAACTTCGAAACCGCGCCAAATGCAGGAACTAGTACTAAAGTCACCAGCGCCAAATTTTCCGACAAGGATAACAGCGCCTTGATGATGATGATGATGATGGGTGGCTTTGGTGGTTCCGGCGGCTCTGGCATGGGCGGCGACATGATGCCGATGGTCATGATGATGATGATGATGAAATAAATTTAACCATTAAAAACTAAAAAACATGGACGGATTTTCAAGTAAAGACATGATGTACGGGATAATTGGCGCGACGCTTTCTGATAAGCGCAGCGATTCAGATGCCAAGCTGCCCCGCAATGAGTTGATGAAAATAGGGTTGATGAATGCCTTGGGTGCAGCCAGCAAAAACCCGATATTTTCGATGCTAACAGCAAAAATGGCGGCTGATTCCAAAATTGAAGCTGCGACGGCAGTCGCCAAAAACCTTGTTTTGGAAGCGGAATTGAGAAAGTACAAGGATGAGATAAAAACAATTAAAGGGCTTACTGGAGATACGGCGATTGCCGCGAAATTCACTAGCACGTTTGATGTCCAGGGGCATTTTTTGCCTGTGGTCACTCAATAAGGATACAGGGCAGAAAGTATGAAAAACTCATTTTTCTGCCCTTCTTCAATGGCCATTTAAACTCCAATCTTTAGCCCCATGGATCCCGCACTCCAAGAACAGATAAGGCCAAGCCTTGACCCCAACGAGACCATTGAGGCGATTATTCGCTTGGCAAGGCCTTCCCAATATCCTGGAAAAATAAAAGTCGTTGCTCAATTCGGCGATGTCGTCACCGTTCGGGTGCGGCGCGGCGATGTAATAGAAGTGTATAATAATCCCGCTGTTCTAAGTTTTAAAGCCAAGCGCATTGTCGGGAATTTAAAGAGCGAATGGCTAGCTCAAGATCAAGAATCGGGCCTGCGCGAGGACAATTTAATGAAATCCGAATCAGGTGCTACAGGCGCTACGGGCAAAGGGGTTGTGGTGGCGGTGCTGGATTGGGGCGCCGATTTTTTGCACAAAGACTTTATCGACCCGGCAGGGAAAACGCGTTTTTTGGCCATTTGGGATCAAAGTAAGGACGGGGCTGTTCAAAACAAATACGGATATGGCACAGTCCATACACAAGCCGCGATAGACCAGGCTATTCAGTCGCAACAACCCTATACTACCCTGGGCTACAAACCACAAGATGGCGCACATGGCACCTTGGTGACAGGTATTGCTGCCGGCAATGGCCAATCGGGCCAAGCTGGTGTGGCGCCGGAAGCCGACCTGGTGTTCGTACACCTTGCAGCCGACGAACGAGTGGTAAACCCCCGTCTCAACCTCGGCGACTCCCTGCGGCTGTTGGAAGGGCTTGACTTTGTACGAACAATTGCTGGCGATCGCCCATTGGCCATCAATATGAGCTTGGGAGCACATGGAGGCTCACACGATGGCCTGTCTTTGGTAGAAATCGCCATCGACAATTACCTGGCCACTCGGCCCAATACCATGATTTGCCAGAGCGTCGGCAATTATTTTAGCAACCAAACACACCACCATGGGCAGGTGAAACCAGGTAGGAGCGCGTCGTTCAGGTTCAAGGTCAATGAAAAAGATACGACAAACAATGAGCTGGAAATATGGTACAGTGGGCGCGATGAATTTCTATTTCAGTTAAACCACCCAGGCACTGGATTGGAGCTGTTTTGTAAAGCAGGAGAAAAAAGTGCTATTCTACTGAAAGGACAGGAAATAGGCAGGGTATACCACCGCTTGAAGGAGCCGAACAACGATAAAAACCATATTAATTTATTCCTGGACAAAAATGCGCCACCAGGTTCCTGGCAGATCACCCTGCATGGCAAACAGGTAAAAGATGGGCGTTATGATGCCTGGTTGGAAAGGGAAGGCAAAAACCGCCAAGGTGTGTTTGAAAAAGAATTTGCCGATTCTCATACGACGAATGGGACTGTCTGTAATGGCTTTAACACCATCGTCGTAGGCTCGGTCAATCCCCAAAAAAAGCCTTCTGTTTTTAGCAGCAGTGGGCCTACAACAGATGGACGCAGCAAACCTGATATTGTAGCGTTCGGTGAAAAAGTGTTGGGCCCCCGCGCTGCATCGCCCAAAAATAAAACCATTCATACTGCGCTAAAACGAGACACGGGCACCAGCTTTTCAACGCCTCAGGTGACAGGTACCATTGCGCTGATGCTGGAAACGGCAAAAGCTCCTGTTGACGCAACAACCATCCGAACCTTGATACTGGGCGCGGCGGAATCAATCTCAGGTTTATCTGATGCCGATGGCCTGAGAACTGGAAATGGCTTGCTGCGCACGGTTGCAGCAGTAGTTGCCATGCGCCATTATCAACAACAATTTTTGAATGAACTCAAACACCAGAAAATTATGCAACACCAAAATCTTGAAGCGATAGCTGAACAGCAAATAACCCATACAGGCCCTTCTGCTGGCGATATTTTGTTGACGCCAACTTCCGGTCCCCGGAGTCTGCCATTGGCAGTTGGCCCACCCCAAGTTTTTAATGATTTAGATGCCGCCCTGCGCGTCGCGCTCACGCCAGGCAGGAGTAGCAGCATTATCCGGGGCCAGATGTTTTCAGGCGGAAACTTTACGTTGCAAGAGTTGAATCTGCCAATATGCCCCGTAACGCCCCTTATTGTCAGGTTTCAGCCTGCCTTCCCAGACATTTGCTGCTTAGTCCTGGAAGGATTTGCGCCCTATTTCCCTTCCAATGTGCCGCGACCAGCCAATCGCTGGGAGCAATATCCCGATTTGCGGTCTTTTTACCGCCAAAGCCAAGCAACTCAAACAGCACAGCGCAATGCATGGATTGGAAAAATGGTTTCCACCAGAAATCAAGTAAACCCCAACCTGAATTTTGGGGGTATTGTACCTACTCCACAACAAATCAGACAATTTTCGGCACCTGAACTCCGCTGGATTTTGGCAAGTTTTGCTGAAGTTCTTTTCCCGATAAGAGATGTCAACCAAACCGATGCGCGCGGAAGGCGTTGGATTGGAGCAGGCATGAACGGTGTTACGATGGTGAATCTCCCGGTTCCACTTTCTGAGCCAGATTGTTACCTGAAAGTAATTTCTGATCGGGAAGGCAAATTAGAAGCCATCAATGCTTATGATGGCGGGGCGGGCATCAGTATCGGTACTGTCCAGTTCAATGCACAAAGTAAGGCCTTGCACAAGTTGCTTTGGAAAATCTGGCAACAAGACAACGAACTGTTCCTGCTCGCCCTTGCCCCCCTTGGATGGACTATGAGTGTTGCTGGCAATGGCACACTTACGTTAACCATAACACCTACCGATGGCTCCGCACCATTTTCGATGCTCAGCACTGAAAAGGACAAGTTTGTCAATTACCTGCATTCCGGCAACCCAAGCAGCAGTACCCGTACCATTGCTTTTCGGCGCTTGGTCACCCAAAGATTCCGGCTTTTGGTTGTGCGCCCGCACATACAATCCCTCATCAATGAAGTCTCCAGCGAGGTATACACGGAACATGGGTTGCGCTTGCTGCACCAAAATGGCATTCCGGCATTGAATGTCAATCAACCTTCTTTGGAGTTGTTTCAATTAAAAAGTGCCTTGCTTTCTGCTTACATCAGGGCAACTGGCTGTGCTGGAAACCTCATAAGAGCATTAAATCGCTATCGTGGCGTAACGCAAAAGCTGGCGCACCTTGAAGCTGAAATCAATAATTTAAGTTCAATAGGCAACTTCAATTGTGCAGAAAATTTCCGCCTGAGGTTGCCCGCTCAGGTCAGGGAAGCAGCCGTTGTATTCCGGCAAATTCAAGCAAATTTGTCAGCCCCAGCCCCTGAGTCAATATTTTCTTCTACGTTAATGTCATATTCCTCTTTTGTCATTTTGTCGATTCCAACAGCCTTTTTACCGCTCATTTTGCGATGACTTTCCAGTAGGCTTTCCTTCCAGCTCACCTTTATACTTATATGAGGTTCTGCTGTTATCTTTAGTGGTCAAATAAACTCTAAAAAATTAAAACAAAACAACAATCACAATTCAATAAGTTAATAAGTTAGGTGCCAGGCACCAAAGCCTCTCTCAACAGTTCAAAACACTGTATCCTTTTTCAAGTTACCGCCGTTACCGCCGAGTTGGTACCTGGTACCCAGGGTGTCTAATGCTTCTGGACAATACTTTCATAGAAACTTTGTGGCCTCTTTATCCATCTCTTTCTT